>NZ_JBXWRT010000014.1:0-120846 GCF_059613045.1 Ruegeria sp. BHSC037
CATCGCGGCGCGGGCGCTGCGCGGTACGCGCACGCCGTCCAGAATATGCACCTTGCCGTTCTCGATCACGAATTCAACCTGCATTTCCTCGCGCAGCTTTTTGCGCATCAACGCGGCATGTGCCTTGAGGTCGGCAAAGGCTTGCGGCGCCACATCCTCGAGCGACGGTCCGCGGGGGTCCTTTTCCAGATAAAGTGCGGAAACGCCGTCGCCCAGCGCGTCGCGGCCCTGGCTCTGGCTCAGATAGCGGCCCGTGATCTGCGGCAGACCCGTCGTGGGGTCGACCAGTTGCAGAACACCCGAGCCGCACTCGCCCTGCCCGACGCCCGGAATCATCTCCTGGATCACCAGACCCAGCCCGGCATCGGCCGGCGCCCCCTTGGCCTGACGCAGCAATCGTGCCGACGTTCCGTCCCACGCCCGCGCCATCGAGCGCAGCACCCCGATCAGCTGCTCGCCACGGTCCTGTGGGAACTCCTCGTCGGTCTCGTCCTCGTAGGCGCGCAGGGTCTGGCGCAGCCCGCTGCGGCCGTCGCCCTCGATATCGTCGAACACATCCGGATCCAGCCGAGCGACGTGGATCGCATAGCTTTGCACGAACCGCAGATACAGGGCGGCGGCGGCCTCGGCCCCCATCTTGTCGGACAGCTCTACATAGCGCGCGTCGTTCATGCCGATGTTCAACACCGCGCCCGGCCCACCCCAATCGGGGTCCTCGGAACTGGGCCGGACGCACAGCAGCGCCGAAGCATCGAATTGTTCCAGCACCGCCTCGATGTCGGGCACCTCGCCATCGGCGATCCGCTGGACGGCGTCGAAAGACAGCGCCACGGTGCGCGGCACTGGCAGGTTCAGCCGCACCAAGCGTTGCAGGCATTTCGCCCGCCCGCCATGCGTATTCGCGGCGATGGGCGCATCGGGTGTGACAAGCGTTGTATGTGGATTATTCTGCACTGCGGCACCTTTTGGTTTCTCCGCAGCATAAGCGCCTGCGCCGGTCGCGCAAGGGCCGAGTGGGCGCGCCGCGGCGCGCCCGTGGGCCTCAGCCTTCGATCTTCGTCAGGTCCGCGACGCTGGAACAGATCTGGCGGATCTGGCTGAGAAGGTTCAAGCGGTTGCGGCGCAGCACGGCATTGTCGGAATTGACCTGAACGTCCTCGAAGAATGCGTCGATTGGCCCGCGCAGCGCGGCCATCGCTGCCATCGCCGCCGGGAAATCCTCGGCCTCGAGTGCCGGCGCGATCTTGGCCTGCGCCTCCTCCAGCGCGGTGAACAGGGCCTTTTCGCTGTCGGTTTCAGCAAATTTCGGATCGGCCCCGAAGGAATATTCCACGCCGTCCTTTTCCTCGGCCTGGGTCAGGATGTTGTTGGCGCGTTTGAATCCCTGCACGAGATTCTCTCCATCCTCGGTCGCGATCACCACATTCAACGCGCGGGCGCGTTTAACCAGCAGGTTGATGTCATCATTACCGTCCATCGCGATACAGGCGTCGATCACGTCGTGGCGTATGCCTTCGTCACGCAGAAAGACCTTGAGCCGGTCGTGGACGAAGGTAAGCAAATCTTCCAGGATCACCGCATCTTCGCGGAAGCTGGAGTTCCGGTCATTCAGCGTGTCCCACAACGTACCGAGAATTCCACGCTCGGCAATCATCGACGCCAATGCCTCGATCCCCAGATCATGCAGTTTGTCGACCTCGACTCCCATGATCCGAGCGTATTCCGCGCGCTTTTCCTCGATGGTTTCACCGGCCGAGGTGTCACGCTTGAGAGCGTGCGGGAAGTAGGCCCAGACACAGGCCTCTTTCAAATCCAGCCTCAGATCGTTCTCTAGGATCAACCGGATCACCCCCAGCGCCGCGCGGCGCAGCGCGAACGGGTCTTTCGAGCCGGTGGGCTTTTCATTAATCGCCCAGAACCCGGTCAGCGTGTCCAGCTTGTCGGCCAGCGCCACGGTCATCGACAGCGGTGCCGCCGGAACATCATCCGACGGGCCCAGCGGGGAGTAATGCTCCTGCGCCACGGCGGCCACGGCGGCGTCTTCACCGGCGGCCTCGATGTAATAGCGGCCCATAAGCCCCTGAAGTTCGGGGAATTCATACACCATTTCAGAACTCAGATCGGCCTTGGCCAGCCGCGCGGCCTTTTCAGCCTGATCAGGGTCGGCACCCGTCACCGGGGCCAGTTCGCGGGCCAGCGCGGCAATGCGGTCGATCCGCTGGGCCTGGGTGCCCAGCTTGTTGTGGAAGGTCACGTTCTCAAGCGCGCGGGTCCATTGCGTGATGTCTGCCTTGGCAACGCGCAGATCATTTTCCCAAAAGAATTTTGCATCGGCCAGACGGGCCGACAGCACCTTCTGGTTTCCGGCCAGAATGGTCGCGCCATTGTCGCTGGTCTCGCGGTTGGCGACGGTGATGAACCGCTCGATCCGCCCCGTCTTGGGATTGCGGACCGAGAAGAATTTCTGGTGCTCTTTCATCGAGGTCTGCAGCACCTCGGGCGGCAGGTCGAGGAATTCATCGTCGATCTGCCCCATCAGCACCACCGGCCATTCGACCAGCCCGGCTACCTCGGCCAGCAGGCCCTTGTCCTCGACCACCTCCAGACCGGCAGCAAAGGCCAGATTCTGTGCGTCGTTCCAGATGTGCTCGGCCCGTTCCTCGGGCGACAGCACGACAAACGCGCGCTTCAGCTTGGCGGCGTAATCCTCGAACCCGGTCACGGCAAACCGGCCGGGCGCCATGAAGCGGTGGCCCTCGGTGGTGTCACCGGTCGTGATCCCGCCAATCTCCATCGGCACGACCTGTGCACCGCCTTCATCGCTGAGGATGCACAGGATCGAATGCAGCGGGCGCACCCAGCGCAGCGAGGAACTGCCCCAGCGCATCGACTTGGGCCAGGGGAAGTTTCGGATCGTGTCGGCCAAAACCTCGGCCACGATCTCGGCCGCCGGGCGACCCGATTTCTCGATGGTGGCAAAATAGACCGCGCCCTTGGGCGTCTCGCGCTCTTCCAATTGGTCGCGGCTGATCCCCGCGCCACGTAGGAAGCCTTCGATGGCCTTGTCCGGCGCGCCAACCTTGGGGCCCTTGCGCTCCTCGCGGATGGTGGGGCTTTCGGCCAGCAGCCCCTCGACCGCCAGCGTCAGGCGGCGCGGCGTGGTCAGGGCGTGGGCGTGGGCATAGGTCAGACCGGCCTCTACCAGACCGTCGGTGATCCGTTTTTTCAGATCCTCGCCGGCGCGGGTCTGCATGCGCGCGGGGATTTCCTCGGAAAACAGTTCGATCAGCAGGTCGGGCATTTTCGATCCTTAGAAATTGACGATCGTCTGGATGACGATGGCATTGGCGATATCCACGAAGAATGCGGATACAAGGGGGAGCACGATAAAGGCAATAGGCGAAGGCCCGTATCGCTTGGTTACGGCGGTCATATTGGCAATTGCGGTCGGTGTCGCGCCCAGCGCGAAGCCGCCAAACCCCGCCGCCAGCACGGCCGCGCGGTAGTTGGCGCCCATGACTGGGAACAGAACCCAGATCACGAAAGCCACTGCAAACAACGTTTGCGCCGTCATGATCACCACGATCGACAGGCCCAAATCTGCGATGGTCCACAGCTGCAGGCTCATCAGCGACATGGCCAGAAACGCGCCCAGCGCAAACTCCGAAATCAGCGCCAGCGACGGCGTGCGCGACACAGGCGCAGCGCGCGGGGCCAGCAGCGGACGCAGGTTGCCGATCACGATGCCCATGATCAGGCACGGCACGAACAACGGCAGTTTCAAACCCGCGGCCAGGATCACCTCGGACAGAGCATAGCCCGCGATGATGGCCATGTTCAGGTACAGCAGCACCCGCATCACCGTCAGGTGGTCGATCTTCGCGGCAGCGTCTGACGGTTCGTCGGGCAAGCCGATCGTGTGTTCCTCGTCCGGGCGGTTTGGCGACAGGTCGCGCCCTTCGATCAACAGACGCGCGATGGGGCCACCGACCAGCGCGGCCAGAACAAGCCCGAGGGTCGCAACGGCCACCCCCAGCTCGGTCGCGCCCTCAAGCCCGGTGGCCTGCGCGACCTCGGGCGCCCAAGCGATGGCAGTGCCATGGCCGCCGATCAGGGCGGCCGACCCGAACAGAACGCCGGACTGCGCCGGATAGCCAAAGGCCGCCGCCCCCGCCGCGCCGATCAGGTTCTGCGCCACGATCGTCAGCAGCGTGAGGATCAGCAGTAGCAGCAAGGGCTTTCCGCCTGCGATCAGGTCGGACAGCCGGGCGTTCAGGCCGATCCCGGCAAAGAACAGCACCAGCAGGAAATCCCGCGCGGTCAGGTCGAACTCCAGTTCGATCCCGAACAGCAAATACAGCGCCAGAACCACCAGTGAGGCCAGCAGGCCTCCGGTCACAGGTTCGGGAATGTTGAACCGACGCAGAACCTCGGCGCGGGCGTTGATCTCGGCGCCCATCAGGTAGACTGCAAAACCCAGTGTTGCCGTCACGAAACCGGGAATATCCAAGGTGAACCCCATCCTGCCGCTCAGCTTTCCGGGCGGGGCGGACATTCCTCGCCGACCACGGTGCCGTCATAGGCCTTTTCGCCGCAGTTGTTCAGGACGTGCCAGGCAAAGCCGCGCCCGTCCTGGGTGACCGCAACCACCCGGTCCACGCCATAGTGGATGTTCTTGACGCCGATGAACGCGCGGGCCGAACCGCTTGCCAGCGCCTTTCCCAACGCCTCGGCGTCGTAGCAGTCGAACCAGCCCGGTGCCGTCAGCGGCTCGGCCTTTTCGGCGGGTTCGAACTGCTGGGCCAGTTGATCCGGTGTCAGATCCGTCGTGAAACAGGCCCGGTACCGGATCGGAGAGCTGTCGGCGTCGATGGCTTGAAACCCGTCATAGGAAATGGGCACCGTCGCGCCGCTTTGCCGGTCGGTCAGAACGACATCCCGGCCGGGGGTCGGCGTGACGGTGTAGTAGTACCCGTAGACCTGCAGGTAATACATGGCCACGCCCGCCATCACCGCGCAGATCACAATGAGAATTGCCAGCAGCTTTCCGGTCATAGATCACGCCTCCTGTTCACGCAGCGTCTTTCAAGTCGTCCGAAAATGAGACAGTGTCGGAACCTGAACCTGATTTCGTAAGGCTATTTGCATGGATCTGACACTGGCCACCGGATTTTTCGGCGCGCTGTTTGCGATCATGAACCCGATCACCAACCTGCCCGTTTTCCTGACCGTGACCGAGGGCCTGGACCTGGGCGACCAGCGCAAGGTTGCGGTCAAGACCGCCGTGTACTGCCTTGTTCTCGGGGGTCTTTTCGCCATCCTCGGCAATCATATTCTGGGGCTGTTCGGGATCAGCGTCAATGATCTGCGGGTCGCTGGCGGCCTGGTGGTTCTGCTGTTCGGGCTGAACATGCTGAACGGTGGCGAAACCAGCGCGCATCACGGGACGGACAGCGAAAAACAGGCCTACCCGGCGCCCGAGACTGTCGCCTTCTATCCGCTGACCTTTCCCATTCTCGTGGGGCCCGGCACCATCACCACGGTCATCCTGTTTGCCCATCATGTCAGCAACGTTGCCGATGCCATGCTTTATGCCGGGGTGTTTTTGGGCGTGACGCTGCTGTTGCTGGTCACGTTCTGGAATGCCGCGGCCCTCGGCCGGCGCCTGTCGGACAACGCCCGCGTCATCATGAGCCGTCTGATGGGCATGATCCTGTCGGCCATCGCGGTCGGCATGATCGCGGACGGCCTGAAGACCCTGCTGCCGGGATTGGCCTGAGCGGCCCATCAGGCCTGGTACCCGGCCGCCTCGGTCTGCACGAAGGCATCGGCGCATTGCTTGGCCAGCGCCCGCACCCGCCCGATATAGGCCTGCCGTTCCGTCACCGAGATCACGCCGCGCGCGTCCAGAAGGTTGAAGATGTGGCTGGCCTTGATGCACTGGTCATAGGCGGGATGCGCCATGATGATGCGCTTGCCCGTCTTGGGGTCCGCATGCTCCTGGCTCAGGATCGCAGCGCACTCGGCCTCGGCCTCTTCGAAATGGCGCAGCAGAACCTCGGTATTGGCCACGTCGAAATTCCAGCGGGCGTATTCTTCCTCGGTCTGCTTGAAGATGTCGCCATAGGTCAGCGGGATCGGCGATTGTGGATCGTTGAAGGGCATGTCCATCACGTGATCGATGCCCAGCACATACATCGCCAGCCGTTCCAGCCCATAGGTCAATTCGCCTGAGACCGGCGCGCAGTCATGGCCGCCGACCTGCTGGAAATAGGTGAACTGGCTGACTTCCATCCCGTCACACCAGACCTCCCAGCCCAGGCCCCATGCGCCCAAGGTGGGGCTTTCCCAGTCATCCTCGACAAATCGGATGTCATGCAGGTCCATGTCGATGCCGATGGCCTGAAGGCTGCCCAGATACAGCTCCTGAAGGTCCGGCGGGCTGGGTTTGATCAGCACCTGGTACTGGTAATAATGCTGCAGACGGTTGGGGTTTTCGCCATAGCGGCCGTCGGTCGGGCGGCGCGAGGGCTGCACATAGGCCGCAGCCCAGGGCTTGGCGCCAAGTGCGCGCAATGTGGTTGCAGGGTGGAAGGTGCCGGCGCCGACCTCCATGTCGTAGGGCTGCAGGATGGCGCAGCCCTTCGAGGCCCAGTAGTTTTGAAGCCGCAGGATGATTTCCTGAAATGAACGTGGTGCGCTTGACGGTTCGGTCATGACATTCCCTTTGGGCGCGGATGTGCCCGGTTCCGGTCGGTTTGGCCCTTCCTATGCAAGGGGCCAAAGGGCGTCAACGGGCCAATGGCCGCTGGCTGTCACTGTGCCGCCACACTGGAAATTCCCCGTGGCCGGGCCATGGCTTTCGCCCTGGTGAATCGCGTAACCTGTTCCTTGACCAAGACACCGCACCAACGGGCAGAAAATGACACGTATTCTAGTTGCATTTATTTTCACGATTTCCTTCGGTCTGCGGGCCGCGATCGCTCAGCAAGGCACCGACCCCGGCGTCTGGGTGCAGATCGAGGCGCAGCCCTCGCTGCGCGAGGCGCAGGAGCGCGCCCAGGCCTATGCCAGCGATCTACCCGACGTGAACGGGTTTCGCCTGAACAGCGGCTGGTACGCCATCGTCATCGGCCCCTATCTTCGTGCAGATGCCGAACAGGTACTGCGCGTCTATCGGGCCGAGCGTCAGATCCCGTCGGACAGTTTCATCACCTTTTCCTCCGCGCTGGGACAGCAGTTCTGGCCCATCGGCGCGAATGTCCTGAACCGGGGCGCCATCACGGCCCCCGTCCAGCCCGAACCCGAACAGCCCCAGACCAGCCTGACCCAGCAACCGTCGGACGAAACCCGCGCCCAGGCTCTGCAGTCCGAACGGCGGCTGAGCGCGCAGGAGCGCAAAGACCTGCAGACCGCCCTGCAGGCCGCGGGCTTTTACAACGCCACGATCGACGGCGCATTCGGACAGGGCACCCGCCGGTCGATGGCCGACTGGCAGCGGTTCAACGGGTTCGAGCCTACCGGCGTTCTGACCACCGCACAGCGCAAGGTGCTGATGGATGACTACAACGCACCGCTCATCAGCGTTGGCATGCAGCGCCATGTCGATGACCGCGCCGGGATCTCGATGGACCTGCCGCTGGGTGTCGTGGCCTTTGACCGGTACGAGGCTCCATTCGCCCATTTCAACCCGAAGGGCGATCTGGACGCCCGCGTTCTGTTGATCAGCCAAAAGGGCGACAACAACACCCTGCGTGCCCTCTACGAGGTGATGCAGTCGCTGGAAATCGTCCCCCTGAACGGCCCGCGCGAGATCAGTCGAAACCGCTTCTCGATCGAAGGTCGGGGCAAAGGGATCGTGTCCCATACCCAGGCCGAGTTGAAGGATGGCCGGATCAAGGGTTTCACCCTGGTCTGGCCCGAGGGGGACGAGGCCCGCCGCACCCGCGTTCTGTCCGTCATGACCAACAGCTTTGCCCCGCTCGACGCAGTGCTGGACTCGTCCGCCGGTGCAACGGCCAGCCAGAGCGTCGATCTGATGTCGGGCCTGCGCATCCGCAAGCCGCGCCTGTCACGGTCGGGCTTCTTTGCCGACCCGAGCGGGCTGGTCCTGACCGTAGCCGAGGCCGTCCAGAACTGCAGCCGCATCACCCTGGATGACGATCAGGACCTGGAGTTGGCCCACAGCGACCCGGATCTTGGTGCGGCGGTGCTGCGACCGGCTCGCAATCTTGCGCCGATGGCCGTGGCGGCCCTGAACGACGCACCTCCGCGGCTGCAGTCCGAAGTAGCCGTGGCCGGGTATTCCTACGAAGGCGCGCTGGGTGCCCCGACGCTGACCTTTGGCAAGGTCGCAGACATCCGCGGGCTGAACGGCGAAACCGGCGTGACCCGCCTGAACCTTGCGGCGCAACCGGGGGACGCCGGCGGGCCGGTCTTTGACGATCACGGCAATGTCGTGGGCATGTTGCTGCCCACCCGGACCGAAGGCCGCACCCTGCCACGCGATGTCAGCCTGGCGGCCGCCGCCGACCACCTGCATGACCTTCTGTCAAAAGCAGGTGCCACGGCCCAAACCGCGCAGGAAACCGGACAGGTCTCGCCGGACGAACTGAACCGTCGGGCAATCGGTATGACGGTCCTGGTGAATTGCTGGGACTGATCCGGGCCTTGTGAACCGACCGAGGGCGCCGCAGTTCCATGCGGCGCCTTTTGCGATCAACCGTTCAGGATTTCGGGCGTCACATGTATCAGCGTGGGCCGCGGCGCCTCAAAGGCCGTCCGCACCGCATTTTGCATGTCGGACAGTGACGCAGGGGCCGCTGACAAGGCACCGAATGCCTCGGCCAGTTTGCAGAAATCGGGGTTGTGCGCCACCACGGCGTTGGGGGCGATCTGGCTGCTGACCATGCTGTCCTCGATCTCTTTCAGCTTGCCGTTGTCCCACAGGATGATCGGCAGCGACAGACCCAGCTCTACTGCGACGCCCAGTTCCTGCATCGTGTAGTGAAAACCGTAATCCCCCGCGATCACGGCGGTCGGCTTGCCGCGCCGCGCCACCGCACCACCGATCGCCGCCGGCAGGGCATAGCCCAGGGTGCCGAACCCGGTCGGATGATGCCAGTGGTGGGGAAAGGCCATGTCCCAGACCTCTTTCGCGGCATAGGCGAACTGGGTCATGTCGGAATAGATCATCGTGTCGGCTGGCATCGCCGCGCGCAGGGCATCGGCCACGGGCACGATACCCGGGCGCTCGGCATCGACCTCGGCCCGCCAGCGCGCGCGCGCCTCGGCCACCTCATCGGGGCTCCAGCCGGTTGCGGGCTTGGCGGCTTCGGTGGCCGCCCACAGGGCCAGCGCAAAGCTCTCGGCATCGGCCTGCAGCTTGACCGCGGCCCGGTGGCGATCCGACAGCACCTCGGGGTCCAGATCGACCCGCACCAGCGTTGCCTTGTGGCCCAGGTCGTCGCGCCACAGATCCACCTCTCCCAACTCGGCCCCAACTGCGATCACTAGGTCGGCGGACCCGATGACCTCGGCGCTGCCCGGACGCGGCAGCATGGCGCCGAAATCCAGCGCGTATCCCGTGCCGACCAGCCCCCGCCCGGCATAGGTGGTGAAACAGGCCGCGCCCAGATTGATCAGGATCTGGCGCCACAGGTTCGACCGGGCTCCGCCTCCCAAAATGAACAAAGGCCGGCGCGCGATGTTCAGCAGCGACAGGACCGGGGCGATGTCGGGCGCCAGCGCGCGCACCCGTTGCGCGTCCTGGTTGGGAAAAGGCGCAGGATCGGCCTCGGCCTCGAGCCGGCCGATCGGCACTTGGATATGCTTGGGACGCGGACGCTGAAGCGCGAATTCCTCGAAGGCGCGCTCGATCAGGCCATAAACCGCTTGCGCGTCGTTGGCCTGGCACGACCAGTCGGCCACGCAGCCCGCAGCGGCGCGCTGATCCTTCATCTGGTGCAACTGGCCCCGCTGGGCTTGGGACTCGTCCAGGCACGAGGACAAAACAAGCATCGGCACCGAGTCCGTGTACCCCTGCCCCATCGGCGTCAGGATATTGCACAGGCCCGGCCCTGTGATCACATAGGCCACGCCCGGCTTGCCCGTGGCGCGTGCGTAACCGTCGGCCATGAACCCCGCGCCCTGTTCGTGCCGGGCCAGGACATGGGCAATACCTGCCTCTTCGATCCCGCGATACATTTCCTGATTGTGCACGCCGGGGATGCCGAAGATGACCTCGACCCCCCGATCCCTGAGCATGTGGGAAATCTGCGCGCCCAGCGGTCTTTTCATCAGCCTCTCCAGAACCTTATGGTGAACAGGACATAGACGGCCATCAACTCCAGCCGCCCGGTGAGCATGCCGAAGGTCAGCAGCCACTTGGCCGTGTCGTTCAACCCGGAAAAGTTTCCGGCCGGGCCGATCTGATCGCCCAGACCGGGGCCGACATTGGCCAACGCCGTGGCCGCGCCCGAGACGGCGGTGATGAAATCCAACCCGGTCAGGGCCAGTGCCCACGACAGCCCGCCCAGCGACAGGGCGAAGAACATGAAAAAGCTCATGACCGAGGTCAGCACGTCGCGGCTGATCGGGCGGCCGTCATATTTGGGGATGAACACCCCATGCGGTGACCGGATGCGCTGAATCTGCGCCTTGATCGAGGCAAACAGCAACTGATACCGGAACACCTTGATCGAACAGGCCGTCGAGCCCGCACACCCGCCGATCAGCCCGATCATGAAGAACATCATGATCGGAAAACTGCCCCAGGCCATGTAATCGACGCTGGCATAGCCGGTTCCGGAAATAATCGAGGTGATGTTGAACAGCGACTCGCGCACCGCCTGTTCCCAATGATGCGGAAAGACCGAGGTCAGGAAAACCGCCATAACCATCACCAGCACGGCGATCGTGGCCAGGAACACGCGGATCTGACTGTCCTCCCACAAGGAAGTGGTCCGGCCGTTAACGAATTGCACATAGCGCACGAAGGGCAGCGCTGCGAGGATCATGAAAACGGATGCCGCATATTCTGCAGGCCCCGAAAAGGTGCCAAAAGACGCGTCATAGTTCGAAAATCCGCCGGTCGAAATCGTCGTCAGCGCATGCACCAGCGCGTCAAAGAAACTCATCCCCAGCCCGGCATAAACAAGGCCACAGACAAAGGTCAGAAAGACGTAGATCAGGGAAATCTGGCCCGCGATCTCCTGCGCGCGGGGCAGGATCTTCCCCATGGTCTCGAACCCTTCCGAGCGGAAAATCTGCATACCGCCGACCTTGAGCTCGGGCAGGAAGACCATGGCCACGACAATGATGCCGATCCCACCCAACCATTGCAGGATTCCACGCCACAGCAGCAAACCGCGCGGCAGGTCGTCCAGCCCGGAAATGACCGTCGATCCGGTGGTGGTCAGGCCGGACATCGCCTCGAAATAGGCATCGACGAAGCGCAGCTCGGTCGCGCCGAAGATGAAGGGGATCGCGCCGAACACAGGCAGCGCGACCCAAACCGCCGTGGTCAGAAGAAAGGTCTGGCGGATCGTTAACCCCTCACCTACGCCGTTCGCGCAGCTCATTGCCAGAACGACCCCGGTCAGAATCGTGATGACGCCGCTTTCAAAGAAAACGGTCCATTCGCCACGGCCTTCGATGACGTCGGCAAGCATGGGCAGAGCCATGGTCGCCCCGAGAATGGCGACCAGCAATCCAATCACATATCCGACAGGGCGAAGATCAATCATGAGGCGCAGGGTTGGCGCGCCCGCCCGGAACTGTCAAGCAAGCGGAGAAAGATCAGTCCGTGTTTGTGACCTTTGGCTCCGGCATCGCCGGCGGCTTGGACGGCGCCCGGGTCCGGCGTGGCGTAGGCTTGGCGGTCGCGGCAACCGGCTTGGTCGGGGCGGCGACCTCTACCGGCGCGGGCACCTTGTTCGACTGAACGTTCGATGCCGGTTTCGCGGTAACCTTTTGAGGCCGAGCCGGTTCCGAGACCGCACTTTTGGGCGCTGCGTTCCGCTCGGAAACCTTGGCCCCGGCGTCGGTTTTCGGCGCGATGGCGGGAGTCGTGGCTTTTGAAGCAGCGGCTTTCGGCGTCGCCACCACCGATGGCTTGGCCGCCTTTCGCGCGGGTGCCGGCTTCGCGGCGGGCTTCGCCTGCGCTGCGGTGGCTTTAGCTGCCAGCTTGGGCTTGGCCACTTTGGCGGCAGACTTGGGACTAGCTGCGGGTTTCGCTTTGCGAACAGGCTTCGGGGCGGGGCGCTTGGCCGGTGCGGCCGCGGTCGCCTTGGTCCCTGCACTTGGCACGCCAAACGGCGCCAAGGGCAGTTCGAATGCCGAACGAGCTACGATTTCCATAAGTTTCAACTGGCTGGCAACGGCATGGCCCGCTAGGCGCATGGCAGCGGCTTGAAGCTCAAGCTGATGGGCAATCGGATTCATTACATGTCTCTCCTGTAAATGCGAAGCAGCCGGAAACCTGAGGGGCAAAACCCTTGCCACACCGAACCATCGGGCGATCAGAGGCGGGGTGCAGTCCAAGGCGATGCACGTCTCGGCTTCCTTTCGGGATGGCACACCCACCCGTGCGGATGCGCCGATGCTGCATTCACAAGAATCGTATCGCATAAATGCCGCACGCGCAGCAAAATTTGCTGCGATGCGGCGAAAAGGCGCTGAACCGACAGATCCTGCGCATTTTTTCAGCAGCTTGCGCCGATCATCCCACGTGGAACAGCGTCGAGAACAGGCGCGGGTCCAGGCTGGATGCGGCGAAAGTCGGCCCTTCGGTCAGGATCGAGACCGCGTCATGGCTGTGCAGGCTTTCCTGGTGGCTGGCGATCACGCGGAAGTCACCGATATGGTGATCGGCCAGAAGCTCAGCGCAAAACAAACGCGCGGCATCTTCGACGAAAATCGGATTGGCGGCATTCAGTTCGGCAAAGGCCTGTTCATCCTCGCGCTTGACCATCACCTGGGTTTCGGTGGGCACGGCCCGGCGGCACAAGGCGATCAGGTCCTCGAACCAAAGGCAATCGGCGTCACTGTCGACCTCGACCGAGATCCGCGCCACCGACCGTTGCGAATGCGGCGTTGCCAACTGCCCCCGCACCGATCGGGCGTGTTCGCTGAGTTCCAGCGAACACGGGCATGTCGAAGAATAGACATAGTCCAGATGCATGATCTTTTGACGGACCCCGCCCTGTTCAACCAATTCTAGCGCGATGTCATAATACTGATATCCCTCCAGCCCCGACCGCAGGCTCTTGACCCGTTCGGGGTAGGAAAAGCGCATCTGCAGCCGCGCGTCGAAGCTGTCGAGATCGGTCAGGTAATCGCTCAGCGCGGCCTCCATCACCTCGAAACTGAACGTACGCTCGGAATGTTTGTAGAAGGACCGCATGATCCGGGACATGTTGATGCCCTTTTTGTCGGCCTCGAGGCTGACGGTGCCGGTGACCGAGGTCTCCAGCGTCAGGTCAGGGCCGTTCTTGCTGTGGAACCGGATCGGCAGGCGGAAATTCGAGATGCCCACATGCTGGATCTGCTGTTTGGCACCACGGATCAGGCTGGACGGACCGTTCTGAAGGTCGGGCAAAGCAGATTTGTAGGCGTCGTCGACCTTAAAGTCGTCGGGATATTCACGCGACATCGCAGGGTAGTTTTCCGGCATCAACCCAGGCACCAGGCGCGCCACCGCCGGATCAAGCTGGCTAATCTCGGCCGAGCTTGCGCCTTTTGCCCATTTCCGCAGGACCTTGAGAGCCTCGGCGGCCGCGTCCCGATCAGGTTTTTCGTCAATGTCGCGCGAATGAATGTTCATCGGCTGCATATCCTCAGTGTGTCGTCAGGTCATCTGTGACCACGGCGAAAGCCTCAGTCTAACCCAATACGGTTGAGATAGCAGCCCGGATTGAAAAAACCATCTTAAAACCGCCGTTTCCGAACGGATTGCGCCCTTGTCCCGATCTGCCTTTCGCCGATGCCGATGTGTTCACCCGCCCAATTGCGCCATTAGTCCGCAGCAGCCGACAATGCGTGTCGTATATCCGCCAGCAGATCGTCGGCATCCTCGAGCCCGACGGAAAAGCGGATCAAACCGGGCGTGATGCCCAATTCGTCTTTCTGGGCTTCGCTCAGCCGCTGGTGCGTGGTCGTCGCTGGATGGGTAGCGATGGACTTGGCGTCGCCCAGATTGTTCGAGATCACCGGGATCGTCAGCGCGTTCAGGAACCGGAAGGCCGCGTCCTTGCCCCCTTTGATGTCCAGCGACAGAACCGTGCCGCCCTTACCCCCCAGCTGGCTCTGCACCAGAGCGTTTTGGGCATGAGATTTCAGACCCGGATACATGATCCGATCCAGCGCCGGGTGCCCTTCCAGCGTCTCGGCCAGCTTCTGCGCCGTCTCGGCCTGCGCATTGACCCGCAGCGCCAACGTTTCCAGCCCCTTGAGCATGATCCACGCGTTGAAGGGGCTCAGCGCGCCGCCGGTATGCTTCAGGTAGGGCTCCACCGTGCCGCGGATGAACTCGCGACTGCCAAGGATCACCCCGCCCAGCGCACGCCCCTGCCCGTCGATATGCTTGGTCGCCGAATAGACCACCACATCGGCACCCTGCGCGATCGCCTTGGAAAAGACCGGGGTCGAGAACACGTTGTCTACGATCACCGTGGCCCCGACCGCGTGGGCCAACTCGGCCACGGCCTCGATGTCGACGACCTCGAGCGTCGGATTGGACATGGATTCAAAGAACACCGCCTTGGTGTCGGGCCGGATCGCCGCCTTCCACTGGTCCAGATCGGTGCCATCGACGAAAGTCACCTCGACCCCGTACCGTCCAAGGATGTTTTCCAGGATATACAGGCACGACCCGAACAGCGCCTTGGCCGAAACCACATGATCCCCGGCCTTGAGCATCGAGGTCAGTGCCCCGTTCACCGCTGCCATGCCCGAGGCGGTGGCGAAGGCGTCTTCGGCCCCTTCCAGCGCAGCGATGCGCTGCTCGAACATCGATACGGTCGGGTTGCCATAACGGGCATAGATGAACTCATCAGGCCCGGATTCGATGAACCGCGCCTCGGCCTGTTCGGCGGTGTCATAGACGAAGCCCTGTGTCAGGAAGATCGCCTCGCTCACCTCTTTGTATTGACTGCGGCGGATTCCACCATGCACGGCCTTGGTGCGCTTGCTCCAGCTGTCGCTCATCTCATCCCTTTCCGCCCCGGAACCCGAGGGCAAAAAAAAACCCAATCGCGGTCAAGCGAAAGGGGGCTTTCATCCTGACCTTTTAGCGGTGTTGTTTAGCGTGGCCCGCAATCCGGTAACAAATCGCCACGTGGTTCCTGCGCTGCCCATACGCCGCGCATCCCGTTGCGTCAAGCCTGAACGGGTGCGCGGCCTGCCCCTTGCCGTTTGCCGCAAATGCCTCATGATCACCTTCCGAGACACGGAGGACACATGGCGGACCCGATCGAGCTTTACTACTGGCCCACGCCGAATGGCTGGAAAATCTCCATCGCGCTCGAGGAGATGGGTCTGCCCTACACCGTCAACCTAATCGACATCGGCAAGGGCGACCAGTACGACCCCGAGTTCCTCAAGATTGCCCCGAACAACAAGATGCCCGCCATCGTCGACCCCGACGGCCCAGACGGCGCACCGATCTCGGTTTTCGAAAGCGGCGCGATCCTGATGTATCTGGCGCGCAAGACCGGGCGGTTCTATGGGCAGACCGAGCGCCAGCGGATTGCGGTTGAGGAATGGCTGATGTGGCAGATGGGCGGCGTCGGCCCGATGGCGGGTCAGGCGCATCATTTCCTGAAATACGCCCCATATTTCGACCCGCCGCAGGACATCCCCTATGCCAAGGATCGCTACCGCACCGAGGTCGCCCGTCTTTATGGCGTGCTGGACCGGCGGCTGGCGGAGAATGAATACGTCGCCGGAGACTTCTACTCCATCGCCGACATGGCGATCTGGCCCTGGGCCAGCCTGTGGGAGGGCCAGCAGCAGACGCTGGAAGACAAACCGCGCATGGCCCGGTGGCTCGAGGTCATGGCCGCCCGTCCAGGGGTGCAGGCGGGGCGGGGCTTGCACGCCGAACTGCGCGGCGATCACCGCAGCAAAGAGGCGCAGGGGGTCTTGTTCAAGAGGTGAAGCTGCTATCCGGGTTGTCTTGGCCGAGGCTTTCGCTACCGACACCATTCATTTGCAGGACAGATCACCCCTCGGCCGGCTGCACGGCTCGCTGATACAGATGCCAAGTGGTGTGGCCAAGGATCGGCAGGGTAAAGATCAGGCCCAGAAAGGCCGGAACCAGCGACAGCAGCATGGTGACCGCGATGATCGCCGCCCAGCTCAGCATGACCACCGGGTTTTCCCGGACGACCCGAACGGATGTGATCATCGCGGTGATGAAATCGACCTCGCGGTCAAGCAGCAGGGGCATGGCGACGACGGTCACCGAGAACAGCACCGCCGACAGAAAAGCGCCGACACAGGTGCCGATCGCAAGAAAGATCCAGCCCTCGGGCGAAAAGAACACGGTATTCAGGAACCCTTCGAGATCCGAGAAGGATGAATGTTGCAGGACGATCACCATCACGGTCCGGAACTGATAGAACCACACCCAAGAAATGAACAGGGTGACAAAGGCCATCCAACCCATTTCGCGTTTGCGCTGATTGGCCATGACCGTGAGAATATCACGCCAGCCAAAGTCTTCGCCCTTCTGCATCCGGCGCGACATTTCATACAGCCCGGCGGCGGCAAAGGGCGCGACCAGCGGAAAGCCGACGGCGGCGGGAATGACCATCCAGACCGCGCCCAGCCAGACCAGGGCCCAAACGAACAGTATCCCGAACAGCGCGTAGAATAGGCCGAAAAAGCCGCTCATGACCGGGCGCGCCAGAAAGTCGGAAAACCCCGCTTTCAGCGACTCGGCAATATCATCCGCTGTAACCTTGTTGACCTTGGGCGCAGTCCCCTGCTGCGGCGCCGGGTTGCCCGGCGTGGACCCTTCGGCTTTGGATGCCATGACAAACTCCTCCGCGGGAAAGTTTGCATCAGGTCAGGCATCAGGGCAAGCCGGCCTGCCCATCCCCCCGCACCAGCAGGTCCAGCATCCCCGAGATGTCCTCGATCTCTTCCGCGATCACATGGGTCACCGAATGGGCCCGCTGCATCCGTCCGGTGACGCGCAAGAGCCGTCCCGAGATCACCGCCCGGCGGAACCGTTCGTAGATCTTGCGCCAGACGATTACGTTCACGATGCCGGTCTCGTCCTCGAGCGTGACAAAGATCACCCCCTTGGCCGTCCCCGGCCTCTGCCGCAGGATCACCAGCCCCGCGACCGTCACCCGCGCGCCCTCGGGCGGCTCCTGCAGCCGGTTGGCGGGCAGGCAGGCGGGCGGGCGCGGCCAGTCCTGGCCTGAAACCGTGGGGGATGCCGGGGTTGCGATCATAGGAACAAAAATAGAACATACGCTACGAATGTCCAGACGCGCCACGACGAGTCGCAAATGAGGGTGGAAACGCCTAGATGGCTTGATTAGGAAGATGCGAAACATCGCAAGAGGAAGACGCGAGCAATGGCAAAAATCACTTACATCGAGCACGGTGGCACCGAGCACACCGTCGAAGTCGCCAACGGCCTGACCGTGATGGAAGGCGCCCGCGACAACAACATCCCCGGCATCGAAGCCGATTGCGGCGGGGCCTGCGCCTGCTCGACCTGCCATGTCTATGTCCACCCCGACTGGGTCGAGAAACTGCCCGCCAAGGACGACATGGAAGAGGACATGCTGGATTTCGCCTACGAGCCCGACCCGGCCCGTTCGCGCCTGACCTGCCAGATCAAGGTGACGGACGAACTGGACGGGCTGATCGTGCAGATGCCGGAAAAGCAGATCTGATGCGACGGCGCATGTCCCGCTCGTCCGGCGGCATGCGTTGCGGCTTCAAAGCGCCGCGTCTGGCGGTGCGCTTTTGGCCGTGCCGCGTGCGCGGCGCGCTGATGGCTGCATGCCTGTGGCTGGCGGGTCCTGCCTTGGCCGCCGAAACCATAGCGACCGCCCACTACACCGACCCGACCACCCGCTATCCACACGGCGTTCTGGGTGACCGGATCGAATGGGGGACGCTTGAACTCAGGCTTTCGGACGGCGTGCACCGCACCTTCACCTTGCCCGATCATCTCGTCTTCGAAGACCTCGCGCCCCGGGTGGTCGACGTCACGGGCGACGGTCTTCCGGAAGTCATTACGGTGGAGAGTGACGCGCAGCACGGCGCGCGCCTTGCCATCTACGGCCCGCACGGCCGCATGGCGACGACACCGCATATCGGCACCCGTTTCCGCTGGCTGGCCCCGGTCAGCGCAGCTGACCTCGACGGCGACGGACATGTCGAAATCGCCTATGTCGATCGCCCCCACTTGGCCAAAATCCTACGCATCTGGCGCTTTGCCGACGGCCAACTGACGGAAATCGCCGCGCTTCCCGGCCTGACCAACCACCGGATCGGCGAGGATTTCATCTCGGGCGGCCTTCGCACCTGCAACGAACGGCCGGAACTGATCGTCGCCAGCGCCGACTGGCGACGGATCATCGCCGTCCACCACGAAGACGGCTGGCGCACCAGAGACCTCGGCCCGCTGACCGACAACAAAGCCATGGCGCGCGCGCTCACTTGCTGACCGCACGCTTCATCTGGCCTCAAATATCCTGGGGGTGAGGCCGCAGGCCGCGGGGGCAAAGCCCCCTTTCCCTGCAGGCATTCAAACGGTCAAAGCGCCCGCCACCCGATATCGCGCCGATAGAAGCCGCCCGGCCAATCGATGGCCTCGACCATTGCGTAAGCGTTGTCACGCGCCTCCTGCAAAGTTGCTCCACGCGCCGTCACGTTCAAAACCCGCCCCCCCGAGGCCAAAATCTGTCCGTCCTGCGCCTTGGTACCCGCATGAAAAACCATATGGCTGCTGTCCTCGGGCAAGTCATCCAGCCCGTTGACCACACTGCCTTTTTCATATTCCCCAGGATAGCCCTGCGCGGCCATCACCACCGTCATGGCATGATCGTCGCCCCAGTTGACCCGCGCCTCGTCCAGCCGTCCCTCGGCCGCCGCATGCATCAGGTCCAGCGCCTGCGCCCCCAGACGCATCATCAGAACCTGACATTCCGGGTCGCCGAAGCGCACGTTGTACTCCACCAGCCTCGGTTGCCCGTCCTTGATCATCAGACCGGCATACAGCACGCCCTGAAACGGCGTGCCGCGCCGGGCCATCTCGGCCATCGTCGGGCGCACGATCTGTTCCATCGCACGCTCCTCGACCTCGGGGCTCAGAACCGGTGCCGGAGAATAGGCTCCCATGCCGCCGGTGTTCAGGCCGGTATCGCCCTCGCCCACGCGCTTGTGGTCCTGCGCGGTGCCGACCGACAGGATGTTCTCGCCGTCGCACAGCACGAACAGCGAGGCCTCTTCGCCGTCCATGAACTCCTCGATCACCACCTCGGCCCCGGCCCCGCCGAAGGCGCCGCCGAACATGTCGTCCACGGCCTCCAGCGCGGTCGCCTCGTCCATCGCCACGATCACGCCCTTGCCCGCGGCCAGACCATCGGCCTTGACGACGATCGGCGCGCCCTGCTGGCGGATATAGGCCTTGGCCGGCTCGGCCTCGGTGAACCGGGCATAGGCGGCGGTGGGCGCACCGGCCGCATCGCAGATCTCCTTGGTAAAGCTTTTTGAGGCCTCCAGCCGCGCCGCCTCGGCCGAGGGGCCGAACACCAGAATGCCCGCCTCGCGCAGCCGGTCGGCAACCCCGGCGGCCAAGGGCGCCTCGGGGCCGACAATCACGAAGTCGATGGCGTTTTCCTCGGCGAAACTGACCACCGCGCCGCCATTCTCGATATCTAGTGCCGCACAATCGGCGATCTGCGCGATCCCGGCATTGCCCGGCGCCACGATCAGGCGGTCGCATTTGGGGTTCTGCATCACCGCCCAGGCCAGACTGTGTTCGCGCCCGCCGCTGCCGAGAATGAGGATGTTCATGAAAGTCTCCGATCTGCTTGGCCTTGCCTGCGCGGCGTTCTAAGCTGCGCGGGCAATCGAAACAAGGCGCTGAAATGTCCGACCTGCTTGACGATCCGATTCCCGGCCAGAATACCCCCGAATACACCGTGTCCGAGATCTCGGGCGAGGTGAAACGCACGCTGGAAGGCACTTTCGGGCGAATCCGCGTGCGCGGCGAGGTCGGGCGCGTATTCAAGGCGCGCTCGGGGCACCTGTATTACGACGTCAAGGATGACCGCAACGTGCTGGCCTGCACCACGTGGAAAGGCCAGATCTCCGGCCTAGCGGTGATCCCCGAGGAAGGGCTCGAGGTCGTGGTCACAGGCCGCCTCACTGCATTCGGCGCGCAGTCGAAATACAACATGAACGTCGACGAGGTCGTCGTGGCCGGTCAGGGCGCGCTGATGGCCTTGCTGGAAAAGCGCAAGAAACAGCTGGAATCCGAAGGGCTGTTTGCGCCCGAGCGCAAGAAACCCCTGCCCTTCCTGCCACAGATCATCGGCGTCGTCACCTCGCCCTCGGGCGCGGTGATCCGCGACATCCTGCACCGCCTACGTGACCGTTTCCCGCGCAAGGTGCTGATCTGGCCCGTGGCCGTGCAGGGCGCCAACTGCGCGACCGAGGTCGCCAACGCAATTCAAGGCTTCAACCGCCTGACGCCCGGTGGCGCGCTACCGCGGCCCGACCTGATCATCGTCGCCCGTGGCGGCGGCTCGATCGAGGATCTGTGGGGTTTCAACGAAGAAATCGTGGCCCGTGCCGCCGCCGCGTCCGAGATCCCGTTGATCTCGGCCGTTGGGCACGAAACCGACACCACGCTAATCGACTATGTCTCGGACCGCCGCGCGCCCACGCCCACAGCCGCCGCCGAACTGGCCGTGCCCGTGCGGATGGAACTGCTGGCCTGGACCGGCGAACAGGGCGCCCGCCTATCCCGCGCGGCCACCGACGCTGTGCAGCGCCGCGCCCAACGCCTGCGCGATCTGTCGCGCGCACTGCCGCGCCCCGAAACTCTGCTGGATGGTCCGCGCCAACGGCTGGACCTGATTGCCGATCGTCTGGCTCCAGCGTTGCAACGCGGCGTGCAGAACCGCCGCCTGCAAGTGGTGGAACTGTCGGGGCACCTGCGCCCGTCAACGCTGCGCAGCCTCGTGGCCGCGCGGCGGGACACGCTGCGCAACCTGTCCTCGCGCCTGTCGATCCGCCCGATCCAGCGCGAAGTCCAGCAGCAGCGCGACCGGGTCAATCAGCTGGCCCAGCGCATGACGGCCGCGCAGAATCTGCGGATGGACCGGCTTCGCCAACAACTGGATGCGACCGACCGACTTAGGGAAACGCTCAGCTACAAGGCCACACTTCAACGCGGCTATGCCGTGGTGCATGCCGAAAGCGGCGTGGTCACCACAAAGGCAATGGCCAGCAAGCACGCCACTCTGACTATTGAGTTCGCGGATGGAAACTTGAAGGCAGCACCGCTGTCCGGAACGGCCTCAGCCGCGAAGAAACCATCCAAGCCACCTGCCCCGGATCAAGGGTCGCTGTTCTAGAAACCCGAGCGATCAAACCCCGACATCCGGGCCATAGCAGATCATCTCTTCGTCGATGTCGCCCGCTTCATACAACTCGGTTGCCTCGGGGTCGCCTTCGAACTGGGCGACCAGCCTGCCCCCCGATTGCCTAAAGACCCAGCATTGCGGGTCCGGGCGATCTTCGTAGACAAAACAGATCTGGCCGTCCTGTTCATACCAGACGCCCTGTTTGCAGTCGCCATCCAGAAATGACCAGATCACCCGCCGGTCCGGCAGGTACCGCTCGACCCCGTAGGCAACGCCGTCGAACCCGTAAAACAGGGTCTTGCCCCGGGTGTAGGCATCGAATTCGGCGCCCGACAAGGGCTGGGCCACCACCGATGGGGCCAGCACGAAAAACAGAATCGCCGCTCGCGTGAACATGGGGGTATCTTGGCAGATGCCGCCGCCCTGTGCCATCGCCCGTTTGGCCGCCGCATGCCATGCCCCCACGTTACGGGTTGAGGATTTGCCCCGCTTGCGGCGAAACTTTCCGGCGCAGGCGGAAACCGGAGGCCAAAGATGACCATTCTCGTACTCGCAGCGCTGGCCTGTGCCCTGGCCTATCTGGCCTTGACGGCTCGTCCGGCCAGCCTGCTACGCACGGCGCTGAAAACTGCCAGCGTCGCCCTGCTGGCCGTCGAGGCCGCAGTGCAGTCCGGCCCTCTGCTTCTGGTCCTCGCGCTTTCTCTCTGCGCCTTAGGAGACGCGCTTCTGTCGCACGAGACAGAAGGCGCATTCATGGCCGGCATCGGGGCGTTCGCCGCCGGGCATCTGGTTTACATCGCTCTGTTCTTGACCCATCCGGCAAGCGACACCGCGCTGATCCTGGACAAACCCGGATACGCCTGGACGCTGGTCGTTCTGGGGATCGTGATGGCCACGCTGCTGGCCACTCGGGCCGGGGATCTGCGCGGACCGGTCCTTGCCTATATCCCGATCATTCTGGGCATGGGCATCACTGTTCTGACCCTGCCCGAGGCCGGGGCGCTGCGCTGGGCTTTGCCAGCCGCGATGGCCTTCATCGCCTCGGACCTGATCCTGGCAACCGAAAGGTTCCTGCTGCCGCCTAGCCACCCGGCCCTGCGGCTGACGCCCTATCTGGTTTGGCCGCTCTACTGGGGCGCACAGTTCGGCTTTTTCCTGGCCTTCACCTGACCCTTTGCAACTGCCGCCATTCCGCATTAGGTGAAGAGAACACCTGCGGAGACCACTATGGCGTTTTTTACCAAGCTCAAGGACCGGCTGTTCAAATCCTCGTCCCGCCTCGAACAGGGGCTTGAGGCAATCGTCGAGGACGGCGGCGAAGAAACCACCGCCCCCGATCCGATGATCCCCCAGCCCGAGCCCGAACCGCAACCCGTCCCGGAAATCCCCGAACCCGCACCCACACCGCAGCCGGTCGAGACACCGTCGCCCGAGCCGGCCGATCCGACGCCCGCCCCGCCGCCGCCGGAATTGCCGGAACAGCCCCAGTCCAAGGGCCTGATCGGGCGTCTCTTCGGTCGCGGCGATGCCGGGCCGGTGGTCCGCCGCACGCTGGACGACGACATGCTCGAACAGCTCGAGGAACTGCTGATCGCCTCGGACATGGGCGTCGACACCGCCCTGCGCGTCACCGCCAACATGGCCGAGGGGCGCTACGGCAAGAAACTCTCGACCGAAGAGATCAAGCAACTGCTGGCCCGCGAAATCGCCCGCGTGATGGAGCCGGTCGCCAAACCGATGCCGATCTACCCCAAGCGCCCGCAGGTGGTGCTGGTGGTGGGCGTCAACGGGTCTGGCAAGACCACGACGATCGGAAAGCTGGCCAGCCAGTTCAAGGCCGCCGGCAAAAAGGTGGTCATCGCCGCGGGCGACACCTTCCGGGCCGCCGCCGTGGAACAGCTGCAGGTCTGGGGCGATCGCGCCGGTGTACCGGTCCTGACCGCGCCCGAAGGCTCCGACCCCGCCTCGCTCGCCTTCGACGCCCTGACCAAGGCGCAAGCCGAAGGCGCCGACCTGCTGATGATCGACACCGCCGGCCGCCTGCAGAACCGCGCCGACCTGATGGAGGAACTGGCCAAGATCGTCCGCGTCATCCGCAAGATCGACGAGACGGCGCCCCACAACACGCTTCTGGTGCTCGACGCTACTACCGGTCAGAACGCGCTCAGCCAGGTGGAAACCTTCCGCAAGCTGGCCGATGTCTCGGGCCTGGTGATGACCAAGCTCGACGGCACCGCCAAGGGCGGCGTGTTGGTAGCGCTGGCCGACAAGTTCGGCCTGCCGATCCACGCCATCGGCGTCGGCGAACAGATCGACGATCTGGCCCCCTTCGACCCCGAGGAATTCGCCGCCGCCCTGACCGGACTCGCCCCCAACTGACCTTCATCTGGCCCCAAATATCCTCGGGGGTCTGGGGGTGGAAAACCCCCAGCCTCTCCACCAGCGAAAGACCCGCAGCGTGAGCGACTGGCTGATCTCCCTCGAAGGCACCGAGGCCGGACACAGGCTGGCCCTTGGCCTCGCCCTTATGGCGGCCTTCCTACACGCGGTTTTCGGCGCGCTGCAGAAGGGTCGGCATGACCCCTGGCTGTCGCGCGGGGCGATCGACGCCTGCTATTGCCTGATGGCCGCGCCCTTTGCGTTCTTCGTCGTGCCCTGGCCCGAACCTTTTATGTGGCCGATATTTGCCGTGGTCTGGCTGATCCATGTCGCCTACAAGACGCTGCAGGCGATGGCCTATACCAAGGGGTCCTACACCGTGGTCTACCCGGTGGTGCGCGGCACCGGCCCGCTGTTCACCGTCATCGGTGCCTATCTGCTGTTCAACGAAACCTTTTCGCCCACCCAATGGCTGGGCGTTGCCGTGCTGCTGACCGGTATCTTTGGATTGGCTGCCTACAATTTCCGCTTCCTGGAAACCAACCGCGAGACTTTGGGCATCGCATTGGCCCTTGCGGTTGCAACCGGCCTCTTCGTGGCGCTCTACACCACCTATGACGCCTACGGCATCCGCGCCACGGCTGATCCGTTCACCTTTCTGGCCTGGTTCTTCATGATCGACGGGGCGACAATGCCGATCTACGCCTTCCTGCGCTGGCGGGCGATGACTCACCGCCCGGCGATCGGGCCGTTGATGCTGCGGGGGCTTGCAGGCGGGCTGATCGCCCCCATGTCTTTCGGAGCAATCATGCTGGCCACCCGGCTGGACAAGGTCGGCGAAGCCGCGGTGCTGCGCGAAACCTCGACCGTCTTTGCCGCGCTGATCGGCTGGCTGGCCCTGAAAGAGACCGTGGGGCCTCGGCGCATAATCCTGATGGCATTGATTGCATTGGGCGCGGTAATAGTTGAAATGGGCGGGTGAACAGCAGGACGACAGGCATGGCAGGCAAGAAAGAGATCAATCCGTTTCTGAAACAGGTGCTGGAACTGGGACCACCGCTGGCCTTCTTCTTCATCTACCTGCGCCTGCGCGACGACAGCTTTCTGATCGGTGGCACGGAATATTCCGGCTTCATCGTGGCCACCATCATCTTCGTTCCGCTGATGTTGGGGGCGATGGGTATCCTGTGGTACCTGACCGGCAAACTCAGCCGGATGCAGATCTTCACCGCCATCATGGTCATCTTTTTCGGCGGCCTGACCGCCTGGTTCAACGACGAGCGGTTCTTCAAGATGAAAACCACGTTGGTCTACGGATTCTTCTCGCTGACGCTGGGCATCGGTCTGCTGCAAGGGAAATCCTACCTCGCCTATGTGCTGGACGAGATGCTGCCCATGCGCCACGAGGGCTGGATGATCCTGACCCGCCGCCTGTGCGCCTGTTTCGCCGTTCTGGCGGTGGCAAATGAACTGGTCTGGCGCACACTGTCCACCGATCTGTGGGTCAAGATCGAAACCTTTGGCTTCCCGATCGCCTTGATGGGGTTCCTGATGCTGCAATTCAGCATCCTGCAAAGCTACATGGACGACCCGGACCAGAACTAAGGCACCGACCGGCGAGCCCTGCATCGGTGGAAAACCACACAAAATCCTTGGCTTGACGCGCAAGCTGTGGAAAGCTGACACACCACCACCCACCAAGTTCCCGGCCGAGGCCTCGTGTCGTCCATGACAGCATTTCCCAACAGCGGGTTTCTTTCCGAAGCGTCCGAACGGTTGCGCGTCATGCTGTCCAGCCTGGCAACCCCCGTATTCCTGTCGCAGGGAGAGGTTCTGTTTGAACAGGGCGACGAGGGCGATGCGCTCTATGCCCTGATGGAAGGCATGCTCGAGGTTTCCTTCCTGGCCATGAGCGGGCGCAAGCTGGCGCTCAGCCTGATGCGGCCGGGCGAGGTGTTTGGCGAGATTGCCCTGTTCGACAGCGGCCCCCGCACCGCCACCATCACGGCGGCCGAGCCGTCGCGGGTGCTGCGCGTGCGCCGCAAAGACGTGATGAACCAGATCCGTGCACACCCGGACCTTGCGGTGGATATGATCCGGCTGGCCGGGCTGCGAATGCGCTGGATGGGGGTACAGTTGAATGAGCAGGTCTTCCTGCCCATGCCCGTGCGCCTTGCGCGCAAGCTGTTGCACCTTGCAAACCAGCAAGAGGTACCCAGCGCCCGAATTGCCCTGTCGCAGAGCGAACTGGCCGAATTCGTCGGTGCCACACGCGAGGCCGTGTCCAAGACCATCGCCACCTGGAAACGCAGCAAAGTGGTCGAAGCAACGCGCGGGGGGGTACAAATTCATGATTTCGATGCCCTGCGCCAGCTTGCGGAATCCGATCTGATCTGAGGTTTCGGAAAACCACGGCCGATGTGATCCGCTTCACATACAGAGCACGGACAATAGATTACACCGATAGACGTTACCGTAGGGGGCCAGCGTATCATCCCCGATATCTGTCCACTGGCCTCTCCCTGCACCAGAGCCATGTGCCTCCCCGGCATGTGGCTCTTTTGCGTTCGGGACCGATAAAAAATGGCCGGAGCGTGAAGCCCCGGCCATACCGTCCTTTCTTGGAGCGCCTACTCCTCGAGGCTCAGCGCCACGAACCGTGGGTCGCCGCCGCGCCGTACCAGCAGCAACAGCGACTTGCGCCCGGCCTCGCGGGCCTCGTCCATGCGGGCCTCGAACTCGGCAATGGTGCTGACCTTCTGCTGGCCCGCCTCGGTGATGATGTCACCGGCCCGCAGGCCCTTGTCAAAGGCCTCGGACGCCTCGTCGACATCCATGACCACAAGGCCCTCGCCACCCGCATCCAGCCCCAGATCCTCGCGCAGCGCATCCGTAAGCGGTGCGATCGTCAAGCCCAGAACAGTGGCGTCCTCCTCGACCGGCGCCTGAGAATCTTCAGCTACGCCCTGTTCGGCCCGCTCGGCGTCTTCGCGGCGGCCCAGCGTGACCACCACGGTCTTGGTCGCCCCGTCGCGCATCACCACGACGCGCACCGCCTTGCCGACCGGGGTTTCGCCGACCTGGCGCACCAATGCGCGCGTATCCTGCACTTCGACCCCGTCAAAGCTCAGGATCACGTCACCCGGTAGCAGGCCCGCCTCTTTCGCGGGGCCGTCCGGCACATCGCTGATCAGCGCCCCGCCGGGCTTGTCCAGCCCCATCGCCTCGGCCATGTCCTCGGTCACGTCCTGGATGCGCACACCCAGCCAACCGCGACGGGTTTCGCCGAACTCGCGCAGTTGGTCGACCACCTTGACCACGACGTTCGATGCCATCGAAAACCCGATGCCGATCGAGCCGCCATTGGGCGAGAGGATCGCGGTGTTCACGCCGATCACCTGACCGTCCATGTTGAACAGCGGCCCGCCCGAGTTGCCTCGGTTGATCGCCGCATCGGTCTGGATGTAGTCGTCATAGCTGCCGCTGAGTTCACGGTTGCGCGCTGACACGATACCGGCCGAGACCGAAAATCCCTGCCCCAGCGGGTTTCCCATCGCGATGACCCAATCGCCGACACGTGCCGTATCGCTGTCACCGAAGGTGACGTACTTCAGCGGCCCCGAAGCCTCGACCTTGAGCACAGCGATATCGGTTTTTTCGTCGGTGCCGATCACCTTGGCCGGCAGCTCTTTCTTTGGCTGTCCGTCACCCGGGAAGAATTCGATCAGGATTTCATCGGCCTCGGCGATGACGTGGTTGTTGGTGACGATAAATCCATCCTCGGAAATCACAAAGCCCGATCCCAGCGCGTTGCTGCGGCGGGGACGGTTTTCCTCGCCGCCATTGCGGTCCTGGAATTCGCGAAAGAAATCCTCGAACGGAGAGCCTTCGGGTACGATGCCGCGCGGACCGGCCTGCCCCTCGATCAGGGTTGTGGTGGTGATGTTGACCACCGCGGGGCTGATCCTGTCGACCAGAGGCGCCAGGCTTTCGGGCCGGGCCTGCGCGGCCACGGTCTGGGCCAGCACCAGGATCGCGGTGGCAAAAGACAGCCACATCAACCGCATCATCGTTACCATATCGTCCCGGCGGACGGCCACACTGCGTGCTAATGCCTGCACTTGGTCTCTCCTTGTCGACAATCGCCATTAGGACCGCCTTGGCGCGCCCTGTTTGCAAACAATGTAGTCAGTTTGCACCGCCCCGCAACTCGGTAAGCACAGGAATTCACCTGCGCGTGACCGCGGCGGGTCAAAACCCCGCCTGATACGCGGCCCAGAGCAGAATGAAACCGCTGACCACGCACAGCAACCCTACCAGCCGCCGCGCCGGTTCGGGCAGGCTGCGCAGCGCTTCGAGCATTCGCACCACAAGCGAAGGGGCCAGCGCATAGGCCAGCCCCTCGACAATCAACACCAGCCCGAAGGCCAGCAAGACCATGCCCATCACTCGGCCGCCGCTCCACGGCGCCCGGTCGGCGATCCGAGATAGTTGAAGAACTCGGATTCCGGGCTGAGAACCAACGAGCTGTTGCCCCCCTTCAAGGCGTTCTCGTAAGCCGTCAACGACCGGTAGAACTCGAAGAACTCCGGGTCCTTGCCATAAGCTTCGGCAAAAATCGCGTTGCGCTGCGCATCGGCCTCACCGCGGACGATCTCGGCCTCGCGGCGTGCTTCTGACACCAATTCGACCACGGTCCGATCGGCCTGAGCGCGGATCCGCTGTGCGGCTTCCTCACCACGGGCCACTTCGTCGGCCGCCTCGCGTTCCCGCTCGGCGCGCATCCGGGCGAAGGTCGCCTCGAGGTTGGCCTGCGGCAGGTCGGTGCGTTTCAGGCGCACGTCGATCACCTCGAGGCCCAGATCGCGGGCCTCGGCGATCGCGCCGTTGCGGATGCGCAGCATCAGCGCTGCCCGGTCCGAGCTGAGGATGTCATTCGAGCTGACCGAGCCCAGAACCTCGCGCGTCTTGGCGCGCAGGATCGAGTCCAGACGCTGCTCGGCAGTGTCGATGCCACCGGCACCCACGGCCTCGCGGAACTGGCGCACATCGGCGATCCGATAGCGCGCGAAGGCGTCGACCACCAAGCGGCGGTCATCCAGCGGCGTGACTTCCAGCGGCCCGACCTCGCGGCTGAGGATACGGTCGTCATAGCGCACGACCTCCTGGATGATCGGAATCTTAAAGGCCAGGCCCGGCTCTTCCTTGACGTCGACCACCCGGCCGAATTGCAGAACCAGCGCCTTTTCGCGCTCGTCCACAATGAAGATCGCCGACAGGGCGATCACCAGAACCACGAAAATGGCCGGCAGGAGAAAGGATGATTTACGCATGTCTTAATTCCCCTCGCCCGAATTGCGGCGCAGTTCGTTCAGCGGCAGATAGGGCACGACGCCCTGCCCCTGTCCGGTCGCGCTTTCGTCCAGGATGATCTTGTCCACGTCGCCCAGAACCTGCTCCATCCGTTCCAGGTACAGACGTTTGCGAGTCACGTCCGGCGCCTTGGAATATTCTTCCAGAACCGCGCTGAATCGGCTGGCCTCACCCTGGGCTTCGTTCACGACCTGGGCGCGATAGGCCTCGGCCTCTTCCAGCACCTGCGCGGCTTCACCGCGCGCACCGGCCAGAACCCGGTTGGCATAGGCATCGGCTTGCTTCTCGAGCCGGTCCCGTTCCTGTCCGGCCGACTGGACCTCGCGGAAGGCGTCCTTGACTGGCTCTGGCGGGTCGGCCCCGTCGAAGTTCACACGGACGATGTTGATGCCCGAATTGTAGCTGTCCAGCGTTGACTGGATCAGCTCCTCGAGCCGCTCGGCGATTACCGCACGGTCGCGGTTCAGGATCGGCGCCAAGTCCGACTGCGCGATGATCTCGCGCATGGCCGATTCAGACACCGCACGGATGGTTTCGCGCGGATCGCGGAGGTTGAACAGGAAGTCCGCCGGGTTCGAGATGTTCCAGACCACCTGGAAATCGATGTCGACGATGTTCTCGTCGCCGGTCAGCATCAGCCCTGCATCGGTGCCGCGACCGCCCGAGCCGATGGTCTCGGTCTGTTCGACCTTCACCGGGATGACTTCGGCCGTGACCACGGGCCAGGGGGCAAAGTTCAGACCTTCGGTGCCGATCCCGGAAAAGCGGCCGAACAGCAGTTCAACCGACTGTTCTTCGGGCTTGACCGTATAGGCGCTGGCAAAGCCCCACAGAACCAGGGCGGCAACCCCACCCAGCAGGATCGTGCCCTTGGTGATCGCCGGGCCGCCACCGCCTCCCTGGCCGGACCCGTTGCTGCCGCGACCACCGCCGCCGCGCCCGCCCATCAGCACGCGCAGCTGCTCCTGGCCCTTTTTCATCAATTCATCGATTTCGGGGATCTGCGGCCCGTCGCCTTCGGGCGGACGTCGCCCGCCGCCATTGTTTCCCCGGTTTCCTCCGCCACCGGATGAGCCTCCGCCCCCCCAGGGGCCTCCGCTGTTGCCCGCCATGTGTTTCATTTCCCTTGTTTTGGCCCGTGAGCTCACGGGATCACTTGTAACCTGTGTGCGCGCGCTTGCAAATCAAGCGGTACGCACGGGTTGCCGCATGGTTACCAGTTCTTCAGCCATTACTGGATGAACCGCAACCGTGCGATCGAAATCTTCTTTTGTCGCCCCCATCTTGACCGCGATGCCAGCCAACTGGATCATCTCGCCCGCGCCGGGGGCGACGATGTGACACCCCAGCACCTTGCGGGTGGCCTGACTTACGATTAGCTTCATCAACACCCGTTGCGTGCTGCCTGCGAACGCCTTCTGCATCGGTTTGAACGAGGTCGCATAGACCTCGATCGGCTCCTGCTCAGCGGCGGCCTCCTCGCTCAGCCCCACGGTGCCCATCTCGGGCTGGGTGAAGATTGCGGTCGGGATCAGTTCATGATCCACCGGGGTGGGGTTGCCCTTGAACACGGTCTCGACAAAGGCCATCCCTTCGCGGATCGCGACCGGCGTCAGGTTCACCCGGTCGGTCACGTCACCGATGGCAAAGATCGAGGGCACCGCCGTTTGGCTGTATTCGTCCACGATGATCTCGCCCTTGCGGCCACGTTCGACGCCCAGACCTTCCAGTCCCAGATCGTCGGCATTGGGCGCCCGGCCCGTGGCGAACATGACCACGTCGAACAGCAGTTCCGACCCGTTGGTCGCCTTGACCCAAATCTTGTCGCCCTGCTTTTTCATCTCGAGCACATTGGTGCCCAGATGCACGTCGACACCGTTCTGGCACATCTCTTCGCAGATCAGCCCGCGCGCCTCGTCATCGAACCCGCGCAGGATCTGCGCCCCGCGATAGAATTGCGTGGTCTTAACGCCCAGGCCGTTCATGATCCCGGCGAACTCGCAGGCGATATAGCCGCCGCCGACGATCAGCATGGTCTCGGGCAGCTTATCCAGATGGAAAATCTCGTTCGAGGTAATCGCCAGTTCCGAACCCGGAAACTCGGGCACCACGGGGCGGCCGCCGGTTGCGATCAGGATGTGCTTGGCGGTCTTGCGGGTGCCATCGGCCAGTTCGACCGTGTGCGGATCGACCAGTTTCGCGCGCTGGTCAAAGGTTTCGACGCCGTTGTTCTTGAGGATATTGCGATAGATCCCCTCAAGCCGGTCCAGCTCGGCATGCAGCTTGCTGCGGAACTGCTGCCAGTCGAAAGCGCCCGGCTGGATGTCCCAGCCATAGGCGCGAGCGTCTTCAACCATGCCCGAATATTCGCTGGCGAACACCATCAGTTTTTTGGGCACACAGCCCCGGATCACGCAGGTTCCGCCATACCGGTCCTCTTCGGCCAGCGCGACCTTGGCGCCGGTTTCACCCGCCGCCACCCGCGCCGCGCGGACCCCGCCCGAGCCGCCGCCGATGACGAATAGATCATAGTCAAAGCTCATGCCGCGTTCCTTCTGTCAGCCTGCCTCGAAGTGTCTTGGATATGTGGGGGCGCAGCACAACCTGCCAAGCCCCGGGCATTGATACCACACGGGCGCGTGAACGCCCCGGTCAGTCGGCCAGGTCCGAGAACAGGTTGTCGTCGCCCTCGCCAAGACGATCCAGCTGGATCGTGCCTTCGTTGATGTCGCGCAGCTCGACCCGGCCATCGCCGAACCCGATCACCACCTTGTCGCAGATGTCGATGAACAACCCGTTTTCCACCACGCCGGGGATCTGGTTCAGGGCCAGCGCCAATTGCCGCGGGTTGCCGATACGCTGCAGGTGCAGGTCCAGGATGTGGTTGCCCTCGTCGGTGACGGTCGGGGCCTCGCCGTTCATCCGCAACGTAGCCGACGTGCCCAGAACGTCCATCGAATCCAGCAGTTCCTCGACCAGAGTCCGCGTGGTCTGCCAGCCAAAGGGAATCACCTCGATTGGCAGGGGAAAGGCACCCAGAGTCTCGACCTCTTTGCCGGCATCCGCGATCACCACCATCAGGTCGCTGGCCGTGGCCACGATCTTTTCCTGCAGCAAGGCCGCGCCGCCGCCCTTGATCAGGTTCAACTCGCCGTCGAATTCGTCGGCCCCGTCGATGGTCAGGTCCAGCCACCCGGCCTGATCCAGCGATACCACCTCGATGCCCACCTCGCGCGCCAGCTGCGCCGTTGCGGTCGAGGTCGGAACGCCCTTGATCTTCAGGCCCTCGTTCTGCACGCGCTCACCCAGTCGGCGCACCAGCCAGGCCGCCGTCGACCCGGTGCCCAGCCCTACGCGCATTCCGTCCTCGACCATCTCGGCCGCCCGATAGGCGGCGACGCGCTTGGCAGTGTCGATCGGTGACAGTTTCTGGGTCATTGCAACCTCGCAAAGTTCAAAATTCGACCCCTTATAGGCAATCCCTGCTGCGGGTGCGAGGGGGGAGGGCGCGGTTTCCTTCGTCTGCACAAGAATTTCGGTTACGATGGTCCGAAGGGGGCACCATGCTGAAATTCGGAAAATCCACGGCGCAACTGCTGGACCTGGCCTATCAGGGCGCGGATGTCTCGCGCCGCCGTCGCGCCAATTTCGACTCCCTCGCCCCCGCCCCGGGTGAGGCGATCCTGGATCTTGGCTGCGGTACCGGCCTGCTGACCGCCGAACTGGCCCGTGCGGTGGGGCCACAGGGGCAGGTTACCGGCCTCGACACCAGCCCGGACATGCTGGCCGCCGCGCGCAGCCGATGCAGCGCGTTTGATCACGTTGACCTGGTCGAGGGCTCGGCCTTTGACATGCCGATCCCCAACCAGCATTTCGACAAGGCCGTGTCCGTACAGGTGTTCGAATATTTCGCCGACCCGGCGCCTGCGCTGAGCGAACTCAACCGCGTCCTGCGTCCGGGCGGGCGTCTGGTGATCGGCGACACGCACTGGGACAGTTTGACATGGCACAGCGACCACCCCGATCGCATGCGCCGCATCTGCGAAATTTGGGACGCCCACCTGGCCGACCGCTGCGTTCCCGCCGCGCTGCCTGCGGCCCTGCGGGATTGCGGATTTCAACCGGACCACGTGAGGCCGGTGACGTTCTGCGACACCACCCTGCGCCCCGATGGACTGGCCCTGATGATGATTCGGCTGATGCAGGACTTTGCCATCCAGTCTGGCGAAATCCTCGAGGCCGAGGCAACGGCCTGGGCCGATGAGCAAAACGCCCTTGCCGACGCGGGCCGGTTTTTCATGTCGATCACCCATTTCGTCTGGGTGGCGCACAAAAGCCGATCCTTGCCATTGACGATTTGATGTGTCGGAAATACGCGTTTCCTATCGGAAACGTCGCAATCGTATGTTCGCGCAACAGGCGGGCTGGATATTTTGGCTCCATGACTGAACGGTATGCCCTGCACTACGCCCCCGACAACGCCGCGCTGGTGATCCGGCTGGCGCTGGAAGAGATGGGCCTGCCCTACCGCACGGAACTGGTCGACCGCGCCCACAATGCGCAGGACAGCGCCGCCTGTCGCGCGCTCAATCCCAACGGGCTGATACGGGTTCTGGGAACCCCGCAGTGCCCGATCTTTGGAACCGCCGCGATCACGGCCGAAGGGCTGGGCACCGCACCGTTTACCGCACCCACCTATGCAAAGCCTCCAGAAGGGTCTGCCACCTGATGTTTCTTTCCGTCTTCGACATGTTCAAAGTGGGCATCGGCCCGTCCTCGTCCCACACGATGGGACCCATGGTGGCTGCCGCCCGGTTCCTGGATCTGATGCGCGCCTCGCCGTTCGAATTCGCGGGGCTGCGCGCCTCGCTGCACGGATCGCTGGCCTTTACCGGGGTCGGCCACGCCACCGACCGGGCCACGATCCTGGGCCTGGCCGGGTTCACCCCCGACACCTATGACCATGACAAGGCCGAGGCGACCCTGGCCGCCATCGCCGACGCCCGCAGCGTTTCGCCCGAGGGCCTGCCCACGCTGCGCTTCGACCCCAAGGCGGACCTGATCTTTGACTATGACAACGCGCTGCCGGGCCACGCCAACGGCATGATCCTGATGGCCACCGACGCGCAGGGCGACGTGATCCTGCGGCAGGTCTATTACTCGGTCGGCGGCGGCTTTGTCCTGACCGAAGAGGAACTGGCCGAAGGCAAGGACACCAACGATGGTCCCCCCGTGCCCTACCCGTTCAAGACCGCAGCCGAGATGCTGGAGATGGCCCGCGCAAGCGGCAAGTCCATCGCCGAAATGAAACGCGCCAACGAGATCGCGCGCGGCTGCGCCGACAGTTTCGCCAAGGGCACCGCCCGCCTGTGGGAGGTGATGAACGCCTGCATCGAGCGCGGGCTGAGCACCGACGGCATCCTGCCCGGCGGCCTTAAGGTACGGCGCCGCGCCAAAGCGATCCACGATGCGCTGATGGCCGAACGGGGCATGAACCTGAATGCGCCGCACACGATCAACGACTGGATGAGCGTCTATGCGATGGCGGTGAACGAGGAAAACGCTGCTGGCGGTCAGGTCGTCACCGCCCCCACCAACGGCGCGGCGGGCGTGCTGCCGGCGGTGCTGCGCTATTACCTCGACCACGTTCCCGGCGCATCGGAAAGCCATATCGAGGATTTCCTGTTGACCGCCGCCGCCATTGGCGGGCTGGTGAAGTACAACGCCTCGATCTCGGGCGCCGAGGCCGGGTGTCAGGCCGAAGTGGGCAGCGCGGCCGCGATGGCCGCGGCGGGCCTCTGCGCAGTGATGGGCGGCACGCCCGAACAGGTGGAAAATGCCGCCGAGATCGCGCTGGAGCATCATCTGGGCATGACCTGCGACCCGGTCGCCGGGCTGGTGCAGGTTCCCTGCATTGAGCGCAACGGGCTGGGCGCGATCAAAGCGGTTTCGGCGGCGTCGCTGGCCCTGCGCGGGGACGGGCAGCATTTCGTGCCGCTGGACGCGGTGATCGAGACCATGCGCCAGACCGGCCATGACATGCACGAGAAGTACAAGGAAACCTCGCTGGGCGGTCTGGCCGTCAACGTGCCGAACTGCTGAGACGCATTAGGCCTTTCACCGGCCCGCCGCTTGACCTAGCGTGCGGGCCATGACCCAGGATCGCCCCGTCTTCGGCATCTTCCTGATGCTTGGTTTCTGCGTGCTGGCCCCGCTGGGCGACGCGCTGGCCAAGCTGTTGGGCGAGACCATGCCGCTGGGCCTGCTGGTCCTGGCGCGTTTCGCGGTGCAGGCTGCGCTCCTGATCCCTCTGGTGGCACTGACCGGCCGGCCGTGGCGGATGCGCGGGCGCGTCCTGCGGCTGACCGCGCTGCGCACGCTGCTGCATATCATCGGCATCGGCGCGATGTTCAGCGCGCTGCAATTCCTGCCGCTGGCCGATGCGGTGGCCATCGCCTTCGTCATGCCGTTCATCATGCTGCTGCTGGGGCGCTACGTTCTGGGCGAAGAGGTCGGCCCCCGCCGCCTGATCGCCTGCATCATCGGCTTTGCCGGCACCCTGCTGGTGATCCAGCCCAGCTTTGCCCAAGTGGGCGCCCCCGCACTGCTGCCGTTGATAGTTGCGGTTGTTTTCGCCCTGTTCATGCTGGTCACACGGCAGATCGCCAAAGAGACCGATCCGATCGCCCTGCAAGCGGTATCGGGTCTGATGGCAACGCTGTTGCTGCTGCCGGTCCTTCTGATCGGCGCATACGCAGACCTGCCTGCCCTGACGCTGACGCTGCCGGCCAACGCCCCCTACGGTCTGCTGCTGTCCATAGGGGTATTGGGCACGGTCGCGCACCTGTTGATGACGTGGTCGCTGCGCTATGCGCCGTCGGCCACGCTGGCCCCGATGCAGTATCTGGAAATCCCCGTCGCCACGTTGATCGGCTGGCTGATCTTCCGCGACCTGCCCAACGGTCTTGCCGCCTTGGGGATCGCGATCACCGTGGGTGCCGGCCTCTATGTCATTCTGCGCGAGCGGGCCACCGCCCTGTCTGCCCGGACGCAAACGCCTGCATGACCTGATCCAGCGCGCCGCGCGGCACCATCACGATCAAGCCCGGCCCGTCCACCGTGAGCGTGACATCCGACAGCGCCCGGTTCGATGTGCCCACACGCCCGTCGGGTTCCAGCACCAATCCGTCGATGGGCCATTCCAACCCCAAGCTTCGCCCGGTCACCCGCCGGAACGGAAACAATGACACCGTGTCGCCTGGCGGGATCTGCAAGGTGACATGCGGCGGCGCGTGGAACACCACCTCTTGCGACCCAAGAAGGATGCAGGGCCGATCCGGCCAACGCACCATGGTATTGAACACCGCCAGCTGGTGATCCAGCCGCCCGCCCAGGAATCCGACACCCAGCACCACCGGTGCTCGAATATTGCGCAGGGCCTTGTCGAAATCGGTGCTGTCCTGTTCGCGGATCGGAAACAGCCGCTCGGCCGGCACCTGCGCACGATGGCGGCTGGAAAGCGAGTCGAAATCGCCGATCACCGCATCCGGAACGCGCCCCGAATCGATCAAACCCGCCGCGCCCCCATCCGCAGCAACGGCCAGCCTGACGCGGCTCAGCGCCAGATCCAGATCGCCGGGGCCGATTTCTCCGCCACCAAACAGCCCGATTGGCCAATCAGAATGAACAATTTCGCCGTTTTTTCCAAGATTGACCATTTTTCCCGCTTTTGGACACATTCAGACCACAAAATGATAGGTTCATCAGAACAGTTGCTTGAGCCGATTCTGCGCCGCGGTTGCGAGTTTGGCTGTGTTATTGTGTAAAGGACGTGCGTCTGATGGTACAGAACAACAAGGTATTGACCGTTTCCTACGGGACTTTTTCCTGCACGCTGGAAGGGTTCGACGATTCCTTCGAAACGATGAAGGCGATTGCGGAATATTTCCGCGATCTCGCCGCAGAAGATCGCTATTTCGGTTCTGAACCTCCGCAACCCGACGCCGAGATGCTGGCCCGCATCGCGCAACGAGACACCGCGCGCCACGTCGAGGCCCGCCCCGGCGAGAACGGGTTGCTGCTGCGCGCCTCGGATCGCCCCCCTTCGGCCGCACCGCACCCCATGACTGCTGACACCCGGACCCCCTCCATGACCCCTCCCCTGTCTGACCCGCAAGACCCAGCCGCGCGCCCTGCGGCGCCGCCCCCGGCTGCGGACAGCATCGCCGCGAAACTGCAGCGTATCCGCGCGGTGGTTTCCCACGGCGACCACCCCCCCACGCATTACGCAGAAGAAGATGAGACCGGCTTTCTGGCTGCAACCGAACCCCAGGTCGACGCCATTTCGGCTGCTTTCGAAACGGGCGCCTTGGCCCCGGACGATCTGGAAACGGTGGCCGGTTCGGATCCGGCGGCAGCCAGCCCCCGGCAGCCCGACACCCCGTCCACCGCCGGTGCGGAACCAATCATGGCCCAGCCGGACGACCATGTGGAAAGCGCTGCAGAAACCGGTGCCTCCGTTGAGTTGGTCGATCAGACTGACGTGGAACCCGACCTGCCGCTTCAAGACCTTCAAGACACAGATGCCGACGACGATTTGTCCGTTGAAACGCCCCAGGCCGAGGCGGCAGAGACCGAGGACAACGGGTCTGACGAGATGGCGCCCGCGGCGCCTTCCACCCCGATCGAACCGGAAGCAGCGGCCGAAGAAGCCCTGTTCGAGGATATCGAGGACGACGCCCAGCCCGATGTCGACAACATCCTCAACATTCTGGGCGAAGACGAAAACTCGGATGACACCAAAGAGGCTACCGGCACCCTGACGGTCGAGGACGAGGAAAACATCCTGCGCGAAATTTCCGCGATCGAGTCCGAAATGGAAGCGCCGGCCGACCACGCGGACCACGACGAACTGGACACGGATGTTCTGCGCCTGCTGCAGAAGGCGGATGCCGAACTGGGTGACCCGGCCACTGCCGACACGCGAGAAACCTATTCGCACCTGCGCACGGCTGTCGCGGCCACCGAAGCCGAGCGCGAGGCGACCGGTGACAATGCGGCTTCCGAGGACGAAAAATACCGCGGCGATCTGGCCTCGGTCGTCAGCCCGCGCCGCCCCGAGATTCGAGTAACCAGCATGCGCCCGGAATCGGATACGGCCGCCCCCCTCAAGCTGGTGGCCGAGCAGCGGGTCGACAAGGACGCCCCAGAGGCGGGCCCGGTGACCCCGCGCCGCGTGACCGCCGAACCGGCGGACTCGTCACCCGATGAAGGCGGGTTTGCCCGGTTCGCGCAAGAACAGGGCGCACAGTCACTGCCCGAACTGCTCGAGGCCGCGGCCGCCTACCTGTCGTTCATCGAGGGCCAGGAACAGTTCTCGCGCCCTCAGTTGATGAACAAGGTTCGCGCCCTGAAACAAGACGAATTCAACCGCGAGGAAAGCTTGCGGTCGTTCGGCCAGCTGCTGCGCGACGGCAAAATCGAAAAAGCCGGCGGAGGGCGCTTTGCCGCCTCGAACCAGATCGGCTTCCGGCCCGAGGACAAACGCGCCGCGGGCTGACAAGACCCCCACAACTGACCAATCGGGCCGGAGACATTTCTCCGGCCTTTTTTGGTGCGGCTGACATGGGTTCTTTTGGGAAGCCGGTCGCGCCCCGATCACGCGGCTTTGATCAGGGCCAGTGGTGCACTTAATCCTGCTCTTGGTCGGGGTCGGCCTGCCCCACCCCCCTGAACACGAATTTGAACGGAAGCGCCCACAGGATCCCAAGCCCGACATAAACCAAAAGTTCCAGCCAGATCGGAGGACGGTCCAGCCAGTTCAACACGGTAACGACGGCCACGATGTAGAGCGGCAGCCCCACCAGCAGCAGCACCAATGACCACCGCCTGCGCGCCTTGTAGCTGAGACCGGTTTCTTGTTGCCTGCGCATCAGTCTGCAAACGGGTCGGTCACCAGGATGGTGTCGTCCCGCTCCGGGCTGGTGGACAACAAGGCCACCGGGCACTCGATCAGTTCTTCGACCCGACGCACGTATTTGATCGCGTTGGCCGGAAGATCCGCCCAACTGCGCGCACCTTCGGTGGACTCGCTCCAGCCCGGCAACTCCTCATAGATCGGCTTGCAGCGCGCCTGCTGCTCGGCGGCCGTGGGCAGATAGTCCAAGCGCTGCCCATCCAAATCATAGCCAACACAGATCTTCAGCGTGTCAAAACCATCCAGAACGTCCAGCTTGGTCAGCGAAATACCGTTGACCCCGCTGGTTGCACAGGTCTGGCGCACCAGACAGGCGTCGAACCAACCGCAACGCCGCTTGCGTCCAGTGGTGGTCCCGAACTCGTGCCCGCGCTCACCCAGGCGCTGCCCGTCCGCGTCATGCAACTCGGTCGGGAAAGGCCCTTCACCCACCCGGGTCGTATAGGCCTTGACGATACCCAGAACGAAATCGATGGATCCGGGTCCAATGCCTACGCCCGTCGCGGCCTGGCCGGCGATCACGTTTGACGATGTCACGAACGGGTAGGTACCGAAATCAATGTCCAGCAACGCACCTTGTGCGCCCTCGAACAGGATGCGCTTGCCCGCCTTGCGCTTTTCGTTGAGCACTTTCCAGACCGGGGCGGCAAACGGAAGAATCTGCTGCGCGACATCCTTCAGTTGAGCGATCAGGGCATCGCGATCGACCGGAGCAATACCCAACCCCCTGCGGAGGGGGTCATGATGCTGCAATGCCCGGTCGACCCGGGTCTCCAGTGTCGCATCATCCGCAAGATCGGCCACCCGCACCGAGCGGCGCCCCACCTTGTCTTCATAGGCCGGCCCGATTCCACGGCCAGTCGTGCCGATCTTGGTCCCTTTGCTTGCGGCCTCTTCGCGCGCCCGGTCCAACTCTCCGTGAATCGGCAGGATCAAGGGTGTATTCTCGGCAATCATCAACGTTTCGGGCGTGATCTCGACCCCCTGCCCGCGAATCGTCTCTATCTCTTCCAAGAGGTGCCACGGATCCAGCACGACCCCGTTGCCGATGACACTCAGCTTGCCGCCACGCACCACTCCTGACGGCAGGGCGTGCAGCTTGTAGACCTTGCCGTCGATAACCAACGTATGCCCGGCGTTGTGCCCGCCCTGAAAACGCGCGATCACGTCTGCCCGCTCGCTCAGCCAGTCGACGATCTTGCCTTTTCCTTCGTCGCCCCATTGGGCGCCGACAACAACAACATTGGCCATATCCGGTCCTTTTGTGCTGATTTTCCAAACTCGGCCCGTATAACGAGGCACAGGCAGCAGGGAAACCGGTATTTCGACGCAGTGTTCGATCGCGCTGGCGCGCGATGCCTCCGGTGGGGATATTTTGGGCCGGATGAACATTGGCCGCAAATTTCATCTGGCCATAAATATCCTGGGGGAGTCGCCCGGAACGGGCGGCGGGGGCAGAGCCCCTATTCGCGAGTAAGTCGAACTGGGCGCCCGTGTGGAGTGCTCAGAAACGCAACCCTCCAAGCCTCGAATACAGTATCAAGTTCATTGCGCTCGGCGGCACCTGAGGATACCAAAAGTGTCTCGAGCGTTTCTAGCCAAGCTAGGAAATAGTCATTGCCGCCATCCAGTTCGCGGGCGACACCGTGCCGCGTCAAAGTGGTCGAAAAGGCATTCGTCCATTCAGCCCAGGAAAACCTCCCCGCCTCGTTCAGCGCAACCGTGGCGGCGAACAACTGTGCGTGCCAGGGTTGCTCGAACACCACGTCAGGTCGGATTGGTGGTGGGCATGTGGTCATGACGGCTCTAGATAGCTTTGCCAAAGGTCAAGGATGACCTCGTCCTGTGGGCTTTCGGGATGCGTCCAAAGTTGCGAGGCCCGAAACGCGACGGCGTAGAGCGGCTCAGGCGCTTCACCCAGTCCGTGGGCGCTGGAATCCGGCAGCACGTGAGATCCGTGAACGCGCAAGATCCGCCCCTGCGCTCCGGCGGCATATTTCGGCAATCGGGTATGACCGCCATCGACCAATCGGTTCCCCGCCGGTCGGCGCGTACGCACCACCTGACCAACCTTGAATTCGACCTCGACGTTCGAAGGACGGTCGGCCGGACCACCCATGGCCAGAACTTTTCCAACGGCGCCGGCTTGCAGCGCCCGAACCGCCAACGGATGTTCCACCTTGGTGTCCACCCCGCGCAGCTCGTCCAGGCTGAGCACACCCGTTTCGACCAACAGGTCAGCCAGGGCCGAGATCCATTTTTCGTAATAGGAAAACCGCGCATAGTCTTGCGGCGACAACCGCTCGCGCGCATGGCGCGCGGTGTCAATGTTCCATTGCCCCAACGCGCCCGCGGCCAGCGTGACGGCAAGCGCCCGGGCGTGCCACTCCTCGGCGAAAACCGGGGCCTCCTGCGGCTCGGGCCGGACCCGGCCATCCCCGAACCGGCCACCCATATCATGCGCGCGCGTCATGCCGGCACCTTGGGCAGCCCGGTGCCGATCATGCTGTCGCGGGTCACCAGCGCCGTAAGCTCGTCCTCGCTCATCCCCTCAGTGCCCGGCGGCCTCATCGGAAGGACGAGGTAGCGTATCTCGGCTGTCGAATCCCACACGCGTACCGCCGTCTCAGACGGCAGATTTACGCCGAACTCTGCCAAAACCTTTCGCGGCTCGCGCACCGCGCGGGCGCGATAGGCGTCTGACTTGTACCAGGTGGGCGGAATCCCCAGCAGCGGCCACGGATAGCAGCTGCACAGGGTGCAGACGACCATGTTGTGCTGCTGCGGCGTGTTCTCGACCACCACAATGTGCTCTCCTTGCCGCCCGTAATAGCCCAGTTCGGCGATCAGCGGCGTCGCATCCTTTAGCAGCCCGGACTTGAACTCTGGATCGGCCCATGCCTTTGCAACAACGCGCGCACCATTCTGCGGACCAATCCGGTTTTGATAGATGTCAATGATCTCATCCAGAGCCGCCGGGTCGATCAGGCCCTTGCGGATGAGAACCGTTTCCAGCGCTTTCACGCGCAGGGCGGGTTCGGGCGGCAGCAGGGCGTGCGGATGATCGGGGTGGTCATGTGGCATGGCCAAAGCCTGCGCGATGCACCGCGTCCTGTCCACATCTTTCGATGCAAAATAGCGGATCGATCCGGCTGCGGGAAACTCGTGACTTGCCCCCGCCCCCAAACTTGCTTAAGTACCCGGCGATACACGCCACGCCGTACAGGACCACCATGGAAAACGTCGTTCTCATCATCCACCTTCTTCTGGCCCTTGGCCTGATTGCCGTTGTCCTGATGCAGCGGTCCGAGGGCGGCGGCTTGGGGATGGGCGGCGGTGGCGGCGGCGCCATGACCGGCCGCGCAGCCGCGACGGCGCTGGGCAAACTGACCTGGATTCTTGCGGCCTGTTTCATCGTCACCTCGATCACGCTGACGATTCTGGCGGCGCAGAAATCGGCTGGCACGTCGGTCATCGATCGTCTTGGCGTTCCGGCTCCGGTGGAAACCGAAGAAACCACACCGTTGGTTCCGCCGGCCGAAGATCTGCTGCCTCCGGCGCAGGGCGACAATGCCCCGCTGATCCCGCAGGCCGACTGATCCACAAAACCTAGAAATCTGAAAGAGAACGGCAACAGCATCTTGCGGTTCTCTTGCGCTTTTGGCGCGAATCCTTTATATGTGAAGTCCCGTGATGCTGCGGTTTTTCAGGCCGCCGGGCAGTTGGTAATGACGTCTCACGGGAGCAGCCGAAAAACATGGCGCGTTTTATTTTCATCACTGGTGGTGTTGTTTCGTCGCTGGGCAAGGGGCTGGCCTCGGCCGCACTGGGCGCGTTGCTGCAGGCACGCGGATATTCGGTGCGTCTACGCAAACTCGACCCCTACCTAAACGTCGATCCCGGCACCATGTCGCCGTTCGAACATGGCGAGGTCTTCGTAACCGATGACGGTGCCGAAACCGACCTGGACCTGGGTCACTATGAACGCTTCACCGGCGTTCCGGCACGCAAGACCGATTCCATTTCCTCGGGCCGCATCTACATGAACGTGCTCGAGAAGGAGCGCCGCGGCGACTATCTGGGCAAGACCATCCAGGTGATCCCGCACGTCACCAACGAGATCAAGGATTTCATCGCCATCGGCGAGGATGAGGTCGATTTCATGCTGTGCGAGATCGGCGGCACTGTCGGCGACATCGAAGGCCTCCCCTTCTTTGAAGCGATCCGCCAGTTCAGCCAGGACAAGCCGCGCGGACAGTGCATTTTCATGCACCTGACCCTGCTGCCCTACATCAAGGCCAGCGGAGAACTGAAAACCAAACCCACCCAGCACTCGGTCAAGGAACTGCGCTCGATCGGTCTGGCCCCCGACATCCTGGTCTGCCGTTCCGAAGGTCCGATCCCGCAGAAAGAGCGCGAAAAGCTGGCCCTGTTCTGCAACGTCCGCCCCGATGCAGTGATTGCCGCGCAGGATCTCTCGACCATCTATGACGCGCCGCTGGCCTACCACAAGGAAGGGCTGGATCAGGCGGTGCTGGACGCTTTCCAGATCAGCCCGGCCCCCAAGCCCGACCTGTCGAAATGGGAAGACGTCAGCGACCGCATCCACAACGCCGAAGGCGAGGTGAAGGTGGCCATCGTCGGCAAATACACCCAGCTGGAAGACGCCTATAAATCGATTGCCGAAGCGCTGACCCACGGCGGCATGGCCAACCGCGTCAAGGTCAAGGTCGAATGGGTCGATGCCGAGATCTTCGACACCGAGGACCCCGGTCCGCATCTGGAAGGCTTCCACGCCATTCTGGTGCCGGGTGGATTCGGCGAGCGTGGCACCGAGGGCAAGATCAAGGCGGCGCAATACGCCCGCGAACATCAGGTTCCCTATTTGGGCATCTGCTTGGGTATGCAGATGGCCGTGATCGAAGCCGCCCGCAACGTTGCCGGCATCTCCGGCGCGGGGTCCGAGGAATTCGACCACGAGGCCGGCCAGAAACGGTTTGAACCGGTGGTCTATCACCTCAAGGAATGGATCCAGGGTAACGCCAAGATCGAACGCAAGGTTGGCGATGACAAGGGCGGCACTATGCGGTTGGGCGCCTACAATGCGGTTCTGACCGAAGGCTCCAAGGTGGCCGAGGTCTATGGCACCACCCAGATCGAGGAACGCCACCGCCACCGCTATGAGGTGGACACCAAGTATCGCGAACAGCTTGAGAAAGCGGGCTTGAAATTTTCGGGGATGTCGCCCGACGGGCGCCTGCCGGAAATCGTCGAATGGTCGGATCACCCGTGGTTCATTGGCGTGCAATATCACCCAGAATTGAAGTCCAAACCCTTCGACCCGCACCCGCTGTTCCGCGATTTCGTGCGCGCTGCGAAGGAAAGCTCGCGCCTGGTCTGACGCGCCCCTTCGGCTTGGGCTTGCGTTGCATTCCGTTCCGGGTCAATTTGACCCGGAAGAACCGCAGGGGGGAGTTTCATGGCCAAAGGATACTGGGTGGCGCATGTCGACGTGAACGATATGGAGGCCTACAGGAATTACATCGCCGCAAACGCCGAACCCTTCGCCGCCTATGGCGCGCGGTTTCTGGTGCGCGGAGGTCAGCGCCAGGTCAAGGAAGGTGCAGCCCGCGCCCGCACCGTGGTGATCGAATTCCCAAGCTACGAGGATGCGCTGGCCTGCTATGAAAGCGCGGGTTACCAGAAAGCCAAGGCCTTGCGCGATCCGGTCTCGCTGGGCGATCTGGTGGTCATCGAAGGCTATGACGGGTAGCCCGGGCTTGGCGGACCACAAAATACGGAATAGTCTGCGCCAATGTTGAAAAAGTTCTTTCAGGCGTTTCGCCCGCAGCAACAGACCACCCTGCCCGATCCGGACACGGAACTGGCTCTAGGCGCGTTGCTGGTGCGCGTGGCTCAGGCCGACCGCGACTACAAGCTGGAAGAGATCCGGTTGATCGATCGCATCCTGGCACGCCTGTACCAGCACAACGCGATCGAGGCCGCCCAGGTCCGCGCCACCTGCGAGAAGCTGCACGCCGCAGCCCCCGACACCGACACGTTCGGCAAGCTGATCCGCGAAACGACGGACTTGCAGGAGCGGCTGGCCGCGATGGAGGCCCTGTGGGAGGTGGTGCTGGCCGACGGAAACTCGGACGAGGGCGAGATCAAGATTGTGGAAGAGGCACGCATCGCCATGGGGCTCAGCTACAATGACAGCCAGGCCGCGCGCGAACGCGTGCAAAGCCGGTTGGACGCAGACTGAGCCGCCGCTATATCTGAGGCATGTTCAATGCCTTCCTGTCCCGGCTTACCCAGCCGCAGCCCGACCCACTGACCGATGACGACGCCCGGCTAGCGCTTGCCGCCCTGCTGGTGCGCCTTGCCCGGTCCGACGATGACTATGCCGACAGCGAAATGTCGCGCATCGACAAGGTCCTGGCTGAACGCTATGACCTGTCGCCGTTCGAGGCCGCAGGACTGCGTGCGCGGGCCGAGGACCTCGAGGCAGAAGCCCCCGACACCGTCCGTTTCACCCGTGCCATCAAGGATGCGGTGCCCTATGATCACCGCCTCGGCGTGGTTCAGGCGCTGTGGTCGGTGGCGCTGGCCGACGGTCAGCGCTCGCAGGATGAGGATTCGCTTTTGCGGCTGGTGGTCAGCCTTCTGGGCGTCAGCGACGTGGATTCGGCACGGGCCCGGCAGAAGGCCGCCAAATCGTGACCGCAATGCTGGGCATGTACGACATGCCCGCCCTTCGGCCCGTCAATGATCGCTTTTGGAGCCTGATTCGCGCGCATTTGGGCGAAGGTCCGGGCCAACTGACCCGTGATCGCGATTTCTGGGAAATCTGGCAGGACCCTGACCTAGTCTTTGCCCAGACCTGCGGCATGCCCTATCGCACCCGACTGCATGGCAAGGTGCATCTGGTTGGCACCCCCGATTATGGCCTGCCGGGTTGCCCACCGGGGCATTATTGTTCGGCTTTCGTGGCCCGGGCCAATGATGCGCGTGATCTGCCAGAACTGGCCGCCTGCGTCTTTGCCTATAACGAGGCCCTGTCCCATTCGGGCTGGGCCGCCCCGGTCACGCATCTGTCCGAACTGGGCCTTGCACCGGCGCGCCTGCTGGAAACCGGTGGACACGCCCTGTCAGCGCAGGCCGTGGCCGACGGACATGCCGATTTTGCATCGCTGGACGCGCTGACATGGGTGCTGCTGCAAGAGCACACCGATCTGGGCCAGCGCCTGCGCCAAGTGGCAACCACGCGCCCCACCCCGGCGTTGCCCTACATCACCGCGATCACGCGCGATCCGGCCGCGGTCGCCGCCGCGGTTCGCGCCGCGATCTCAGACCTTTCCCCGGCCGATCGCGCGGCGCTGCACATTCACGGGTTGATCGACATTGCTCCCGATCTCTACCTTGCCGTTCCCAACCCGCCACCGCCCGCGGCGGTGGTGCCCGAAAGCTGACCAATTTGACCACTTTCCTTGGCCGAATCGGAGATTTCAGGTCTTGAACTTGTCATTTGCGCATTGCATTGCTCTGGTTTTTCAGCCCTAGTACCGCACCAACGCACTCAACAACACCAGGACGACCCGTGACCGACAGCACTCCCGTCATCGAGATCAGGAACCTGCACAAAAGCTTTGGCAATCTCGAAGTCCTCAAAGGAGTGGACATCACCGCCCATCGCGGCGACGTGGTGTCGCTGATCGGGTCATCGGGGTCGGGCAAATCCACCCTGCTGCGCTGCTGCAACCTGCTGGAAGACAGCCAGGAAGGCGAGATCCTGTTCAAGGGCGAGCCGGTGCGCTGGACAGGAACCCGCGACCATCGCCGCCCCGCCGATCCCAAGCAGGTGCTGCGCATTCGCACCAACCTGTCGATGGTGTTCCAGCAGTTCAACCTTTGGGCCCACATGACCATCCTGCAAAACGTGATGGAGGCCCCGATCACCGTGCTGGGCCGTGACCGGCACGAGGTCGAGGACAGCGCCCGCAGATATCTGGACAAGGTTGGCATCGGCGACAAATGCGACGCCTATCCGGCGCAGCTCTCGGGTGGCCAGCAACAGCGCGCCGCCATCGCGCGCGCGCTCTGCATGGAGCCCGAGGCGCTTCTGTTTGACGAACCGACCTCGGCGCTGGATCCCGAGCTGGAACAGGAAGTGATCAAGGTAATCAAGGATCTGGCCGCCGAAGGCCGCACCATGATCATCGTCACCCATGACATGCAGATGGCCGCCGACATCTCGAGCCACGTGGTGTTTCTGCACCAGGGCCTGATCGAAGAAGAAGGCTCGCCCGAAGATATCTTCTCCGCGCCCGAATCCGAACGGCTTCGGGGCTTTCTCTCCGCCACGATGGCGGCATAACATCAGAACAGAACCAAACAGGGGAGTTACCAATGAAAAACCTGATTCTGACCACCGCGGCACTGGCGCTTGGCGCCGGCATGGCCATGGCCGACACGGTCCGCATGGGCACCGAGGGCGCCTATCCTCCGTACAACTTCATCAACGACGCCGGCGAGATCGACGGCTTCGAGCGTGAAGTCGGCGACGAGCTGTGCAAACGCGCCCAACTGGAATGCGAATGGGTCAAGAACGACTGGGATTCGATCATTCCGAACCTGGTGTCGGGCAACTACGACACCATCATCGCCGGCATGTCGATCACGGCCGAGCGTGACGAGGTCATCGACTTCACCCAGGACTACTACCCGCCGACCGCGTCGGCCTATGTGGCCACCTCGGCGGATGTTGACGTGACCGGTGGCGTTGTCGCTGCACAGACCGCGACCATCCAGGCCGGCCACGTGGCCGAGTCGGGCGCAACCCTGGTTGAATTCGCAACGCCCGAGGAAACCATCGCCGCCGTGCGCAACGGCGAAGCCGATGCCGTTCTGGCCGACCGCGACTATCTGGTGCCGCTTGTCGAGGAATCGAATGGCGAACTGGTCTTTGTCGGCGATCCAGTTCCGCTGGGCGGTGGCGTCGGTATGGGTCTGCGCGAAAGCGACACGGAGCTGCGTGAAAAATTCGATGCCGCGATTACCTCGATGAAACAGGACGGCACCCTGAACGAGATGCTGAAAAAGTGGTTCGGTGAGGATACCGCCACCTATGCACCTGACGGCTCGGTCGTCACCAACTAAGCATCCGGTCCTACGGTTCGGCGCCACGCGCGCCGAACCAATCCCGGCCTCGCGCCGGGCCTGACGTTCGAAAGACGCCTCATGTTTTCCTACTGCGCTGATCCCGACACGCTCGGCACTTTCCGCTGGTTTTCATGCTATCTGACCAACGGCGTGCACTGGTCGTTCTACTTGTCGTTCATCAAGGTTCTGGCCTTGCTGGCGGTGACGGCCCCGGTGGCGTTGGCCTTCGGTTTTGCGGGGGCCATGGCGGCCCGGTCGCATGTCCCGCCGCTAGGCTGGCTGGGCAAGGGCTATATCGCCATCGTGCGCGGGGTGCCCGACATTGCGTTTTTCCTGTTCTTCGTGATCGCCCTGGACCAGGGTTTCGAATGGATGCGGCACCAGGTGCTGTGTCCCGACTGGACCGATCCGATCCGTCAGGGCAACGATTTCCTCGTCTGCCCCGCCGCCAAGCTGCCGCTGGGCACCGCACCGGAATGGGTGCACGAAACCTACGGCTTTTTCCTGGCCGTCATCACCTTTTCGATCGTTTTCGGCGCCTTCGCCGCCAACGTGCTGTTCGGCGGCATGCGCGCCGTGCCGCTGGCGCAGCTTGAAACCGCCGAGGCCTATGGCATGACCCGCCGCCAGACCTTCTGGCGCATTCTCGTGCCGCAGATGTGGGTCTATGCTCTGCCCGGCCTGTCGAACCTGTGGATGGTGCTGATCAAGGCCACGCCCCTGCTGTTCCTGCTGGGGGTCGAGGACATCGTCTATTGGGCGCGCGAGTTGGGCGGCACCAAGACCTCGAAATTCACCGCCTATCCGCATGGCGACTGGCGCATGTGGTACTTCCTGTTCCTGCTGGTTTTTTACCTTGGCATGACCCGCGTTTCCGAGATTGGCCTTGAACGGCTGATGCGCCGCCTGTCGCATGGCCAGGCGACCTCGGGCGGAGAGCTGCTGCGTAAGGAGACCACCGCATGAGCTGCCTGCAGACCATCCAAGATTACGGCCTGCGCTCGATCGGCATCGGCGAGCGCCTGCTGCCGCGCAGCGATTTCACCCTATGCGAACAGTTCACCCTGATCGGTTCGGGGATGATCTGGAACATCTATTTCGGCGTGATGGCGCTGGCCACCGGGTTCTTCCTGGCCACGGCCGTGGCTCTGGGCAAGGCGTCCAGCCGCAAGTGGCTGCGAAAACCGTCCGAGTGGTTCATCTTCATCTTCCGCGGTTCGCCGCTGTTCATCCAGTTCTTCTTTGCCTACTTCCTGTTCCTGTCGCTCAAGAAGACCTACCCGATGTTCGACGCCTTCACCTCGGCCTGGCTGGGGGCGCTGATCGTGCTGTTCCTGAACACCGCCGCCTATTCCGGCGAGATCTTCTATGGCGCGCTGCGGTCGATTCCCAAGGGTGATATCGAGGCCGCCGATGCCTATGGCATGTCGGGTTGGTCGCGCTTTCGCCGGATCGTGTGGCCCACCATGCTGCGGCTGGCCTGGCCCGCCTACACGAACGAGGCGATTTTCCTGTTCCATGCCACAACGCTGGTCTTCTTCTCGGCCTTCCCGGCCTGGCAGCAACGCGGGGATGCGCTGTATTATGCCAGCTATTTCGCTGACAAGACGTTCAACCCGTTCGTCCCCTACCCGATCCTGGCGTTCTACTTCATCCTGCTGACGCTGGTGATCGTGGGCATGTTCGGCCTGATCAACAAGCGGCTGAACCGGCACCTGCCGGTGGCGCGCAAGGCCAAGATGCGGTTCCGCCTGAACCTGGCGCGCTGAGGCGCCAGGGTTCAGGCCATCCGCAACTGGCCCAGCATCCGGCAGTCCACCGACCCTTCGGCGCAATTGGCGGTCAGTTCGTCCAGGGCGGCTTGCAACCGTTGCAACTCGGCGATCTTGCGGCGTACGCTTTCCATGTGACGTTGCGCCAATGCGTTGACCTCGGCGCAATCGGCCGCGCCGCCCTCGGGCAGGTCCAGCAAGGCCTTTGCGTCGCCCAGCGAAACCCCCAGGTCACGGCAGCGTTTCAGAAACCGCAACCGCCCCACATCCTGCGCGGAATACAGCCGCCGATTGTTGGTGGCCCGCGCCGGGCGCGGCACGATGCCTTCGCGCTCGTAATACCGGATGTTCTCAATCCCCACGCCGCTTTGACGGGCCGCTTCGCCGATCGCAATCATGTGACCTCTTTCGCTTGATCCTGTAGTGACTACAGGATTTAGACCTCTGCCCACGCGATGCGGCAATGCCGCAGGCCTTGAATAACGGATGAACAAGATGCGCGGATTTCTCGGCCTCAGCTTCGCCGGATCCCTGTCGGCCCTTAGTGTGGGCGCGTGCTGCATGCTGCCGATGACGATGATGTTGCTGGGCCTTGGCGGCAGTTGGCTGGCCGTCTTTGGCCAGATCATGGCGGTCAGCTACCATGTTCAGGCGGCCTCGACGGCACTGATCGCGACTGCGTGGCTGGTGGCCTGTCGGCGCAATGCTGTGCGCCATCTGGAATGGGGCTTGGCGGCCAGCACCGCGATGACCGCCCTCGCCTGGGTCGTCGTGTTCAACGAGGCCCGCATCAACGAATTTCTGATCCAACAGATGTGAGACCATGACAGACACGACCGTAACGCTTGAAAGCACCCTGACCTGCCCCGCCTGCGGCCATTCGCAAACCGAGACCATGCCCACCGACGCCTGCCAGTGGTTCTACGAATGCAGCGCCTGTCACACGGTGCTGAAACCCAAGCCGGGCGATTGCTGTGTCTACTGCTCGTACGGAACCATGGCCTGCCCGCCCATTCAGCAAGGCGACAGCTGCTGCGGATAATTTGATCAAATATCGTGACAAGGGCAGAAAGCTCGACTAGGTTTGCCGCAGCACAGCTACGGAGCCCCAGATGGACCTTGCCGCCCTGCACACATTTCGCGTTGCCGCCTGTGACCTGAACGGCCAGATGCGCGGCAAACGCGTGCCCCCGTCTTACGCCGACAAGCTGGGCAGCGGCGCGGTGCGCATGCCGTTTTCGGCGCTGAACGTCGATCTGTGGGGCGCCGATATCGAGGGCAGCCCGCTGGTGTTTGAAACCGGCGACGCCGATGGCGTGCTGCGCCCGACCGAGCGCGGGCCGGTGCCGATGCCCTGGCTGACTACACCCACGGCGCTGGTGCCGATGTGTCTGTACGACGATCACGGCACGCCGTTTGCCGGCGATCCCCGCCATGCGCTGGCCGCGGTCCTGTCGCGCTATGCCCAGCGCGGGTGGAAAGTTGTTGCCGCGACCGAGTTGGAATTCACCCTGCTTGATTCCTCGGATGCGCATCCAAAGCCCCCACATAACCCGGTCACTGGCCGTCGGCTGCGCGGCGAGGCGGTGCTGTCGATGGCCGAAATGGACGCCTTCGACGCCTTCTTCACCGAGCTTTATGACGGGTGCGCCGAAATGGGGATCCCCGCCCAGACGGCAATTTCCGAGAGCGGCATCGGCCAGTTCGAGATCAACCTGAACCATCAGGACGCCATGCGCTGCGCCGATGATACGTGGCTTTTCAAGGCATTGACCCGTGGGCTGGCTCGCAAGCACGGCTTTACCGCGACCTTCATGGCCAAACCCTATGCTGATGATGCGGGGAACGGAATGCATGTGCACTTCTCGGTGCTTGATGGCCAGGGCCGCAACGTCTTTGACAATGGCGGGCGTGAAGGAACCGAAATCCTGCGCTCTGCCGTCGCCGGCTGTCTGGCCGCCATGCCCGGCAGCACGCTGATTTTTGCTCCGCATGGCAATTCTTACACGCGGCTCGTGCCCGGAGCCCATGCCCCCACAGGCGCGGCCTGGGCCTATGAAAACAGGACCGCCGCGATCCGCATTCCGGGCGGTGCGCCCGCCGCCCGCCGGATCGAGCACCGCGTGGCCGGCGGCGACATCAACCCCTATCTGATGCTGGCTGCGGTTCTGGGCGCGGCCCTCGTGGGCATCGAGGACGGCCTGCACCCCCCAGCCCCGATCACCGGCAACGCTTACGACATCGACGGCCTGCCGCAATTGGCCGCTGACTGGGACACGGCCGTGACTGCGTTCGAGACCGACCCGATCGTCGCGCGCATCTTTCCCACTGTTCTGATCCGCAACATGGCCATGACCAAGCGGCAGGAGATCGCGCGCTTCGAGCAGATCCCGGCAGATCAGCACTGGCTCAGTTATCTCGAGGCCGTCTGACCCCCTTGCCCGTTCGGCGGGACTCAGCTAGATTAAATTTGATCAAATTTGGTGACCCATGAAAATCGGCATTTTGCAGACCGGCCACGCGCCCGAACCGCTGGAGAAGAAATTCGGCGACTATGACGCCATGTTCCGCACCCTGCTGGATGGCAACGGTTTTGAATTCGTGACCTATGCCGTGGTTGATGGCGAATTTCCCGATGATCCCGATGATGCCGATGGCTGGCTGATCACCGGGTCGCGTCACGGTGCCTATGAGGATCATCCGTGGATACCGCCGCTCGAAGAGCTGATCCGACAGATCCAGGCGGCCGGCAAACCCCTGATCGGCGTCTGTTTCGGCCACCAGATCATCGCGCAGGCCTTGGGCGGCAAGGTCGAGAAATTCAAAGGCGGCTGGGCCATAGGGCGCACCGAATACGACTATGACGGCGAAACCGTCAGCCTGAACGCCTGGCATCAGGATCAGGTCACGCAACGCCCCGAAAGCGCGCACCTGCTGGGCAGCAACCCGTTCTGCGAAAACGCGATGCTGGCCTATGGCGACACGATCTGGACCGTGCAGGCCCACCCGGAATATTCCAACGACTTCATCCAGGGGCTGATGGAAACGCGCGGCAAGGGTGTGGTGCCCGATGCGCTGATGAAAGACGCGAAGACCCGCGAAGCCGCCCCCGATGACAACGAACGGATCGGCCGCCTGATGGCCGATTTCCTGAAGAAAGAGAGGGCCTGATGGCCGAATGGACAGAGCAGCTGCCACAGGCGGCGCGCGATTACATCGAAGGACACCGGCTGGACGAGGTGGAATGCATCATCTCGGACCTGCCCGGCATTGCCAGGGGCAAAGCGGTTCCGGCCTCGAAATTTGCCAAGCAATCCTATTTCCATCTGCCAGACAGCATCTTCTACCAGACCATAACCGGAGACTGGGGCGAAGCCGCAGGCGAAGATGGTTTCATAGAGCGCGACATGATCCTCAAGCCCGATTTTTCCACCGCCACCGCGGCACCGTGGACGGGCGACTGGACGTTGCAGGTGATCCATGACGCCTACGACCGCGACGGCGATCCGATTCCGTTCAGCCCGCGCAACGTGCTGAAACGCGTGGTCCAGCTGTACAAGGACAAAGGGTGGAAACCGGTTGTCGCGCCCGAGATGGAGTTCTTCCTGGTTGCCCGCAACGTGGACCCGGCCAAAGGGATCGAGCCGATGATGGGCCGCTCGGGCCGCCCGGCTGCCGCGCGGCAGGCCTATTCCATGACCGCGGTCGATGAATTTGGCCCCGTGATCGACGACATCTACGATTTCGCCGAGGCGCAAGGGTTCGAGATCGACGGCATCACCCAGGAGGGCGGCGCTGGTCAGCTTGAGATCAACCTGCGCCACGGCGACCCGGTCAAGCTGGCCGACGAGGTGTTCTATTTCAAACGCCTCATCCGCGAGGCTGCGCTGCGCCACAACTGCTTTGCCACCTTCATGGCCAAACCGATCGAGGATGAGCCGGGATCGGCCATGCATATCCATCACTCGATCATCGACATGGAGACGGGCAAGAACCTGTTCTCGGGGCCTCAGGGCGGCGAGACGGACGCGTTCTACAACTTCATCGCCGGTCTGCAACTGCACCTGCCCGCCGGGCTGGCGGTGATGGCACCCTACGTCAACTCGTACCGACGCTACGTCAAGGACCACGCCGCCCCGATCAACCTGGAATGGGCGCGCGACAACCGCACCACGGGGATCCGCGTGCCGCTGTCGGGTCCCGACAGCCGCCGGGTGGAAAACCGCATTGCCGGGATGGACTGCAACCCCTATCTGGGCATCGCCGTGTCGCTGGCCTGCGGCTATCTTGGCCTTGTCAATCAAGACCGGCCGCGCCGTCAGTTCTATGGCGACGCCTACGAAGGTGACGGCGACATCCCGCAGGTCATGGGCAACGCGCTGGATCTGTTCGACGAGGCCGAAGCCTTGCATCAGGTTCTGGGCCCCGAGTTCGCCCGCGTCTACAGCATCGTGAAACGCGCCGAGTACGAGGAATTCCTGCAGGTGATTTCGCCGTGGGAGCGTGAACACCTGCTGCTGAACGTCTGAGCCATGTGCGCCATGAATCTGCTGTACAGCAATGACAAACGCGGCACTTACCCACCCAGTTGGTATGCCGCCACCGCGCACCCGCGAACCCCAACCGAGTCGCTGCGCGGCGATGTCACAGCCGACGTGTGCATCGTCGGTGGAGGGTATACGGGTCTGTCGACCGCGCTGCATCTGGCCGAGGCCGGGTTCAGGGTGGTCTTGCTTGAGGCGCATCGCGTGGGTTTCGGCGCTTCGGGGCGCAACGGCGGGCAACTGGGCAGCGCCCAGCGCATGGATCAGGAAGATCTGGAAAAACTGGTCGGGCGCGACGACGCGGCCAAGCTGTGGGATCTGGCCGAAGACGCCAAGACGCTGGTCAAATCCTTGATCGAACGCCACGGCATCGATTGCGACCTGAAACCGGGCATCGCCACGCTAGGCTTCAGCGACGGCGAACGGGGCGAATTGCACGCCCACGCCAAGCACCTGAAAACCGCCTATGGCTATGACCAGATCGAGCTTCTGGATGCCGAATCCGGGCGCGCGCTCTGCCCCTCGCCGGCCTATGCGGGCGGCTATCTGGACAGGGGCGCGGCCCATCTGCACCCGCTGAACTTTGCGCTTGGCCTGGCCGAGGCCGCCTTGGCCGCCGGTCTGATGCTGCACGAAAACACCGAGGTTCTGGGCATCGAAGAAGGCCCGCGCGTCACCGTTCGCACCGAACAGGGTTCGGTGACGGCCGACCATCTGGTTCTGGCCTGCAATGGCTATCTGGGCAACCTGAACCGCAAGGTCGCGGCGCGGGTCATGCCGATCAACAATTTCATCGCCGCAACAGAGCCCCTGGGCGCCGAGGCTGCAAAGATTCTGACGCAGGACGTAGCGGTTGCCGACACGAAATTCGTGGTGAACTATTTCCGGCTCAGCGCCGATGGGCGGCTGTTGTTCGGCGGTGGCGAGAGCTATGGCTATCGCTTTCCATCCGACATCGCCGCCAAAGTCCGCAAACCGATGACCGAGATCTTTCCGCATCTGCGCGACGTTCGGATCGACTATGCCTGGGGCGGCACGCTGGCCATCACAATGCGGCGGATGCCCTACCTGACACGCCTGGCGCCGAACATCCTGTCTGCCTCGGGCTATTCCGGTCACGGGGTCGGCACTGCAACCCATGCCGGTCAGTTGATGGCGCTGGCCATCCAGGGTCAGACCGAAGGGTTCGACACGATGGCCCGCGTGCCCGCTCTGCCTTTTCCCGGCGGCTCGGCCCTGCGCAGCCCTCTGCTGGTGCTGGCAATGACATGGTATGCCCTGCGTGATCGGCTGGCCCTTTGACCCGAGACTTGTGACAGTTCGGTGAAATTTCGCCCAACAGGCGAATGAAAGCTTGGTTTGCGCGATCTTTCATTTTATCTTTTCCACAGATAACCTTTGGAATTTTCAAATATGACGCTGCCACCCAACGTCCACGACGCCGAACCCATCCCTGCCGCTGCCAAAGACGCGATCGAATCCCTGATGCAATCCGGGGACCTGTTCCGCTATACCGCGCCGCAGGACGCGCCGGTTGCCCTGCTCGAGTCAGAGTTCGCCGAATTGCTCGGCAGCAAATACGCGCTGGCTGTGTCGTCCTGTTCGGCCGCACTGTTCCTGTCGCTCAAGGCGCTGGGGCTGCCGCGGGACGCGCGGGTGCTGATCCCCGGCTTTACCTTTGCGGCGGTGCCCTCGTCGGTGGTGCATGCCGACTGCATTCCGGTCCTGTGCGAGGTGGGTGAAAATTACCGCATCGACATCGACGATTTTGCGACCAAGCTCGACGGCGTTCAGGCGGCTATCATCAGCCACATGCGCGGCCATACCTCGGACATGGACGCGATCATGGCGCTGTGCGACATGCGCGACATCCCGGTGATAGAGGACGCAGCCCACTCGCTGGGCACGACCTGGCATGGCCGCAACATCGGCACAATCGGCAAGGTGGGCTGTTTCTCGTTCCAGTCCTACAAGATGATCAACGCGGGCGAAGGCGGCATCCTTGTCACCGACGACGCCGACCTCGTCGCCCGCGCCGTGATCATGTCGGGCGCCTACGAGCACAATTGGAAGAAACACAAAGGCCCGCATGGCCAGAATACGCCCGATCTGGAGCAGGCTTTTGCCCGATGGCAGAACAAGCTGCCGCTTTACAATCTGCGTATGAGCAACCTCAGCGCGGCAGTGATCCGGCCGCAGTTGCCCGAATTGGCGCGGCGGGTGCGCGACGGGCTGGCCAACCACGACTATGTGGCGCAGCGCCTGAACAGCTCGCCGCATATTCACGTACCCGACCCGCTGACACCGGAACGACGTGCGCCGGATTCGATCCAATTCAACCTGGTCGACCTGAACAAAGACCAGATAAAGGCATTTGCCGCTGCAGCCGAGGGCCGTGGCGTCAAGGTGCAGGTCTTTGGTCTGAGCGAGGACAATGCCCGCGCCTTCTGGAATTGGCAGTTTCTGCCCGAGCAGGTCGAGCTGCCTCGAACGCGCGCAATGCTGATGTCGGCCTGTGATGTGCGCCTTCCCGTGCGCCTAACCCGCGCGGAACTGGATGTAATCGCCGACATCATCCTGGCCTCGGTCGGCGAAGTTACCGCGCCCGAAGTGGCCTTCGGCACCTGAGCTCAACGCCAGAGACAAAAGGCCCGGGTCATCCGGGCCTGTCTGGTATCAGCTGAGCTTGGACAGTTTCTGCTGCAGCTCGGCCAGTTGTTTCTTGATGTCGTCCAAGTCTTCTTTGGACTCGGGCTTGGCGTTCTCGTCCTTTTCAGGCCCCGACCATCCGCCTGACAAACCGCCTGTCATGGCCTTCAGAAACGCCTGCTGCTGCGCCTGAAGCGCCTCGAACCCCGGCATGTTGCTCATGGGGTTCATGGCGTTCATGTTCTCCATCATCTTGGTCTGACTTTCGCGAAGCATCTCAAAGCTGGATTGCAGGAATTGCGGCATCATGCCCCCGCCCGGCAGCATGTAGCTGCGCACCAGATCGTTCAGCACGTTTACCGGCAGCACGTTTTCGCCGCGGCTTTCATGTTCGGCAATTATCTGAAGCAGATACTGGCGGGTCAGGTCATCCCCGGTCTTCAGGTCGATGATCTGCACCTCGCGCCCGTCGCGGATGAATCCCGCGATGTCCTCGAGCGTGACATAGTCACTGGTCTCGGTGTTATACAGCCGACGGCTGGCATAGCGCTTGATCAGCAGAGGTTTTTCTTTGTCCGACACCGTTTGCCCTCCCCAAGGATGATGCGTTGCAGCAGAGGTTATGCGACCGCAGCACAAAAAGAAAGGGCAGGTCACAGGACCTGCCCCTAGCGATTGCACCGGTTGGGAGGGATGGGTGCGTTTCGCGGGTCTTGCTTACTTGGCGGCCGTTGCTTTCTTAGCGGCAGCGGTCACTTCGTTGGTGGCTTTCTTGACGGCTGCGGTGGTTTCTTCCGCAGCTTCCTTGCCGGCAGCCATCAGAAGCTCGACGGTTTCCGACTGCAGCTTCTTGGCGATTTCAGCGAAAGCGGCCAGGTTCTCAGCCGCGACTTCGGCCGAAGCGCTGGCGAAGTCGGTTGCGGCTTTTGCGTAGTCAGCCGGCTCGGCCTTGGCTTTCGACATCTCGGCCAGCTTGGCCAGGGTGTCCTTGGTCCACTTGCTCGAGATCTCGGCCGATTTCTCGGCGGCTTCCAGCGCAACGCCGGACAGTTTCTCGTTCAGGGTCGCGGTCGATTTGAACGCGTTTTCCATTGCGGTGGTATCCACCGGGAAAGCACCCATCATTTCCTTCAGGGTCGCGGTAAAGTCTTGGGTCTTTGCCATTGGTCTAATCCTTTCAGCCAGTCCGGGCCCACCCCGGGTTCTTCAGCTTGAGGACAATATGAATGCCGCAACGCAGCATTTCAAGCATTTTTTGCTGCGTTGCAGAAATATTTTAGGTTTCAGAATGAAATCAGACCTTTGGCTTGGCCACGACATAGGTGCCGGGCGCCGGGGCCAGCGGTGGATGGCCCGAATCAGCAGGCGTACGCGCGGGAACCTGCTTGCCTGAACGCTTTTTCAACCACGCCTCCCAGCGCGGCCACCACGAGCCCTCGTGGAAGGAGGCTTCTTTCATCCAGGTGTCGGCATCCGCCTTCAGGTCGTCATTGGTGTAGTGACCGTATTTCTTCTTGCTGGGCGGGTTCACGATGCCCGCGATATGGCCGGATTCGGACACCACGAAGCTCTTCGACCGAGACCCCATCTGCTGGACCCCCCGGTAGCAATCCTTCCAAGCGGCGATGTGGTCGGTCTCGCAGGTGATTGCCATCAGCGGCACATCCAAGTCGCGCACATGCAGCTTGTGGCCCATCAACTCGAACCCGTCGGTGACGAACTCGTTGCGCTGACACAGGCCCCGCAGATACTGCACCACCATCTTGGCCGGCAGGTTGGCCCCATCGCCGTTCCAATACAGCAGGTCGAATGCCGGCGGCGTTTCCCCCATCATGTAACTGCGCACCGCAGGGGCATAGACCAGATCACGCGCCCGCAGAAAGGACATGGTCCGCGCCATGATCCATGACCGCAAAACGCCGATGCGGTTCACCTCCTCCTCGATCTCTTCAATGAAGTCCTCCTGCAGGAACGGCGTGAACTCGCCCTGATCGGAAAAATCCGTCAGCGCGGTAAAGAAGGTTGCGGATTTTATCGATTTGTCACCCCGCTGTTTCAGCAGCGACAAAGTCAGGCCCAGCGTGGTGCCCGCAATGCAATAGCCGACAGCGTTCACTTGCTTGACCTTGCAGATCTTCTTAGCCTCTTCGATCGCGGTCAGGTAGCCGTCCTGAATATAGTCCTCCATGCCGGTTTCGGCATAGCTGGCATCGGGATTGACCCAACTAACCACGAACAGGGTATAACCCTGCTCGGTGATCCATTTGATCAGGCTGTTTTCGGGTTTCATGTCCAGAATGTAGAACTTATTGATCCACGGCGGGAACAGAACGATCGGGATCTCGTGCACCGTTTCGGTGGCTGGCGCATATTGGATCAACTCCATCATCCGGTTGCGATACACTACCTGGCCCGGTGTGGTTGCCAGGTTGCCCCCCACCTCGAATGCTTTTTCGTCGGCCAGTTTCACCACCAGCGCGCCGTCATTGGCCTCGAGATCGGCCACCAGGTTCTCAAGCCCCTGAATCAACGACTGGCCGTCGGTCTCGATCGCCTTTTGCAGGGCGTCTGGGTTGGTCGGCAGGAAATTGGTGGGCGACATCATGTCGACGATCTGCTGCGCCATGAAGCGCAGGCGTCGCTTGTCTTTTTCGTCCAGATCCTCGACGGAATCGACGGCCTGTGCGATCGCCTCGGCATTGGTCAGGTATTGCTGAAGCACCAGACGGAAATAGGGGTTCTTGTCCCACAGCGGATTCGCAAACCGCTTGTCACGCGGCGCGCCGGTTTCCACGTCGTCGTCTCCGTTCAGCAACGCTTGCTGCGCTGCAGCAAAATTCAAAACGGACTTGCCCCAGTATTCGATCTGCTGTTCCAGCAGCTTGGCCGGGTTCTGCAGCGCCTCGGTCCAGTAAGCCGTTGCCGCCTTTGCCAAAACTTCGTGATTCGGGACATCCAGCGCGGGATTATGAGGTTTTCTGGACGCCATAACCTCGACCAGTCGCTTCGACAGCGCCTCGACTTTCATCATGTTTTCTTGAAGCCGTTCAAGGTGTTCGTCGGTCATTTCCGGCATCTTGCCTTCGCTTGTTGTCATTTAAACAAATCCCCCCTAACCTCGCTGCTGTGCAGAATATCGTCGTGGGAACCGGGGGGCAAAGCGGCGAATGGTCCGAACTTTCAGGCTGACATTCAGGAGGCCAAATCCATGCGCTATATGATGACCTACGACCTGATGGAGTCGATGCGGAACACCAATCAATGGCTTGGTGCAACCGCAAGCACATTTGCCTCCTACCCCGCCTTTGCGATGGTTCCCAATCCGGTGTTCAACTGGATGGCGGCCTGGGGTGAAGTCACGGAACGCACCTTCAAACGCATGGTCGCCAAGCCCGACTGGGGCATCCGAACATTTACCTGCGAGGACGGCAAAGATCATCTGGTGGAAGTCACCTCCGTGCTTGAACGCCCCTTCGGCGATCTCATCCACTTTCGCGTGAATGGCCGCGAAGAGCAACCGCGCAAGGTGCTTTTGGTTGCGCCGATGTCGGGGCACTACGCCACGCTGCTGCGCTCGACCGTCAAAAGCCTGCTGGTCAATTGCGAAGTCTACATCACCGATTGGCATAACGCGCGCGACATCCCCGTGTCCGAAGGCAAGTTCGATATCGAGGACTACACCCTCTACCTTGTCGATTTCATGAAGGAGCTCGGGCCCGACACCCATGTGGTGGCCGTCTGCCAACCCGCGCCGCTGACCTTGGCCGCCACCGCCTACCTCGCCGAGAAGGACCCCAAGGCGCAGCCCAGCACCCTGACCTTGATCGGCGGCCCCGTCGATCCTGACGCCACGCCGACCGAAGTCACCGATTTCGGCCGCCGCGTGACCATGGGCCAGCTTGAGGAAACGATGATCCAGCGCGTGGGCTTTAAATACAAAGGCGTCGGCCGGATGGTTTATCCCGGCCTGTTGCAGCTGGCATCTTTCATGTCGATGAATGCCGAGCGCCATGGCAAGGCTTTCTCGGACCAGATCCACCGCGTGATGCGTGACGAAGCATCGGACCACGACGCCCACAACCGGTTTTATGATGAATATCTCGCCGTGATGGACATGACCGCCGAATTCTACCTTTCCACAGTCGAGCGTGTTTTCAAGAACCGCGAAATCGCGCGGAACGAGTTCGTCGTGGATGGCCACAAGGTGGATATCGGCAAAATCACCGATGTAGCGGTCAAAACGGTGGAAGGCGCCAATGACGACATCTCGGCGCCCGGTCAGTGCATCGCGGCGCTGGATCTGTGCACCGGCCTGCCCGACAGCAAGAAGGCCAGCCATGTCGAACCCGGCGCCGGGCATTACGGCATCTTCGCCGGGCGCAGCTGGCGCGACAACATCCGCCCGCTGGTCATTGAGTTCATGAACGAAAACAGCCGCAAGCCGAAACGCCGCGCCGCCAACAGCAACAAGGTCGCGTGATACCCGGCGCCACAGCCACGTCGCTGACCTTCGCCTGCACCTGCGGCGGGCTGAGCGGCGAGGTCAGCGCCAAAGGCTTGGCCACGGGCACCCATGTCGTCTGCTATTGCCCCGATTGCCGGGCCGGGCAGCTGAATTTCGGCCAGCCCGATCCCGCGCCCGGCCCGGTGGACATATTCCAGATGTCTCCAGAATACATACACATCTCCAAGGGGGCCGAGAACCTGGCGGTGATGCGCCTTGGCCCCAAAGGGTTGTTTCGCTGGTACGCTAAATGCTGCAACGCCCCGCTGGCTACCACCACCAGCAGCCCGAAACTTCCGTTTGCCGGCTTTGACGTGGCCCGGTTTGCCGACCCTGAACCGCTGGGTCCGGTAAAGACCCGCGCTTATGTTCCGCAGAGCAACGGCAAGTGGAAACATGAAAAACCGGGCCCGGCCGTTCTGGGCATGATCCGGCGCGTGCTGGGCGCGCGCCTATCCGGTCGTTGGCGGCAGACCCCGTTTTTCGATACCGAGACAGGCGAACCGGTCGCGCTGCCGCATGTGATCACCCGCGAAGAACGCGCGGCCCTCTACGACTAGAAAATCCGCAACGGAATATTCAACCAGTCGATCAGCGCGGCAGTCGTTTCCTCGGGCGCCTCAAGCGTGGGCAGATGCCCGGCGTCATTCACAACGTGCAAGACGGCTTCGGGGATCAGTTCGGCCATAAAGCTGTGCTTGCGTACCGGCGTCAGCGTGTCATGCGCCCCGCACAAAACCAGCGTCGGCACCTTGATCCGGCGCAGGGTACCCTGCTGATCCGGGCGCCGTTGAAGCGCGCGCATCTGGCGCACGAACAGGTCCGGCCCCAGTTCGGTCGCCATCTGCAGCATGTCGTCCAGTATGGGAAGGCGCTGCGGCCCCGGCGCCAAGATGTTTGTTCCGATGACCTTGCGCATCACTTCCTGCAGGCGTCCGGCCTGCGCCCCAACGATCAACTCTTCGCGGTTCGCGGCGATCTGGGGGGTGTCGGCCTGCGCATCGGTGGCCATCAAGCACAGCCGCGTCACCCGGTCGGGCGCCCGCCGCACCAATTCCAGCGCGACAACGCCGCCCATGCTCAGCCCGGCTAGCGCAAAGCGGTGAGGCAACTGGTCCAGTAACCCCGAGGCGATTTCCTCGATCCGATCCCCGCCGCCGATGGGCGCGACCGTCACCGCCCGATCCCGCGACAACTGGGCGATCTGCGGCTGAAACAGTCGGGCATCACACATCAGACCGGGCAAAAGCACCAGCGGCTCGATCACGCGGGGCCTCCTTTTGTCTGCCGAATGCGTCGGCGTTTTCGTCAGGATGAAAGGTTGCGCATCGCCGGGCAAGGCCAAAAATCACGGGTAGCAAATACCCCGGAACGGCGGGAAATCGGCATACCGCGCACGCCGTGCGTCGGGTGGCTCGTCCGGCTCCGCTCCGGCCCGCAACAGGCTGCCGCGCGGAGCGATGTAACTGTCGATCCGGCGCAGCGGAACGGGCCGCCACACGAGGTTGAACGCGCAAAGCTTGGGAAAGAACCAGATCTCGGAATAATCCAGATGATCGTGCATCCACCACGCCAGATCGCGCCAATCGCGGCCCTGCGCGTACCGGTCCGCGAACCATGGGATCACTACCGACGCCCCCGCGATCCGCGCATCCCCCCGTCCCCGGTCCCAGATGTGGCATTCCAACGGATGATCGTTGCGGGCGCAGTTCAGCTTGTTCTCGTTGCCGAAGCGGTTCAGCGAGGGCGAGCGATAGCCCGAGCGCACGGCAACCCGGCCAAAGGTCTCCTCGAGCGGGTCCAGCAAGGTTTCGCACAACGCCCGCCCCGTTTCGATTGCAAGGTCGGGATCCTCGGGAATGTTCTGCCGGGCGTGAAAATTCCCGATCTCGGAATACAGGAAATCGCGCATGAAGAAATGCCGCGACAGCCGCACCCGGCCCAGCGTCTCAAGGCTCCACATGCTGCCCGGCTTGCGCATTCTCCACCTCTGTCCGCTGGCCAATGGCCTATTCGACCCCCAGCGCCCCGAGCCAGTCCAGAATACCCTGCACCGTGGCCGCGTCCTGCCCGGGCGAGGTCAGCCGCCCCGCAACCACATGCGAATAGGGGTCGTCACCCGGCCCCATTGTCACTGTGTGCACGGTTGCAGGCACGCCCCATGCGGCGGCGACTTTGCGCGTTAGGTCCGGCCGCACGATCTTGTCCTCATCCGAAAACCAGAACAGCGCCGGCAGCAACGCCCTGGAGAAATCCAGCGCCCGCACCCGGTCGACCAGCACCGACATCGGTACCACGGCCTCCCACGGATAGACCAATGTCCAGTACGTGTTCCGTTTGGCATCGTCGCCCGACACGTCGCGGGTTTCCCCCATCAGCAACGGCAGCCAACTGCGCGCCCAAGGCAGTGACGGTATCCAGGATCCGGCCGCCTGCACCCCGAAATTGGGCGATATGAACACCATCCCGACCACGTCCTTGCTCAGCTCGGGGTCCAACGCCGCGGCTGCCGCCAGGGTCCCCCCGGTCGAGGTCGAGATCACGATGACCTCCTCGCCCACGGCGCGGGCGGCGGCCAGACCTTCGGCCATGTCCCGCATCCAGCCCGAGGCCGTCCCCTCGGCCATCGCATCCGACCCGCGCCCGTGCCCCTGCAGGCGCGTATAGACCAGATTGGCCCCCAGCGCGTCGGCGATCCTGTCGGGCACCGGGCGGATTTCCTCGGACGAGGCCGAAAACCCGTGCACATAAAGCACCGAATAGGGCGTGCGCCGTTCCTTGAATCTGTCCTGCCAGATCACCCGCTTTTCGACACCCGGCACGATGTCGTCATAGGCGGACTCGATGCTTTCGAAATAGACCTGAACCCCCTCGCCGAACTTGCGCGGATCGAACCGCGGGTGCAGATCTACCTCTTCGCGCGGGCCGAACCAGTAGATCAGCCCGCCGACCACCACCAACGCCAGCAAGGCCCGCCCGAGAAACCGCCCCAGCCGCCACATCAATTGGCCCCCATCACGTCGCGAACCGCATCCTCGATCAGCCCCAGGCACGGCCCGTCCGAGAACCGGTGATCCGCATCCTTGACCAGCAACAGCCGCATGTCCGGCCCGCTGGCATGGTCGAGCAACCGTACAGCGGTGTCGACCGAAACCGCCGTATCAGCCGTGCCCTGCAGGAACCGCACCGGAAACGGCAGGTTCAATGGCGACCGCAACACCAGCCGCGTCCGGCCATCCTCGATCATCCGCTTGGTGATGATGTAGGGCTCCATGTAATCCGAGGGCAACTCAACATGCCCCTCCGTCTCCAGCGCCTGTTTCTGTTCGTCGCTGAACGAGGCCCAATAACCGTCCTCGGTGAAATCCGGCGCCGCCGCGATCGTGACCATGCCGGCGATCCGCTCGGGCATGGCCTTGGCCAGCAATAGCGCCTGCCACCCGCCCATGGACGAACCCACTACGATCAGTGGCCCCTTGGTCAGCGCTGAAACCGCCGCAACCGTGTCCTCGTGCCAATCCCCGATACAGCCCTCCTCGAACCGGCCGGAACTTTCGCCATGCCCGGAGTAGTCGAACCGCAGATAGGCCTGCCCACGCGCCCGCGCCCAGTCCTCCAGATGCACCGCCTTGGTGCCCTCCATGTCCGACTTCAGACCACCCAGAAAAACGACCGTGGGCCCCACCCCTTCGCTCTTGTGATAGGCCAGCCGCCGCCCCTTCGGCGTTTCCAGAAATGTCGTCGCTGCCATGAAACCCTCACTTGCTTTTCCAGCATCATGCACGCACCGCGCCCAAGTGCAATTCCCCGCCCCCTCTTCATCTGGCCTCAAATATCCCGGGGAGCGCGAGGGGCAGCGCCCCTCGCCCCTCACCCTTGACACAGACACCACCACCTGCCACACGGGCCCGACACCATAACCCGCAACCGGGCGTTCTGTGGGCGCCAAACCGACGAGGAGAGCCAGATCATGGCCCTGGATTCAAAATCCGTCTCTCTTACCTTCCCAGATGGCAATTCCCGATCCTACGCGGCAGGCGTGACGCCGGCCGAGGTCGCTGCCGACATCTCCACCTCGCTGGCGAAAAAGGCCATCTCGGCCACCGTCAACGGCCAGCACTGGGACCTGCAGTGGCCCATCGAACAGGATGCCGAAATCGCCATCCACACGATGAAGGACGAGGCCCAGGCCAACGAACTGATCCGCCACGACTTTGCCCACGTGATGGCCCGCGCGGTGCAGGAAATCTGGCCCGCCACCAAGGTCACAATCGGCCCGGTCATCGAAAACGGCTGGTACTACGACTTCGACCGCGAAGAACCCTTCACGCCCGAAGATCTCGGCCTCATCGAGAAAAAGATGAAAGAGATCATCAACAAGCGCGACCCGGTCACCACCGAGATCTGGGAGCGCGAGCGCGCCATCGAATTCTACAAGGCCAACAACGAGCCCTACAAGGTCGAACTGGTCGAGGCGATCCCTGGTGACGAACCGGTGCGCATGTACTGGCACGGCCACTGGCAGGACCTCTGCCGCGGCCCGCACCTGCAGCATACCGGCCAACTGCCCGGCGACGCGTTCAAGCTGATGTCCATCGCCGGCGCCTACTGGCGCGGCGACAGCAACCGCCCGATGCTGCAGCGTATCTATGGCGTGGCCTTCACCGGCAAGGAAAAGCTCAAGGCGCACCTGCACATGCTGGAAGAGGCCGCCAAACGCGACCACCGCAAGCTGGGCCGCGAGATGGACCTGTTCCACATGCAGGAAGAGGCCCCGGGCCAGATCTTCTGGCACCCCAACGGCTGGACGATCTACACCCAGCTTCAAGATTATATGCGGCGTGCCCAGCACCGCGGCGGCTATGTCGAGGTCAACACCCCGCAGGTGGTCGACCGCAAGTTGTGGGAACGCTCGGGCCACTGGGACAAGTACCAGGAAAACATGTTCATCGTCGAAGTCGACGAGGAACACGCCCGCGAAAAGGCCGTGAACGCGCTCAAGCCGATGAACTGCCCCTGCCACGTGGAAATCTTCAAGCAGGGTCTGAAATCCTATCGCGACCTGCCGCTGCGCATGGCCGAGTTCGGATCCTGCGCACGCTACGAACCCTCGGGCGCGTTGCATGGCATCATGCGGGTCCGCGGGTTTGCCCAGGACGACGCCCATATCTTCGCGACCGAGGACCAGATTGGCGACGAATGTGCCCGCTTTATCGGATTTCTAACCGATGTCTACAAGGATCTGGGCTTTGACAGTTTCAAGGTCAAATTCTCGGATCGCCCCGAACAGCGCGCCGGCTCGGACGAGGTCTGGGACAAGGCCGAAGAGGCCCTTCTGACCGCCACGCGCGCCGCAGGGGTCGAGCCGGAACTGAACCCCGGCGAAGGTGCCTTCTATGGGCCGAAGCTGGAATTCGTGCTGACCGACGCGATCGGGCGTGATTGGCAATGCGGCACCTTCCAGGTCGATTTCGTGCTGCCCGAACGGCTGGACGCGACCTATATCGGCGCCGACGGGGCCAAGCACCGTCCGGTGATGCTGCACCGCGCCTGTTTGGGTTCGTTCGAACGGTTCATCGGCATCCTGATCGAGGAACACGCCGGCAAGCTGCCCTTCTGGCTGGCGCCCCGGCAGGTCGTCGTCGCCTCGATCACCTCCGAGGCCGATGACTACGTTCTGGAAGTGGTCAAAACGCTCAAGGCCGCCGGTGTCCGCGCCGAGGCCGACATCCGCAACGAGAAGATCAACTACAAGGTCCGCGAGCATTCGGTCGGCAAGGTCCCGGTGATCCTGGCCGTGGGCCACCGCGAGGTCGAAGAGCGTACCGTCAGCGTCCGCCGCCTGGGCGAGAAGCAGACCCGTGTCCAGTCGCTCGAGGATGTAACAAAAGAGCTGGCGCGCGCGGCCACGCCGCCCGATCTTCTGTAACAATCGGCTCCGCCTTGCAGAAAATCCGGCCCTCAGCACGGGGCCGGACTGAAACATTTTTGGATTTCCTAATTTATTACAGTGCGTTAACTTGCAAGGGGCATTAACGTTCCCTGACACAGCCGTGAGACACGGGCTCGTGAATTCAACAGAGAGGTGTCAGCCGTTACCTTTGTCAATGTCACAAGCAGACATACGCAATCACGAAAAGGATTACCTGAGATGTCGAACACCGCCAAAACCCTCGTAATCGCAAGCGCCGTTGCAGCAGCCGTTGCCGGCACTGCCACCACCGCAGCCGCACAGGCCAAGGAAAAGTGCTATGGCATCTCGAAGGCCGGTCAGAATGACTGTGCCGCTGGTCCGGGCACCACTTGCGCCGGCACCTCGACCGTCGATTACCAGGGCAATGCCTGGACGCTGGTCGATGCAGGCACCTGCACCGATATCGAACTGCCAAAAGCTGCGGACGGAACACCCCGCAAGGGCTCACTGGAACCGCTCGAGCGTGACCTGCCCGCATAAGACTGCCTGACGGTTTACAAGGGCGGGCGTTTTCAAATTGCCCGCCCTCTTTTTTGCCGGAAAGGATCAGGCCCTTGTTAGATGACGCCCGTAAAATAAACCATTTGCCCGCCGCGCCGGGTGTTGGCTACAAGCCTCAGCACTTTGCCGACCTTCTGGCGCAGTCCGGCCCAGTCGGCTGGCTGGAAATTCACGCCGAAAACTACATGGGCGACGGCGGTCGCCCCCTGGCGCAACTGCGTCACCTTGCCGAACGGTTTCCCATCTCGGTGCATGGCGTGGGCCTGTCGATCGGCGGCGAAGGACCGCTGGACGCCGAGCACCTGGAGCGATTGAAACACCTTGTGGGCTGGCTGAACCCGGCCAGCTTTTCAGAACATCTGGCATGGTCCACCCATGACAGCCAGTTCCTGAACGATCTGCTGCCCCTGCCCTATACAGACGCCACACTGGCGCGCATCTGCGATCATATCGATCAGGTACAAGAGACGGTGGGCCGGCAGATGCTGCTGGAAAATCCGTCCAGCTATCTCGCTTTTGCCGAAAGCACTCGGTCTGAACCCGACTTCTTGCGCGAGGTCGCACGCCGGACCGGATGTGGCCTGCTGCTGGACGTCAACAATGTTTTCGTCTCGGCCACCAATCTGAATTGCAGCCTGCAGGCCTATATCGACGCCTACCCTGTGGACCAGGTTGGCGAGATCCACCTGGGTGGCCACGACGAGGACGAGGACGACCATGGGAAACCCCTGCTGATCGACAGCCACGGCCGCGCCGTCGTCGACCCGGTTTGGGCTTTGCTGGATTATGTGCTCGACCAATCAGGCCCCAAACCCGTGCTGATCGAATGGGACAATGACGTGCCCGACTGGCCCACCCTGCGCGCCGAGGCTGAACGCGCGCAATCCGCGCTGGACCGGATCCCGGCATGAGCGTTTCGCAATCGGAATTCCGGGCGGCCTTGCTGGACCCGGCAGCCCCCGTGCCCGACGGGTTGCTGGACGACCAGGCCCGCCCCGCCGGACGCCGCTTCAACGTCTATCGCAACAACGTAGCCGTGTCGCTGACCGAAGCCATGCACCAGGCATTTCCGGTCATAACCAAGCTGCTGGGTCCGCAGAACATGGACGGTCTGGCCGGGATCTATCTGCGTCAGCACCCGCCGACCTCCCCGCTGATGATGTTCTATGGCGAGAGCTTCCCCGAATTTCTCGCCGACACCAAGCAACTGGCGCATCTGGGCTATCTGCCTGACGTGGCGCGGCTGGAGCTCGCCCTGCGCCGGTCGTACCACGCCGCCGACAGCCAGCCGATCGCGCCCGACGTGCTGGCCACCCTGCCGCCCCAGGACTTGATGCAGGCCCGGCTGGGAATTGCCCCGGCCATGCAGCTGATCCGGTCCGACTGGCCCATTTACGCCATCTGGTTGTTCAACACCGAAGACGGCGCGCCAAAGCCCGAGCCCGGTGCGCAGGACGTGCTGATCACGCGCGCTGAATTCGACCCGTCGCCGCACCTGCTGCCCCCCGGCGGGCTCGACTGGATCACCGCCATTCAGGCCGGCCGGACCATTGGCCAGGCCTTCGAGGCAACCACCGCTCGGACGCCCGCATTCGACCTGGGTGCCACCCTGGCACTGCTGCTGCAGGGCAATGCGATCACTTCTGTCACCATCGAAAGGCCGGAAACATGACTGCCCTGATTTCTCTGCACAATTCCGCATTCGGTAAGCTGGACCACGCCTCGAGCTGGCTGACGCCGACAGTGGCGCGGCTGACCTTTGCTGCGGTTCTTCTGGTCTATTACTGGAACTCGGCCATGACCAAGCTGGGCAGCGGCTTTTTGGGGTTCCTTTTCCCTTCGGACGGGGCCTATGTGCAGATCTTCCCCAAGGCGATGGAGGCCGTCGGCTATGACAGCTCGCAGCTTGGGTTCTTTACCTGGCCCGTTGCCGTCGCCGGCACGTGGGCCGAGTTCATCCTGCCAGCATTGCTGCTGGTGGGGCTGTTCACTCGCCTTGCCGCCCTGGGCATGATCGGGTTCGTCTGGGTGCAGACATTCACCGATGTCACCGGGCATGGGGTCAAGCTGGGCAGTCTGTTCGACAACACCATCACCCTGATGGATCAGCGGGTTATGTGGACCTTCCTGTTCGTGGTTATCGTGATCAACGGCGCGGGCCCGCTCTCGCTCGATCGGGTTCTGCGCCTGAAATGACCTAGAAATGCGCCTTGGGTTCGTCCGGCTTGCCCGCGGCGATCCCAAGCAGCCCCGCGACGCCGGCGAAGGCAATGGGGAACATGGTAAACACGCCAAAGCCAAAGGCGTAGTACATTCCCGCCGCGGAAATCAGCAGCAAGACCCCCGCCACCAAAGCCCGGGCGTGCGCCATCGCACCCCCGGCAATCGCCAGCATCGGCGCAAAGATCGAGGCCGTCTTGATCAGTTCCGGGTTCTCCACCTGCTCGGCCAGACCTTCAATCTCGCCATAGCGATTCACCAATTCGACGAACCCGTATCCGAAAAACCCGACGATCATTCCGACCAGCCCGGCGATGACCCCCAGGATCATGGCTGCGTTTCGCATGCTGTCTTCCTTGCTATTGCGTCGTGACAGATAGGCACCCTTTCAGACAATGCCAAGGCCGGCTTGGGTCTGCGGGGTCCAGCCCAGATACATCTCGGCCCCGTTTTCGATCAGCGGCCGCTTCATCAGTGTGGGGTGGTCAGCCAGCAGTTCCAGAACCGGACGCGCGCGCGCGGCCGCGTCCAATCCGCGCCAGGTCGTTGAACGGGTGTTGAGCAAGGTGTCGCCGAAACGCGCAAATGCCCGCGCCAGTACATCGGCCGGCACGCCTTGCGAGCGCACATCTACAAACTCGGCATCCGGAAGCGATTTCAACGCCTTGCGGCAAGTGTCACAGGTCTTGAGACCATAAAGGCGCATGGCCGGTCCTCTTTGGTTTTTGATCCAATTTCGGGCAAAACGCAGTGCCTGGCCCAGTATTCCTTGATTTTTTACCGCACCGTGCAATGTTGAAAAAGGCGAAACACATAATTTACGCCGTCTCGTTCGCTCGGAACTGCGTCGATTGGTGGTCGCTTTGACTATGCCCTGTCATTTCGCAGGGTGACGCGCAAGGAGAAGGAGACACGGAATTATGCCTACCGGCACCGTGAAGTGGTTCAATACGACCAAAGGCTATGGTTTTATTGCCCCTGATGAGGGTGGCAAGGATGTGTTTGTTCATATCTCGGCCGTAGAACGATCCGGCCTGACCGGACTCGCCGACAATCAGAAAGTCTCGTACGAGTTGCAGGACGGACGCGACGGCCGCCAAATGGCGGGTGATTTGAAGCCCATGTAATCGGTCCGCCCGTCCGGGTGGCGCCCTGAAACAAGGTCGACGGCCAATTTGCGGGCCGTCGACCGCTCCCCTACCGCCCCCTATCCCCTGCGCCGGTTTTTGACCGGGTCGGCTGTTTGAGAAGCGGTCATGACGTTGCCCAGACAGGCTGCGTGGCTAGGTGTTGCGGATCACCGCCTCGAACTCCCGCCACTCGCGCGCGGTCATGCCCGAGTTCTCCTGTGTCACCGCCTCACCTTGCAGCATGCGCCGCAGTGCTTCGACCATCTGCGCTGACAAGTTGACCGCACCCAGGCGGTAGTCCTCGAACGCCTTGTAGGCGAACGGAACCCAGTCAGCCACGATTTTGCACATGGTTTCGGCATAGACCCGGATTTCGTATTGCGCATGCGGGTCGGCCCGCAACCGCAGGAAATGGAACAAGTTATGCAAGTCCACCTTCCAGTACCACTGCGTATAGATGTTGGCCGGCAGGTTCATCCGCGCCAGTTCGCGCGCCAGCCCCTGCTGGCCGTCCTGACTGATCATCGCTTCGTAATTGTCGTAGCAGCGGGCGCTGTCGGCCTTGAGAATGTCCAGCACGCGGGCAGCTTCTTCACCCTGCAACGCCTCTCCCCGGCCCTGATTGTTGACCGCCGACTGCGCCGCCAATTGATCCGGCGCGGGGATGTAGAATTCCCGGTCAAGGATCGAATAGCGGGCGGAGTATTCATTTACATTCGCCGTGCGGTGCCGGATCCACTGTCGTGCTACGAAGACCGGCAGTTTGACATGCAGCTTGACCTCGCACATCTCGAACGGGGTCGAGTGCCAGTGCCGCATCAGATAGCGGATCAACCCCTCGTCATTCTGCACCGATTTGGTGCCCTTGCCGTACGAGACCCGCGCCGCCTGGCAGATCGCCGCGTCGTCGCCCATATAGTCGATCACCCGCACGAAACCGTGGTCCAGAACCGAGTGTGCGGTGTACAGATGCTCTTCCATGCCGGGCGCCACGACTCGACGGGTCGGCTGCGTCTGGGCGCGTTGTTCTTCGATTTCGGCCAGTTGTTCGGCAGACAGCGGCATGAAATTTCCCTCTCCAGCATTGAGTCGTCTAACACTATATATCGGCAGCACTGGCATCGAAACCGCGATATGTACGGCGCTTTGTGCATTTTTCGGATGGAGCCCTGCCCGCCCCTCGACACCCACCGACAGCGCGCTAAGCTGACGCAGATTATCTTGAAAAAAGGAAAACACGATGGGGCTGAAATACCTCCACACGATGGTTCGGGTGAAGGACCTGGACAAATCCATGGCGTTCTACAAGCTGCTGGGGTTGCAGGAAACCCGCCGTTATGACAGCGAAGAGGGGCGGTTCTCGTTGATTTTCATGGCACCTCCGGGGCAGGAGGACGCACCGATTGAACTGACCTACAACTGGGACGGCGATGATGGTCTGCCCAGCGACAGCCGCCATTTCGGGCACATCGCCTATAGCGTCGACAATATCTATGAAACCTGCCAGCACCTCGCCGACAACGGCGTCGTCATCAACCGCCCGCCGCGCGACGGGCGCATGGCCTTTGTGCGCTCACCGGACAACATCTCGATCGAACTGTTGCAGAACGGCGAACCGCTGCCCCCGGCCGAGCCGTGGGTCAGCATGGAAAACACCGGCCACTGGTGATCCGCTGGTTGACAGCCCTGGGGTTGGCCGCCTTGGCCGGCCCCGTTCAGGCCGAGCAATGCCGCCTGGCACTGCTGCTTGCACTCGACATCTCGGTATCGGTCGATGCAACCGAGGACGCGCTGCAGCGTCAGGGCTTGGCCGCCGCTCTGGTTGCGCCCGAGGTTGAACGGGCGTTCTTTTCGTCGCCCATGCCCGTGGCCTTGGCCGCCTATGAGTGGAGCGGGCGAAACACGCAGCATGTCATCCTGCCCTGGCAGATGATCGAAACCCGGGCCGATCTGCTTGATGTGGCCCGGCGCATCGGTCGTTCCACCCGCTCCGATGCCGGGTCCGCCACAGCCATGGGCCACGCGCTGGGGTACGGTGCAACCTTGATGCGCCAAGCCCCGCCCTGCCTGTTCCAGACCATTGATCTGTCGGGGGACGGATCGAACAATGACGGCTACGGCCCGCAGATCGCCTATCGCCATTTCCCCTTTGAAAACGTCACGGTCAACGGGTTGGTCATCAACGCCGCAGATTTCGAAGGCGAGCTGTTCCTGATCCCGTTCTTTGAAAACAACGTCCTGCACGGCCCCGGAGCCTTTCTGGAAATCGCCCAGGGATTCGAGGACTTCGAACGCGCCATGCGCCGCAAACTGGAGCGCGAGTTGACCAGCCTGCAGATCGGCGCGCTGGAGAGGGCCGTCCGATGATCGTCCGAGCGCTGGCGTTGTTGATGTGCCTGGTCGCGACCCCGCTTGCCGCCCAATGCCGACAGGCACTGGCGCTGGGGCTGGATGTTTCGGGCTCGGTCGACAGCCGTGAGTACCGATTGCAACTGGACGGGCTGGCGGCAGCCCTGCAGCGGCCCGAAGTGCAAGACCTCATCCTTTCGGACCCGAGCACACCGATCCGGCTTGCCGTCTTCGAATGGAGCGAAACCAGCTTTCAACGCGTGCTCATCGACTGGACCACTCTGCGCAGTTCATCCGACCTGCAGGCCATCGCCGAACGCCTGAAAGCCACCCGCCGCTCGTCGGCGCCACAAGGCACCGCGGTGGGGGCTGCGATGCAGTTCGGCGCCGGGCTTCTGGCTGGGCAAGCGGATTGCTGGAAGCGCACGCTTGATCTGTCGGGGGACGGCAAGCACAATGTCGGCCCACATCCGCGAACGGCCAAGTCAGCGCTGCGCAGCGCTGGCCTCACGATCAACGGTTTGGTGATCGGCGCCGACGATCCCGGCAACGGCGACGCTCGCTTTGTCCAGATCGGAGAGCTTTCAGCCTATTACAATGCCTGGGTCATCCTGGGCCCCGGCGCGTTCGTAGAAACGGCGCTGGGGTTCGAAGCCTACGAGGACGCCATGACCCGTAAGCTGATCCGCGAGCTTGACGCGCTGGTGATGTCGCAGGGCCTGCCCGCCACCGATCAGTAGATATAGCGGATCTGGTCCGTCCAGTACCGCTCAACCCGGCGCAGCGCGCTGGTGATGTCTTCGATTCCGTCCGCGCCCAAGACACCTTTGCTCTGCAGCCCGTCCGCGTGGCGTGCAAACAGGTCGGCCACGATATCGCGAATCTCGCGCCCGCGTTCGGTCAGCCGAACCCGGACCGAGCGCCGATCGATCTCGCAACGCTGATGGTGCATATACCCCATCTCGACCAGTTTCTTGAGGTTGTAGCTGACATTGCTGCCTTGGTAATAGCCGCGGCTTTTGAGTTCACCCGCTGTCACCTCGTGATCGCCGATGTTGAACAACAGTAGAGCCTGTACGGCGTTGATCTCCAGCACACCGACCCGCTCGAACTCGTCCTTGATGACATCCAGCAGCAGCCGATGCAGGCGTTCGACCAGGGCCAGCGCCTCCAGATAGCTGGACATGAACCCCTTGGCCCCCGGCGCGGAGACCTGCATTTCCAAACTCATCCGATCCTCCGATTCAGTCGCGCTGTTCTCGAAACTTTGGCGCGAAATCCCGAATAATCGGTTAAATCCGGATTTTCCTCATTTTTGAAAGGTTTGCGCGATTTCCGAGATCAAATCCTCAAACGGAGCGGGCGGCGCAACCTGTCCGGTAACCCACTGATAGAGATCCTGATCGTTCTCATGCAGCAGCGCGTCGTACCGGTCCAGCCCAGCATCGTCCATCGCATCCAGATTGCGCTCGGCATAGGCCTGCAGGATGATGTCCATCTCTTTGATGCCACGTCGCATCGACCGCATCTTCATCCGTTTGATCCGGGTTTCGCGCGTTTCGGTCATTCGCCTTTCTCCAGCTTCAAACGCAAGGCCTTTTCCACCCGCGCTAGCCGCTCGGAACTGGCGCGCATCTCACCGCGGATCGCACGCAGCTCGGCAACCAGCGGAGCCAGCTCGGCATCTCCTTCTACAAGATCGGGCACGCCCGCGCCCTCGCCTTCGCCGGTCAGCAACCACATGATCGACACGTTCAGCATCCCCGCCATCATCGACAGCTTGTTTGCCCGCGGCTCGGACATGTCGTTTTCCCACCCGACCACGGTGGCCTTCTTGACACCCAATCTCCGCGCCAGTTGGGCTTGGGTCATGCCGGCGGCTTCGCGTGCGCCGGCCAGACGATCTCCGAACGTCGCCGCCTCGGGTCCGAACCAGTCGGTTTCGTCGCTCATCAAACTCTCCAGTTCTGCAAATGCATATCGCTTGATCGTGTTTCGGGCGCACCCTATGACAGTCGGGACCAACATACAAACGGGGCCGTCCATGAGCTTTCTGTCTGCGACACTGTCGCGCGTCAAACCTTCGCCCACCATCGCCATGACGGCCAAGGCCGCCGAGTTGCGGGCCGCCGGGCGCGACGTCATCGGCCTGAGCGCGGGCGAGCCCGATTTCGACACCCCGCAGAACATCAAGGACGCCGCCGTCGCCGCCATCGCCGCGGGCAAGACCAAATACACCGCCCCCGACGGCATCCCCGAGTTGAAACAGGCCATCTGCGCCAAATTCAAGCGCGACAATGGGCTGGACTACACGCCCGCGCAGGTCTCGGTCGGCACGGGCGGCAAGCAGACGCTCTACAACGCGCTGATGGCCACGCTGAACCCGGGCGACGAGGTGATCATCCCCGCCCCCTACTGGGTCAGCTATCCCGACATGGTGCTGCTGGCCGGGGGCACCCCGGTGCCGGTGGAAACCACGCTGGAAAACCGCTTCAAGCTGACCGCCGAACAGCTCGAGGCCGCGATCACGCCCAAGACCAAGTGGTTCATCTTCAACTCGCCCTCGAACCCCACCGGCGCGGGCTATTCGTGGGACGAGCTCAAGGCACTGACTGATGTTCTGATGCGTCACCCCCATGTCTGGGTCATGTCCGACGACATGTACGAACATCTGGCCTATGACGGGTTTCAGTTCTGCACGCCCGCGCAGGTCGAACCGGGGCTCTATGACCGCACGCTCACCTGCAATGGGGTCTCTAAGGCCTATGCCATGACCGGCTGGCGCATCGGCTATGCCGCGGGCCCCGTCGAGCTGATCGCGGCGATGCGCAAGATCCAGTCGCAATCGACCTCGAACCCCTGCTCGATCAGCCAGTGGGCCGCGGTCGAGGCACTGAACGGCACGCAGGAATTTCTTGCGCCGAATAACGGGATGTTCAAACGCCGCCGCGATCTGGTCGTGGACATGCTGAACCAGATCGAGGGCATCACCTGCCCCACCCCCGAGGGCGCGTTCTACGTCTACCCCTCGATCGCCGGGCTGATCGGCAAGACCACGCCCGCCGGGACGGTCATCGACAGCGACGAGGCATTTGCAACGGCCTTGCTGGAAGAGGCCGATGTGGCCGTGGTGTTTGGCGCGGCTTTCGGCCTGTCGCCGAATTTCCGCGTCAGCTACGCGACCTCGGACGAGGCCTTGACCGAGGCCTGCACCCGCATCCAGCGGTTCTGCGCTTCCCTGAAATAAACCCGAGACCCCCATGTCCGCGACCCTACCCGAATACTATTTCCGCGTCCGCGAGAACGGCGCCGCAGTCTATCGGATCGACACGGAAAACCGACAGCGCCGGATCGAGATGGATCAGATCGCGGTCGTCAACATCCGCAATGGCGAGGTCAAGCCACACGGCCAGCGCACTCTGACCGAGGCCGACAAGGCCGAGATCGCCCGCTGGATGGAGGACCGCAAGGCGCTGTTGGCGCAGCGTGACATCGACGACATCCACCGAACCATCGACCATCTGAACCTGACGGCGCAATGGGCCCAGTCCAAGGCGACTGACAACCAGTTGGAACAGGTCACCGACCGGCTGCTGCTGGCGATGCATGACTTGCGTTCGGTCTTGGTGCGCAAGAAGGCCGACCGCCAGCCCAAGAGCTGAGAGGCTATTCGGCCGGCACGCCCACCGCCTTGACCGAGCGCGTCCAGAACCGTGTCATCAGCAGGACGGCGGCCGAAGCCAGCCCCAGCACCAGCCCCAACCAGACTCCGATACCGTCCATCCCGCGGATGAAGCCGAAATAGTACGAAGCCGGGATCCCCACGACCCAATAGCTGAGCCCGGCCATCACCATCGGCACCTTGGCGTCCTGCAGCCCGCGCAGCAGGCCCAGCGCGATTACCTGCGCCCCATCCACCAGTTGGAACAGCGCGGCCATAGCCAACAGCCCGGCCCCGATCGCCAGGATCTGCGGGCGCTGCGGGTCGTCCGATTCGACGAATACCGAGATCAGCGGCTCGGCGCAGGTCAGGAACAGGATGATCGTCATCACCGAAACCACCAGCGACATGCCCGTGACCGCGATTGCGCCTTTTTCCAGATGCGCGCGGTCCTTCCGGCCCAGCGCATTGCCGGCCCGGATCGTCGCCGCGTTGGACAGGCCCAGATGCACCATAAAGGTGGCCGAGGCCAGGTTCAGCGCGATCCCATGCGCCGCCAGCGGCACCTGCCCGATCCAGCCCATCATGAAGGCCGAGGTCGCAAACAGCGACACCTCTGCCAGAAGGGTCAGACCAATCGGCACGCCAAGCTTCAGCACGCTGAAGAACATCTCCCAGTCCGGGCGCCAGAACCGCTGGAACAGACTGTGTTCCGGCAGGACCTTCACCGCGTAGATGATGACCGCCACCAGGGACACGGTCTGGGTCACCACCGAGGCGATCGCCGCCCCCATCACGCCCAGTTCCGGCGCGCCCCAATTGCCGAAGATCAGCGCATAGTTGGTCAGGCCGTTGACCACTGCCGCCGCGACGGTGATCCACAGCACGATCTGCGTGCGCTCAAGCGCGGCCAGATAGGATTTCAGCACCATCACCACCAGCGCCGGAAACAGACCCCAGCCGGCGACCCTCAGATACTCGGACGCGGTCTGCGCCACTTGCGGATCCTGATCCGTGGCGATCAGAATCGGGTAGGACCACCACAGCAGCGGCATCACCAGCATGCCATACAGCAGCGACAACCACAGACCCATGCGGGTGCTGCGGCGAATGCTGGTTTCATCCTCCTCGGCAGCCGAGGTGGCAACCATCGGCATCACCGCCAAGCCGAATCCGCCCCCGAACAGGAACAGCACGAAATAGAAACTGCCGGCCAGCGTCACCGCGGCCAGCGCCTCGACATCGTACCGGCCCAACATGATCGTATCGGTCAGGCCGATGGCAAACTGGGCCAGATGACCACCGATCAAGGGCAGCCCCAGCACCGCAATCGCCCGGACATGGGCAGGATAAGTCATCACCTTGCTCATCCCGCCAGCCTTATGCCCGGCCCCGACACGGGGCAAGGGCTCATCTGGAAAATCTCGATCCGAGACCAGCTGCCCGCCGATCAGCTCGCCCGGGCATCAGGATGCAGGGCCGTGCCCAGGATGTGATCCGACCGGTGGACCACATGATGCGCCTGACCCACGATCAACGGATCGGGCTGGCCCACGACGTCATGATCCTTGTCCGGATAATCCAGCGTCGACAGGAAATGCCGCATGCAGTTCAGCCGGGCGCGTTTCTTGTCGTTCGACTTGACGATGGTCCAGGGCGCGTCGGCGGTGTCGGTATAGAAGAACATTGCCTCTTTCGCCTCGGTGTAGTCGTCCCATTTGTCCAGACTGGCCTTGTCGATGGGCGACAGCTTCCACTGCTTCAGCGGGTCGGTCTCGCGGCTCTTGAAACGGCGAAGCTGTTCGTCCCGCGTGACCGAGAACCAATACTTGTAAAGTTGGATCCCGGACCGCACCAACATGCGCTCCAACTCGGGCGTCTGGCGCATGAACTCGAGGTATTCGTTGGGGGTGCAGAACCCCATCACCCGCTCGACTCCAGCCCGGTTGTACCAGGATCGATCGTAGAACACCATTTCGCCGACCGTGGGCAATTCCTGAATGTAGCGCTGATAATACCACTGGCCCTTCTCCTCCCAGGTCGGTTTGTTCAGCGCGACCACGCGGGCCTGACGTGGGTTCAGATGCTCCATGAACCGCTTGATCGTGCCGCCCTTTCCAGCGGCATCACGACCCTCGAACAGCAGAACGAACTTCTGCCCGGTCTCCTGTGCCCACAGCTGCACCTTCAGCAACTCGGCCTGCAATTGGGCCTTTTGCTTTTCATAGACCGAGCGGGACAGCTTGGTGCGATAGGGGTATTCGCCGCTTTCGAAAGCCTGCCGGATCTTTTCGCGGGTCGGCGCCTCCGGATCCGCCTTCGGCTTGGCCGCGGCGGCCTCGGGCGTTGAGTTCGGTTTCTGCTGGGTCACTGCATCCATGCGATCACTCCGGTTTTGCTGTTCACCGAAACACCTAGCAAATTTGTATCTTTTTCGCGTTGATCCGTATCAAGTTGACTTCGCTCTCAGGTCCGAAAATGCTGGGCCAAGCGGCATCACCCAGGAATTGTGCATGAAAACCGAATATCTCGACCTGAACGGCCAGCCGTTCTTCGTCCGTCGCTGGGGCAATGCAGACCTTCCACCATTGCTGATGCTGCACGGCTTCCCGGAATACGGGGGTGCCTGGTCCGACCTTGCCCCGCACCTGGCGGACCATTTCCACTGCATCGCCCCCGACCAGCGCGGCTGTGGCCAAAGCTGGGCGCCCGAAGGCACCGAGCATTACGTCCTCTCACAGCTCGTCTCGGACATGGCCGCCCTGATCGAACAGATCGGCGCGCCGATCACCGTTCTGGGCCACGACTGGGGGGCATCGGTGGCATACGGCCTCGCAATGTTCCGCCCTGGACTCGTCAGCCGCCTGATCATCGCCAATGGCGTCCACCCCTACCCCTTCCAGCGCGAGATGGCCAAGGGCGGCGCGCAATCCCAAGCCTCGCAATACATCAACCAGCTCCGCGCACCCAACTCGGCCGACTGGCTGTCCGCGGACAATTTCGCCAAACTCGAACAGTTCTTCCGGCACGGCATGGGCACCGACTGGCTGACGCCCGACCAGATGCAATCCTATCGCACGGAATGGGCCCGCCCCGGCCGCCTCGACGCCATGCTGAACTGGTACCGCGCCTCTCCCCTGCAGGTCGCCGACCCCGGCAAGCCGCTGGCCGACCCACCGCAACTGCCGACCGAGCGGCTGCGCGTAACCTGCCCGCACCTGCTGATCTGGGGCCCCGAGGACAAGGCCCTGCTGCCGGAAACCACCGAAGGGCTCGAGGATTTCGCCCCCGACCTCACCCGCGTCACCATCCCCGGCGCCGACCACTGGCTGCACCACCAGCACCCCCAGAAGGTCGCGCAAGCCATCCTCGACTGGACCGACAAGACCTGACCCGACCCTTCATCTGGCCTCAAATATCCCGGGGAGCGCGAGGGGCAGCGCCCCTCGCTCGCACAACGCCCGCCCCCGACTTTACCCACAACACCTCGCCCCCCTCTTTCCCAGACCCACATCACCTGCCATAATGGGCCCAAACCCAAGAACAAGAGCAGCCCCCATGCCCGACGACCTGTTGACGCCCGAATCCGCCACCACCTACGACGCCTCCTCGATCGAGGTCCTCGAAGGTCTGGAGCCCGTCCGCAAGCGACCGGGCATGTATATCGGCGGCACCGACGAACGGGCGCTGCACCACATGGTGGCCGAGATCCTCGACAACTCGATGGACGAGGCCGTCGCCGGCCACGCCAACCGTATCGAGGTGGAACTGCACGAGGATTACGCGGTCACCATCCGCGACAACGGCCGCGGCATCCCGATCGACCCGCACCCGAAATTCCCCGACAAATCCGCGCTCGAGGTGATCCTGTGCACCCTGCACGCGGGCGGCAAGTTCTCGGGCAAGGCCTACCAGACCTCGGGCGGCCTGCACGGCGTGGGTGCCTCGGTGGTCAACGCGCTGTCGGATTCGATGGTCGTGCAGGTGGCCCGCAACAAGGAACTCTACGAACAGCGATTCTCGCGCGGCATCCCGCTGGGCCCGGTCGAGAAAGTCGGTGCCGCCCCCAACCGGCGCGGCACCACCGTCACCTTCCACGCCGACGACCAGATCTTCGGCCACCACCGGTTCAAACCCGCGCGCCTGTTCAAGTCGATCCGCTCCAAGGCCTACCTGTTCTCGGGCGTCGAGATTCGCTGGAAATCCGCCATCGACGACGGCGAAACCCCCACCGAGGCCACCTTCCACTTCCCCGGCGGCCTGTCGGACTATCTCAAAGAGACGATGAACGGCTCCTCGACCTATGCCGACCAGCCCTTTGCCGGCACCGTCGATTTCAACGAGAAGTTCGGCACCCCGGGCAAGGTCGAATGGGCGATCAACTGGACGCCCTCGCGCGACGGGTTCATCCAGTCCTACTGCAACACCGTGCCGACGCCCGAGGGCGGCACCCATGTGGCGGGCTTCTGGGCGGCGATCCTCAAGGGCATCAAGGCTTACGGCGAGTTGATCAACAACAAGAAGGCCGCCCAGATCACCCGCGAAGACCTCATCACCGGGGGCTGCGCGCTGGTCTCGTGCTTCATTCGCGAGCCGGAATTCGTCGGCCAGACCAAGGACCGCCTCGCCACGGTCGAGGCGCAGCGGCTGGTCGAAAACTCGGTCCGCGACCATTTCGACAACTGGCTGGCCGCCGACACCAAATCCGCCGGCGCCATCCTCGACTTCCTGATCCTGCGGGCCGAGGAACGCCTGCGCCGTCGGCAGGAAAAGGAAACCGCCCGCAAGACCGCCACCAAGAAACTGCGCCTGCCCGGCAAGCTGGTCGATTGCTCGGCCACCAACCGCGAGGGCACCGAGCTGTTCATCGTCGAGGGCGACTCGGCCGGCGGGTCCGCCAAGATGGCCCGCGACCGCAAAACCCAGGCCCTGCTGCCCCTGCGCGGCAAGATCCTGAACGTGCTGGGCGCGGCCTCATCGAAACTGGGCTCGAACGCCGAGATCAACGACCTGACGCAGGCGCTTGGCGTGGGGCTGGGCAGCAAGTTCAACCTCGACGATCTGCGCTATGACAAGGTCATCATCATGACCGACGCCGACGTGGACGGCGCGCATATCGCCTCGCTCTTGATGACCTTCTTCTTCACCCAGATGCGCCCAATGATCGACGCGGGCCACCTGTACCTGGCCTGCCCGCCCCTCTACCGCCTGACCCAAGGCGCGAAACGCGTCTACTGCCTGGACGAGGCCGAACGCGACATGTGGCTGGAGAAAGGCCTGGGCGGTAAAGGCAAGATCGACGTCAGCCGCTTCAAGGGTCTGGGCGAGATGGACGCCAAGGACCTCAAGGAAACCACGATGGACCCCAAGTCGCGCAAACTGATCCGCGTGACCATCGACGAGGACGAACCCGGCGAGACCGGAGACCTGGTCGAGCGCCTGATGGGCAAGAAACCCGAACTGCGGTTCCAGTACATTCAGGAGAACGCGCGGTTTGTGGAGGAGTTGGATGTTTGACGTATGGCCCTGAGCATCACTAAGGTCGTTCCAGAATTCCTTTCGAGCAATCCAGAAAAGCGCTTCACGGCGCGAGAGATCGCGACGTGGATATTCGAAAACTACCGCCAAGACTGTGAAGAAAAACGTGCACGCAGCAGGGCGAAGAAAATCCCCTTGGACACGGATGACGCACTCATCCAACAACTCGTTGCTGAAATTGGATCGCAGAGGCGGTCGATTACGCGAAACCCGAAAATTCGCGCGACAGAAGGTCGACCCCGGAAATTCTATTATTCTGAACTAAGCGAGGACGATGAAGTCGGCTCGGCCAATCTGTCTGACAAGACCACCTTGGCATCGAACCAAATCCGAGAGTCCGATCTTTACCCTCTATTGTCCAATTACCTTAGAGATGAATTGGATGTTTTTTCGGTGCGCATCGATTAAAAACGCGCCACCAATCGCAGAGGGCAAAATGGAAATCGGTGGTTGTTTCCCGATCTTGTGGGACTTGAGGATCTAAGCGCCACGTGGGACCGCGAAACCAAAGACTGCGTGAAAGAGTTTGGGGACACGAGGGCCAAGCTTTGGTCTTTCGAGGTGAAGCTTCATCTTAATTCAACCAATGTAAGGGAAGCATATTTCCAAACCGTGAGTAATTCGTCGTGGGCCAACCTTGGATACCTTGTGGCTGCTGAGATTGAAGGCAGATTGACCATGCAGGAACTTCGGACCCTATCCGGAGTGCACGGTATCGGAGTGATGGAGTTGAACCCTTCATCGCCCAGCGACAGCCAAATTTTGATCCCTGCCAGAGAGAGACAGTCGGTCGATTGGCTCAGCGCCGACAGACTAGTGCAGGAAAATTCTGATTTCCGTCAATACATCAAAGTCGTGCGGCACTTTCACCAAACCGGCGATCTTCGCAAATCTGATTGGGACTTCAGCAAGCCGTAGGGTGGGTTTCCAACCCACCTCCCCTCCGACAAATCACCTCGCAACAGTGGGGTAAAACCCCACCCTACCCCAACCACAAACCCCGCGCTGCCGGTGGGCGCGCCCCTCCCCAAATCACCCCACCCTACATCTTCGTGAGCCCCATTGCCTGCGCCACCCGGCCCCTTAAACTCCCGGCATGAGTTTCATTACTGACCAACAGCTTCTGTTGCTGTTGCTGTTCTTTGCCGCCGGGCTGGTGGGCACCGCCTTTCTGTTCCGCAAACCCGCCGGGCACCGGGCGTGGAAGCTGGCCGATCTGGTCTGGGTCGTGCTGGGCGGGCTGGGCGCGCTGGTGGCCGTGCTGGCGGGGCTCTACACCACCGACAGCTCGCGCCTGGATCGGCAGATCGACGTGGCCTATGCCGCCTCTCGGGCCTTTGACCGCGACGCCGCGCGGTTCCGGCTGCGCTTTTGTGACCCGCCCTATGACCCCGACACCGCCGTGCTGTGCGAAAAGGTCGAGTTCCTCTCGGCCTCGACCGCCAACAATGCCGACCTGCCCCTGTTCATCGCGGTCACCAACGAGGTCGCGCCGCTGCAGGGCCTGCACTTTCTGCTGGGCGGCCGCAGTCGCGCGCAGATGGACGAGATGCACGAAAAGGCCGCCCGGGCCGATGCCTTCGACATCGAGCAGTTCCTCGTCTTCACCACGCTTGACGACAAAACTCAGGAGGCGATCGACAACATGCGCCGCAAGGTTCCGGCCATCGCCGGCGACTACATCATTCTGGCCCAAAGCTATGACGACCTGATCGAACAGGTGGGGAAGCTGAAGGATGAATGGGAATACCTGCAGGCCAACGCGCATATTCTGGTTCTGCAGATCATCGCGCTGTGCCTTGTCAGTTTTGCCGCCCCGTTCCGTCTGGGAAAATCGGTGGTCGAGCTGCGCAGCAGCCTGAGTGCCTGACCGCATGCGCCCCGTAGCGAAACCTCTGGCTTTGCCGGTCCATTCGCTTATATGAACAGCCGCACCGATTGCACGAGGACCCAAAGATGAGCACCCGCCGCATTGTGCGCCTGACCGGCGCGGATACCGACAGCTTTCTGCAAGGTCTGGTCACCAATGACATCCGCGGGCTGGACAACGGGCTGGTCTATGCCGCGTTGCTGACGCCGCAGGGAAAATACATCGCGGACTTTTTCCTGAAACGCGATGGCGACAGCGTTCTGCTGGACGTGGCCGAGGATCTGGCAGACATGCTGATCAAACGGCTGAGCATGTACAAACTGCGCGCGGACGTGACGATCGGCGAAACCGAGCTGCATCTGCAGCGCGGAACCGGCCCGGCGCCCCAAGGCGCCCTGTCCGACCCGCGTCATCCGGATTTGGGATGGCGCGCCTATTCGCCCGCCGCCGAGGCCGATGACGGAACCGACTGGGACGCGATCCGAGTCGCCCATTGCATTCCCGAAAGCGGGATCGAACTGACACCCGACACCTATATCCTCGAGGCCGGGTTCGAGCGGCTGCACGGCGTGGATTTCAAAAAAGGCTGCTATGTCGGACAGGAAGTCACCGCCCGCATGAAGCACAAGACCCAGCTGCGCAAGGGATTGCAGGTGGTTGGAATCGAAGGCGCCGCCCCGGTCGGCACCCAGATCACGTCCGAAGGCAAACCAGCGGGCACCCTGTTCACTCAATCGGGGGGCAAGGCCATCGCTCATTTGCGGCTGGACCGCGCAGGCGCGGACATGCAGGCCGCGGATGCGCGGCTGTGGCTGATCGACTGACCTCTGTTGCTCAACCGGCACGACCCTGCACGGGGCTTGCGCAGGGCATTCCTCTGGTGCGGTACCCGGAGTAGAACAGGCAGGCACGAATTGAACGGGCCGAGGGATGCTGAGACTGTACGCAACCATCTGGCGCGCCAGCGCCAAGCGGCAGGTCATACTGATCCTGCTGTCTCTTGCAGTTGCTGCGCTGGCCGCTGCGCCGCTGGAATTTCAGCGTGACATCATCAACCACCTGACCTCGGATGCGGTCGAAAAGGCCCAACTGATCTGGATGAGTGCCGGCATGATGGGCGTCATCCTGCTGAGCCTCGCCCTGAAATGGTTGCTTGGATATCGCGCTGGCACGCTGGGCGAGGACATGATCCGCCGGATCCGCCGCTTGCTTCTGGCGCGCGCAAAAGATGTTGACGAGGCCGACGAGGATGTCGGGAAAGGCACGCTGACAACGGCCATTTCCGCCGAGGCCGAAGAGCTTGGCAAATTTGCCGGCGGCGCCTTCACCGATCCGGTCGTGCAGATCGGCACATTGGTCAGTGTGATCGCCTACATTTCGTCCACCCAGCCCTGGCTGGGTCTGATCGCCTTGTCGATGATCGCACCGCAGATCGCCATCGTGCTGATTTCCCAGCGCAAGGTAAACCGCTTCGTCGCCGAGCGCGTGCGCATCCTGCGAAACGCCACCGACCATCTGACCAGCGACGACCTGCAACGGGTCACCCAGGACATCCACGACCAGTTCGACGCCATCTATGAGACGCGGCGCCGCATGTTTTTGTGGAAACTGTCCGCCAAATTTGCCCTGAGCGTGATCAACGGCGCAGGTACGGTGGCCGTACTGATGCTGGGGGGATGGCTTGTCCTGAACGGAAAAACCGACGTGGGCACCGTGGTGGCGGCCACCAGCGGGCTGGCCCGCATCCAGGGCCCCACCGCGTTCCTGATCGCCTTCTATCGGCAGGTCAGCGCCAATCGCATCAAATTCGAACTGATGCTGGAACTGTTCGGCCCCGACCGCGAGCGATACCGCTAGCCCGATGCACGGGCATGAAACAGGCCGCCCCGGGTCTTCCGGCGCGGCCCTGATCCGTATCCGTGACGCGACGTTACGCGCGCTCGGAATATTCCATGGTTTCGGTATTCACCACGATCATCTCGTCCTGCGCGATAAAGGGCGGAACCATGACCTTGACGCCATTGTCCAGAACCGCCGGCTTGAACGAGTTCGCCGCTGTCTGGCCCTTGACGACCGGCTCGGTCTCGACGACCTTGCAAGTGACCTTTTGCGGCAGCGTCGCGTTCAACGCCTCGTTTTCATAAAATTCGACGACGATGGTCATGCCGTCCTGTAGAAACGGCCGGCGCTCGCCCAGCAAATCGGCAGGCAATTCAATCTGTTCATAGGTTTCGGCATCCATGAATACCAGCATGCCGTCGTTCTCGTACAGGAATTGCTGGTCCTTCTGTTCCAGCCGCACCCGCTCGACCTTGTCCGCCGAGCGGAACCGTTCGTTCAGCTTGGTGCCGTTGCGCAGGTTGCGCAGTTCGACCTGAGCAAAGGCGCCGCCCTTGCCGGGTTTGACATGCTCGACCTTGACCGCTGCCCACAGGCCGCCGTTGTGCTCCAGCACGTTGCCCGGACGAATTTCGTTCCCGTTGATCTTGGGCATGAGATAAATCCTTCACACAAGGTTGATGCGTTCGTTGCCGTCCCTATATCTGGCGGGAACATTCCATGCAAGACAACGAAACCTAGTGCTGCACCCGCAGAGAGCTATGCAAATGACGCAACGCAACCATGCAAAATAGGTGTATCCGAATCGCACTAAATCGGTCATAAGGACCGCCACGCCGAAAATTACAAGAGCAAGAACAAGGAAGACGAGATGAGAGATTTCGTTGACGGCACCGCCTTTAACAATGAACAAGGCAACCGTGCCCGCAAACTTTTCGCGGCTGTTGTACTGGCTGCCCTGGACGACGCCATTGCCGATGACAAGAAATACGGCAACGGCCCGGAACAGATTGCCCGCTGGGCCCGCTCGCGCGATGGTCGTGAGGTGCTGACCTGTGCCGGTATCGACCCGAACGAACGTGTCGTCAAAGGCCTGATGGAATTCGTGGGCCGCGGTGTGCGGACCTCGGTTGCCCTGTCGCGCGAAGAAAGCGAGCGTCGCAACGCTGCACAGCAGGCCGAAGCCGCCTGAGGCTTTGCGGTATCTCAAAAAGGCGCGCCCGCGATTGCGGCGCGCTTTTTTGTTGCCCGGACACCTGATGTCGGATTCAGCGCGCCATTCGCCCGTTCCGCGCTTTCCTTGGCCGCTCAAATAAGCTCATCTGCCACCAACCGCAGGAGGCATGAATGGTGCGCGCGATCATGATTCAAGGCACCGGCAGCAATGTCGGGAAATCGGTTCTGGTGGCCGGCATGGCGCGGGCCTTTGCCCGGCGCGGCCTTCGGGTGGCGCCGTTCAAGCCGCAGAACATGTCGAACAACGCGGCCGTCACCGAAGACGGCGGCGAAATCGGCCGCGCACAGGCCCTTCAAGCCCGCGCCGCAGGCCGCGCCCCACATACCGACATGAACCCGATCTTGCTGAAGCCAGAGACCGACACCGGCGCCCAGGTCATCGTACAGGGCCAGCGCGCCGGAACTATGCGGGCCAAGGATTACCGCAAAGACAAGTCGCGCTTGCTGGCCGCCGCGCTTGAGAGCTTTGACAGACTGTGCGCCGATGCCGATCTGGTTCTGGTGGAAGGCGCGGGCAGCCCGGCCGAGACCAATCTGCGGAGTGGCGACATCGCCAATATGGGCTTTGCCTGTGCCGCCGGTGTTCCCGTGATCCTGGTGGGCGACATCCACCGGGGCGGCGTGATCGCGCAGATCGTGGGAACGCAGGCGGTTCTGGAAGCGGGCGATCTGGCGATGATCCGGGGCTTTGCGGTCAATCGCTTCAAGGGAGACGTCAGCCTGTTCGATGATGGCCGCGATGACATCGTGGCCCGCACCGGGTGGCCCTGTCTGGGCGTGGTGCCCTGGTTCGACGACGCGTGGAAACTGCCCGCCGAGGACATGATGGACATCCGTTCGGCCCCGGGCGGAGCGGTCAAAGTGGCCGTGCCACAGCTTGAGCGGATGGCGAATTTCGACGATCTCGATCCGCTGTCAGCCGAACCCGGTGTCACGGTCGAAATCGTTCCCGCCGGCCGCGCCCTGCCTGGCGATGCCGATCTGGTGCTGCTGCCGGGCAGCAAATCCACCATCGGCGATCTTGCATTCTTGCGCCGTCAGGGTTGGGATATCGACCTGTACGCGCATGTGCGCCGCGGCGGCCATGTTCTGGGCCTGTGCGGCGGTTATCAGATGCTGGGAAAGACCATCTCGGACCCCGACGGCGTCGACGGGCGGCCGGGTACGGTCGAAGGCCTGGGCCTGCTGGATGTCGAAACGGTCATGGCCAAGGACAAGCAAGTCCGCCTGCGCAGGGCCAAAGCACGGCCCGGCGGCGAACCCGTCAGCGGATATGAAATCCACATGGGGCGCACCGACGGCCCCGATTGCGCACGCGCCTGGCTCGAGGTCGAGGGCCGTGCCGAAGGCGCAGCCAACGCCAGCGACCGGGTCCGCGGCAGCTATCTGCATGGGGTATTTTCCTCGGATGCCTTTCGGGCGCGCTATCTGCGGCAGTTGGGCGTCAAATCCGACCTGGCCTATGAGGACGGCGTCGAACAGACCCTCGATGCCCTGGCCGATCACCTTGAAGAGCACATGGATCTGGATTTTCTGCTGTCATTGGCGGCGAAACCGCAGCGCGGCTAAGGACTACTCGAGCTCTCTTGCATCCAATGCGCGGTTGATTTCGCGCCGGACCAGCTTGCGAATGTTTCGGGTGATCCGCTCGCCCAGTGCGCCTTGCAGTTCTTCGCGCACGACCTGGGCGATCAACGCCTTCAGTTCATCGACCTCCATCGTCGCGGTGGCCTCTGCATCGGTCGCGACGGGCTCGACCGCCCCGCGATCCCGCACGAATTGCGCAGTCGTCTGCGGCTGCTGCGCTTGCAAAGACTCGTCGCGTTCGGTCTCGGCTGCCGTTGTGGCGCCCCCGCCGGCTTCGAGATCCCAGTGGATGCGCCGAGTGCGGGTTCCCGCATATTCGTCGCCACTGTTTCCATCGGGTTCCCATTGATCTTCTGTCCGAGCGATTGCCGCCTCCAAGGCTTCAATCTTGGCACTCAGACTGCCGGCAAGATCCCGTGGACCGGTCTGATTCTCTTTTGGCAGAGCGCCAGCCTTTTCTGCCGTCGTTTCGGTGGCGGTCGGATAGACCCGGTCGGACGCACTGAGAACCATCGGCTCGGGCTTCTGGTTTGCGGGATGAATGCTCGCGAACTCGGCGTCCTTCATCAGAAAGGCGTCAACCGAGAAGTCCCGTGCAAGGCTCGACAACCCGGTCCCACTCTGCGAAGGCGGATCGGGTGCGTCCGAGACTCGCAGCGACTGGGACAAAACCAGCCGCCCCGGTTTCGGCCGGGAGCCGGCGCCTGGCTCAGCCTTGCGCCCCTGATCGCCGACAAGTCGCTTGATCGACGCTAAAACGTCCTCGACACCTGCTGTGACACTGCTATCCGACATGGCTCTCTACCGATCTGGCCTTTTGATCAAGTGTAACCAAACAATCGGTGCGGAACAACAGATAGTGCGCGCGATCACTCGCGACGCAACGCCTTGAGCACACGATCCAGATCCCGGCTTTGCTTGCTGATCTGCGCCGGAGCTTTCTTGACCAGGTTGTAGTATAGCGTCGGGTCATAGATCTGGACGGCCAAACCAAGACGTTCAGCGGTCAAAAGCCCCTGCGCCTGAAGCAACTGGTAGGCGGCCAGCGAGCGTTCGGTCCGCGATGCGATCTCGGCCAGTTGCGCATCGAGCAGGTCTTGCTGTGCGGTCAGAACATCCAGCGTGGTGCGCGCGCCCAAGGTGGCCTCTTCGCGGATGCCGTCAAAGGCGACCTGAGAGGCCCGGACCCGCTCTTCGGACGCGCGCAGGCTGGCCGTCGCGGTCTGGAAGCGGACATAGGCGTTGGTCACCCCCTGCGTGATGTCTTTCTGCACGTTCAGCAGATTGGCCCGCGCGGCATCCCGCTGCGCCATGGCGCGGCGAACGTTTGCCGCCAGACGGCCGCCCGCATAGATGGGCTGGTTCAGATTCAGAGAGATCGACGCGTCGTTGGTGTAGTCGTCGTTGTCGTAGCTCTCGGTAATCCCGACATCGGCATTCAGGCTGACATTCGGGCCAAGACCCGCGCGTTGCTGCTGAACCACCAGATCGAGGGCGCGCACCTGATGCTGTGCGGACAGAATGGCCGGGTGGTTCCGCATGGCCAGGCTGATAGCCTCGTCCGCAGATCGCGGCAGTGCCGGCAGACTGGGCTGCCCCGCAGTGCGACCCGGAGTCTTGCCCACCGCATTGACATATTCAGCCTGCGCCGTGCTGAGGTTGCCGCGCGCATCGGCAAGATCGGCCTGCGAGCTGGCCAGTTGCGACTCGGACAGGGCCACGTCCGTGCGGGTCACTTCACCCACCTCGAAGCGGTCCTGGGTCGCGCGAAGCTCCTCACCCGACAGGTTTACGTTGTTTTGCCGGATTCGGACCCGCTCTTCTTCCAACAAAACACCCAGATAGGCCGTTGCGGCTCGGAACAGCACCTGCTGCTCGATATCGATCAGCGCCTGCCGGGTGGCCAGAACGGTTTCCTGCGCCGACTGCTTGCCCAGCAAGGATGCGCCGCCGTCGTACAGCAGTTGGCTGAGCGTTATCCCCGAAAAGAATCGCGAGGGTTCGACCGATGTTACCGTCGTTCTGATCCGGTTCTTGGTGTAATCCTGACTGACCCGAACGGTCCAGTTGATGATCGGGCGCAGGGCCGAAAGCGCGATCGCGACGTCTTCATCAGCGGCCCGCAAAAGCGCGCGGTTCTGCTCCAGCAGGCCGCTGGAGTTGTAGGCCCCGATGAACGCATCGGTCAGGTTGTCTGCCCAAGCCGTCCGCTCGGACGCTACATTCAGTGCAAGGCAGGCTGAAAACACCAACCCCTTGATCAGTTTCGCTGCTGATGTCCCACGCATAATCCAACCCCGTAAACCAAAATTTGTTCTGATTTCGGAACAGTTTGCGGCCAGATTCTCAACTAATCAATAGGGAACGGAAAAGTGTTTCCGAACTATAGCGAAAATGCCCGTTCTTTCGCAAATCCCGGCAAGACCGGCGCCGCGGCATTGAACGCGTGGCGCCAAGTCACGCGCCCGCCGACCTTGCGACCGATCCGGACGGTGCCCAGATTGCCATCAACGAACAGGCAGGCAATGCGGCCATGTTCCTTGAGCTGGTCCAGCAACGCGTCCAGAACCCGTTCAACCCCGCCCTGAACCATGATCACGTCATAGGGGCCATGCTCGGCGGCCCCTTGCACCAATGGGCCGACATGGATGATCGCATTGTCAATATCGGCCTGGCTGAGATTGGCCTGCGCCTCGGCGGCCGTTGACTCGTCTTCCTCGACGCCCACCACCAGTTGCGCCATGCGCGCGGCGACGGCCGTCGAATAGCCATAGGCCGGACCGATATCCAGCACGACCTCGTCATTGGAAATATTCAGCGCGTCCAGCATTTTGGCCAGGGTCCGCGGCTCCAGCAGGCACCGACCGCCCCCCAGATCGATCAAATCGCCGACATAGGCCACCTCGCGCTGGGAATCCGGCACGAAATCTTCCCGCCGGATTTTCAGCATGGCATCGATAATCGGAAACTTTGTGACATCGGACGGCCGAATCTGGGTATCGACCATCGTTTGGCGTCGGGCTGCGAAATCCGTCATGTGACCGCTCAATCATTTCCCTGGTTCGGATGGCTTTTGCCACAATGCACGCGCCCCGGCAACGGCCCTTGCACGCAAATTCCGGCCCGCGACAATTGGCGTTGCGTCTCGAATACCGGTGACGGCCATTTCCCGTGCAGATTCTTTGCGCGCCCTCTGGACGCCGCGCGGGAAAGCTGCTAGAACCGCTGCTGCACCACGGCAAGTAATTGATATTGCTTGAAAAGGCGAGTTGGCGGAGTGGTGACGCAGCGGATTGCAAATCCGTGTACACCGGTTCGATTCCGGTACTCGCCTCCACTGCTCCGACTTGGTTCCGCGTCGCTGCCTTCCGATTGGTCGAAATCCAGCTCGAACTGTTCTTGGCCGCGCAAGGGGACACCGCCACCTTGGGTTTCACGCAAGACGCCCCCCGAAGGCCGCCGTTTTGCTGACCGTCGGTTCAGACCGTGCTTCGGCCTTGCGGAATCACCTCGTACCCCGGCTCTTCCGGTTCATCATCCTGCATCTCGGCCGGAAAACCGGGCGCGGTAATGCTCAGCCCGGTTGCATCCTCGAGCCGTCGAATGACGTTGGGCGACAGCTCGCGCGCGCCATAGCGGGCGATGGCGTCGTCGAAAATCTTGATCATCAACGGGTTCATCTCCAACGGCACGCCGGCGCGGTCTGCGACCTCCTGGAACAGGCCGATATCCTTTTTCACCAGGTCCATGGTGAAGGAAATGTCGCGCGAGCCGTTCAGGATCACTTGGCTTTCGGTCTCATGCACGAAGGACGTACCGGACGAGATCTTGATCGCCTCGTAGGTGGTGTTCAGGTCCATCCCGGCGGCCTTGGCGGTCACCAGCGCCTCGGCGCAGGTGATCAGGTTGGCTGTGGCCAGATAGTTGGTCAACACCTTCAGAACCGAGGCAGTGCCCAGATCGCCGGTATGCAGGATGCGCCGGCCCATCGTCGTCAGGAACGGCAGAATCCGCTCGAACGTGGCCCGGTCGCAGCCCGCGAAGATCGAGATATTGCCCGTGGCCGCCCGGTGGCACCCGCCCGAAACCGGGCAGTCCACCGCCGCGCCGCCGCGTTCGATCACCATGGCCCCAAGCCGTTTGACCTCGGCCTCATCGGTGGTGGACATCTCCATCCAGATCTTGCCCTGGCTCACCTCGGGCAGCATCTGCTGCATCACCGCGTCCGAGGCAGCGGGCGACGGCAGGCAGGTGATGACCGCATCGCAATCGCGCATCATCTGGGCCGGGCTTTCGCCGGCCTTGGCCCCCTTGGCCGCGAATTCCGCCACAAGATCGGGGTTCAGGTCGTACACCGTCAGGTCGATACCGTTGCGCAGCAGCGACCCCGACAGCTTGCCCCCCACATTGCCCAAACCGATGAACCCGACCTTCATGTTCTGCCCTCCCGCAGGCGCGTTTTCGTTGGCCCGATTATTTCCGTTGCCCATCGACAAAAGAAACGAATAATAAAGCTATCTATACAAAAATTATTTTGGTGCTAAATGGACCGCCTGCCCAATCCGGCGTGGCTGCGTAGCTTCGAGGCCGCCGCCCGCCACCTGAATTTCACCACCGCCGCGCAAGAATTGGGCCTGACCCAGACGGCGGTATCGCTGCATATCCGCTCGCTCGAGGCGGACCTCGGGCAGCCGCTTTTTGCCCGCAACGCGCGACACCTGTCGCTGACCGAGCTGGGCCAGTCCTATGCGCTGACCGTGCGCCGGGCGCTGTCGGATATCGCGCTGTCCACCAACAGCTTGTTCGGCCCCGCCTCGCGACAGGCGCTGACCATCCGGGCGGCGATATCGACGATGACCTACTGGATCGCGGCCGAGCTGCCCGCGTTCAGCGCCCAGCACCCCGAGATCCCGGTGCGGCTGGTTTCGCATATCTGGAACGACTCGGCCGCGCCCGCGGATGTAGACGTGGAAATCCGGCTGGGCTATGGCGACTGGCCCGGTGTTGCGGCGGACCGGCTGTGCTCGGAACGGCTGGTGCCCGTCTGCCGGGCGCAGGACTCGGCGCCAGACCTGCAAAACGGCCCGTTGATCCACATTCTGGGGTACGAGGACAACTGGGCGCGGTACTTCGAGGCCACGGGCATCGACCTGCCCGACCGCCCCGCGCGCCATTCGGCGGATACGACCGTCACGGCGCTGCAACTGGTGATGGCCGGCGCGGGCTACGCCACCGTTCTGGAGCGGTTCGCGCGCAACGCCATCGCCCAGGGTGCGCCGATCCGGATTGCGGGGCCGGCGATTCCCTTTGCCCAGTCGCATTACCTGATCCGCAGCGTCAGCGCGGCGCCTCCGTCCATCCCTGCCCAGTTGTTCCTGGCCTGGCTGCGCGACTGCCTGGCCAGCGATGCCGCGGATTGATCCCGGCAAGTCGCTTTTTCGATCCGAGGCAAGGCACTTGGCCCCGCGCGCTTGACAACCCCCCTGCCCGTGCCGCATGTCGCTTGAGTTGGTGTCTGTGCAAGCAGATGAAAAGGGAATGCGTCAGCGGTTTTCCGTCAAACGCAGCCGCCCCCGCGACCGTGACCGGAGAGGGTGCCCAAATGCCACTGGCCGCAGGCCGGGAAGGCGGGACATCCGACAGAGCACCGCTCTGACATCCGCAAGCCGGGAGACCTGCCAACGCCCGAAGACAAACCGGACGGGGTGTTCCGGTGTCGGGCCCATGTCGGCAACGTGGCCCGCGCATACCCCGTCCCCCGACAACCAATTGAGGGGGGATGAGAGACGTGACCGAGACCGCACCAGTCGAGCTGCTGGTCTGCACCACCTGCCGACGCGGGCTGCCCATCGAGGATGACGCCCAGCGCCCCGGCACGCTGCTGCACAAGGCGCTGGCCGCAGCCGACCTGCCCGAAGGCATCAACCTGAAGCCGGTCGAATGCCTGTCAAACTGCGATCAGGGCTGCTCGATCGTTTTGCGAGGCGGGCCGTCTCGCTGGACCTTCGTCTATGAGAACCTGAACGAATCCGACCATGTCGAAATCATCGTCGAAGGCGCCACCAAGTACCTGGCCACCGAAGATGGCCTTGTGAGATGGCGTGACCGCCCTGAACATTTCCGCAAGAACTGCGCCGCCCGCATTCCCCCGATTGGAGCCTGAGCATGAGCACCCTCGAAAAACTTCCCGTCACCGTCATCACCGGCTTTCTCGGCTCGGGCAAGACCACGCTGATCCGCCACCTGATGCAGAACCCGCAGGGCAAGCGCCTGGCCGTGGTGGTCAACGAATTCGGCGATGTGGGTGTCGATGGCGAAATCCTGAAGAGCTGCGCCATCCCCGAATGCCCGGCGGAAAACATCATGGAACTGGCCAATGGCTGCATCTGCTGCACCGTGGCCGATGACTTCATCCCCACGATCGAGGCGCTGATGGCGCTGGACCCGCGCCCTGATCACATCCTGATCGAAACCAGCGGTCTGGCCTTGCCGAAACCGCTGCTCAAGGCGTTCGACTGGCCCGATATCCGTTCCAAGATCACCGTGGACGGCGTGATCGCCCTGGCCGATGCCGAGGCCGTGGCCGCAGGCCGCTTTGCCCCGAATGTCGCGGCGGTGGACGCCCAGCGCATGGCCGATGACTCGATCGACCACGAAACACCCCTGTCCGAGGTGTTCGAGGACCAGATCTCGTGCGCCGACATCATCCTGCTGACCAAGCCCGACCTGGCCGGCCCCGAAGGCGTGGCCAAAGCGCGCGAGATCATCGCCGCCGAGGCGCCCCGCCCCCTGCCCGTGGTCGAAGTGGCCGAAGGTGCGGTAGACGTGCGCGTGGTGCTGGGGCTAGGCGCCGCGGCCGAGGACGACATGGACGCCCGCCCCTCGCATCACGATGGCCATGACGACCATGAACATGACGATTTCGAAAGCATCGTGGTCGAACTGCCCGAACAGACCGACCCGGCGCAGTTGGTCGCCAATATCGAACGTCTGGCGAACGAGCTGAACATCCTGCGGGTCAAGGGCTATGCCGCCGTTCAGGGCAAGCCGATGCGCCTGCTGGTTCAGGCGGTCGGCGCGCGGGTCCGGCACCAGTATGACCGCCCGTGGAAACCGGACGAAGAGCGCCGCTCGCGCCTTGTGGTCATCGCCGAGCATGACGACATCGACGAAGCCGCGATCCGCGGCATCCTGACCGGTGTCACCGAGGCCGCCGAGTAAGCACCGATGCACGTCGTCTTCCGCGAAAGCCACGGGCTCGAAGAAACCGAGACCCCGACCGATCTGGGCCAGAGCCCGGCGGATCTGGTGGTGTTGTCCTTTTCGGATAGCGATCTGGGTGCTTTCGCGGCCGGCTGGCATCGCGGCGGCGGGCCCGAGGGGCGGATGCCCTCGTTGCGGCTGGCGAACCTGACGGCGCTGAAACATCCACTATCGGTCGATACCTATGTCGAGCAGACGCTGGAGGGCGCCAAGGGTATCCTGATCCGCCTGATCGGCGGCGTGCCCTACTGGTCCTACGGGTTGCAGCAGGTGCTGGCGCTGGCGCAGGCCAAGGGCATCGCGCTGGCGGTGCTGCCCGCCGACGGGCGCGAGGATACGCGGCTGGACGATTATTCGACCCTGCCGGTCTCGACCCTACGGCGACTGGCGCATCTGTGCGACACCGGTGGCGAGGTCGCGGCCCAAGCCGCACTGGCGCAGATGGCGCTGGCGGCGGGGCTCTATGCCGGGCCCGTGATGGGGGCCAAGACCCTGCCCGAATGCGGAGCGTGGTGCCCGGATCGCGGCGTAATCGCGCCCGAGGACGCGTTCGCAGGCGAAGGCCGGCGCATTATCGTAACCTTCTACCGCGCCTATCTGACTTCGGCCGATACCGCGTCGGTCGCGGCCCTGATCCGGGAAGTCCGCGCGCGAGGCCATCAGGCAGTTGGGCTGTTCGCACCCTCGCTCAAGGCGCCTGCGGCGGCGCAATGGCTGGCTGAGAATATCCCAGCGATGGCGCCCTCTGCCATCATCAATGCCACCTCGTTTTCGGGCAAGGGCGCGTCGGGCACATCGCCCTTGGACGTGGCGGGCGTGCCGGTGTTTCAGGTCGCTCTGGCCACTTCGCGCCGCAAGGCCTGGGCTGAGGCCGAGCGCGGCCTGTCGCCTGCCGATCTGGCCATGCATGTTGTGCTGCCCGAGGTGGACGGGCGCATCTCGGCCGGTGTCGCCTCGTTCAAGGAACCGGGCAGGCGCGACCCACACTTGGAATATTCCCGCTTCGCCCACCGCCCCGAGCCCGACCGGATTGCCGCCATCGTCGACCGGGCGATGGCCTGGGTGAACCTGGCCGAGAAACCAAAGGCGCAACAGGTCCCCGCACTGGTCCTGTCCACCTATCCCGGCAAGGACTGGCAGATGGCCCATGCGGTGGGGCTGGACGCGCTGGCCTCGGCCGAGGCGATCCTGTCCGACCTGCAGGGCGCAGGGTATGACACCGCCCCCGCCGAGCCGATTGCCGACACGCTGCTGGACGCCCGGATTTCATGGCCGGTCTCGGCATACCGCGCCGCACTTGCGCAACTGCCAGAAGCGTTGCGCGCCGATCTGGAAACCGCCTGGGGTGCGCCCGAGGATGACCCGGGCTGCGCCGATGGGGCCTTCCACTTCACCGCGCTTCGGCGCGGCAAGGCGCTGGTGGCGCTGCAGCCCGAACGCGGCACGCCGGAATTGCGGGACGACGAATATCACGACCTGTCGCGCACGCCCCGGCACGGCTATGTGGCCTTTTACCTGTGGCTGAGGCACGGGTTGGGGACGGATGCGCTGATTCATATCGGCGCACACGGAACGTTGGAATGGCTGCCGGGCAAATCGGTGGCGCTCTCGGCGGAATGCTGGCCCGAGGCGCTGATCGGCGATCTGCCGGTGATCTACCCGTTCATCGTGAACGATCCGGGCGAAGCCGCGCAGGCCAAGCGCCGGATCGGGGCCGTCACGCTGGGCCACATCCCGCCGCCGATGAAGCAGAGCAGCACGCCCGACCGCATGGTGCGGTTGGAATCGCTGCTGGACGAGTTCTCGAACGCCGACGGGCTGGACCCCAAGCGGCGCGACCGGCTGCAGGCCGATATCCGTGACGAGGCCCGCGCCATCGGGCTCGAGGCCGATCTGGGGCTGGATCAGGCCACCAGCACCGCCGAGGCGATTACCCGCATCGACCGTTTCGTCTGTGACATCAAGGAAAGCCAGTTCGGCGACGGGCTGCATGTCTTTGGCCGCGCGCCGCAGAGTGCGGGCAATTTCGACACTGCCGCGTCGGCACAGGCCGAACGGCAAGCCCTGCTGGATGCTTTGGCCGGCAAACGGATCGAGGCCGGGCCGTCCGGCTCGCCCTATCGCGGGCGCACCGACGTGCTGCCCACGGGCCGCAACCTGTTCACCACCGATCCGCGCTCCGTCCCGACCCGCGCGGCCTATGCGCAGGGGGTGAAACTGGCCGAAGAACTGGTGCGCCGCCACCTGCAGGAGGAAGGCGACTATCCCAAGGGCCTGATCGTCGATCTGTGGGGCTCTGCCACGATGCGTACGGCGGGCGAGGAATTCGCCATGGCGCTGCACCTGCTGGGCGTCAAACCGGTCTGGGATCCGGGGTCGGAGCGCGTGAGCGGGATCGAGGTTCTGCCGATCACCGATCTGGAGCGCCCCCGGCTGGACGTGACCCTGCGCGTCTCGGGCCTGTTCCGCGACGTGTTCCCCACCCTCTCGGCGCTGTTCGGACAGGCGGTCCGGGCGCTGTCGGAACGCGACGAGGCGCCCGACTGGAACCCCTATGCGGGTCAGCCGCCCACCGCCCGCGTCTATGGCCCGGCGCCAGGCAGCTATGGGCTGAACATGACCCACCTGTCGGAAACCTATACAGACGAGGCGCGCGCGCAGGCCGGTCAGGCCTGGCTGGACGCCAGCGCCTTTGCCTTCGAGGGCGAGCACATCGCCCACGACCCCGACGGGATCACCCAGCGAGTGGCGCAGGCCGACAGCTTCGTGCACCTGCAGGACCTGACCGAGACCGACCTTTTGTTGGCAAACGACTATGCCACGCACGAGGCCGGATTTGCCGCCGCTAAAAAGCTGACCGGCGGGCAGGCGCAGTTGTATCATCTGGACAATACGCGCCCTGAAACACCCCGCGCCCGCACTCTGCCCGAGGAAATCAGCCGCGTGGTCCATGCGCGCGCCGCCAATCCTGACTGGATCGCCGGGATGCAGAGCCACGGCTTCCGCGGCGCAGCCGAGATCGCGGCAACGCTCGACCACATGGCGTCTTTCGCGCATTTGTCAGGCAGCGTCGCCCCGCATCTGTTCGACCTCTACCACGATGCGACCCTGGGCAACCCCGAGGTGGACGCGTTCCTGCAGCAGGCCAATCCGCAGGCCCATCAAGCCATGAAGGACCGGTTCCGCGCGCTGTACGAGGCCGGGCTGTGGAACACCCGCCGCAACTCGATCCGCGCCGATCTGGAGGGGCTGGGATGAGCGCCCCGGTCGTTCAGGGCTGGTGCCCCGGCGCGCATCGCCCGATGATGTCCGGAGACGGGCTGGTCGTGCGGGTGCGCCCGCGTCTGGCCCGGCTGAGCGCCGCGCAGACGCTGGGGCTGTGTGATCTGGCCCTGCGGTTCGGCAACGGGACCATCGACCTGACCAACCGCGCCAACCTGCAACTGCGCGGCGTGGCCGAGACGGACCATCATGCGCTGCTGGCCGAGCTGTCGGCGCTGAACCTTCTGGATCCTGAACCGGGGCTTGAGACCCGGCGCAACATCCTTGTGGCTCCGCTGTATCAACCGGGCGACCTGACCACGCGCCTGACACAGGCATTGGTCGACCGGCTGGGCGACCTGCCCGCCCTGCCCGCCAAGTTCGGCTTTGCGGTGGATACCGACCAGGCGCGGCTGCTGGCCGGGGACTCGGCCGATATTCGGCTGGAGCGAGGACCTTCGGGCCTGATCCTTCGCGCCAACGGGGCCGAGACCGGCCGTTTGGTGACCGAGGACGCGGCGATCGACTGCGTGATCGAACTGGCCCAGTGGTTCGCCGAGCGCTTCACTTCTGACACCCGCCGCATGACCCGTCTGATCGCAGCGCAGGAGCTGCCCAAGGAATGGCAGGGCCACGCCCCCGGACCCACGGCCCACCCGCTGCAACCCGGCAATAGCGCAATCGGCCCGATCTACGGCGCGGCCTTCGGGCAACTGCCCGCCGACGACCTGCGCGCGTTGGTCGAGGCCTCGGGCGCCACCGCCCTGCGCGTAACACCCTGGCGGTTGTTCTTGCTGGAAGGCGGGGCGGCGATCCCCGCCCCGGCCTTCGTGACCGACGGCGCCGACCCTCTGCTTACCACCGACGCCTGCCCCGGCGCGCCATTCTGCCCGCAGGCGCAGGCCGAGACCCGCGCCATCGCCCGCGCGCTGGCCCCGCGTGTGTCCGGCAGCCTGCATGTCTCGGGCTGCGCAAAAGGCTGCGCGCGCATGGGGGCAGCCGATCTGACGCTGGTGGGCCGCGACGGGCGCTTTGATCTTGTAAAACACGGCCGCGCGGGAGATGAGCCCCTGCAGCGCGGGCTGGACCCCGAAACACTGAAGACCATGGACCTGACTTGATGCCCTATGAATACGAAACCGACGGCGCGGCGATCTACAAGCAATCCTTCGCCACGATCCGGGCCGAGGCCGATCTGGCCCGTTTCGACCCCGACGAAGAGCAGGTCGCCGTCCGCATGATCCATGCCGCCGGGATGGTCGGTCTGGAAGAGTTCATCCATTTCTCACCCGGCTTCGTGCGCACCGCGCGCGCGGCGCTGGAGAACGGCGCGCCGATCCTGTGCGACGCGCGGATGGTGTCCGAAGGCGTCACCCGCTTTCGCCTGCCCGCCGAGAACGAGGTGATCTGCACCCTGCAGGACGAGCGCGTGCGCCCGCTGGCCGAGAAGATGGGCAACACCCGATCCGCCGCCGCGCTGGAACTGTGGCGCCCGCACCTTGAGGGCGCGCTGGTGGCCATCGGCAACGCGCCCACGGCGCTGTTTCACCTGCTGAACATGCTCGAGGACCCCGACTGCCCGCGGCCCGCCGCCATCATCGGCTGCCCCGTGGGCTTTGTCGGCGCAGTCGAAAGCAAGGACGCCCTGTGGGAGGCGCAGCCGGTGCCCTGCTGCATCGTCAAGGGCCGCTTGGGCGGCAGCGCCATCACCGTCGCCGCGATCAACGCCATCGCAAGCCGGGCGGAATGACCATGGGCACGATCTATGGCGTGGGCCTCGGCCCAGGCGATCCCGATTTGATGAGCGTCCGGGCCGACCGCCTGTTGCGCAACGCGAAACACGTGGCCTATTTCCGCAAGCCCGGCCGAAGCGGGCAGGCGCGCAAGATCGTCAACGGGATGATCCGCAACGATGCGGTCGAGTTTCCCATGGAATACCCAGTCACAACCGAGATCCCGGTCACCGATCCGCGCTACAACGCGCTTCTGGCCGAGTTCTACGAACGCTGCACCGCGCGCTTGAAAGAACTGGCCGATCAGGGCGAGGACGTGGTGGTGTTGTGCGAGGGAGACCCGTTCTTTTATGGCTCGTTCATGCATCTCTACAGCCGCCTGCGCGACGTGGTGCCCGTCGAGGTGGTGCCGGCGATCACCGGCATGTCGGGCGCTTGGACGGCCTCGGGTGATCCGATCACCTGGGGCGACGACATCCTCACGGTGCTGATGGGCACCCTGCCCGAAGAGGTTCTGGCCGACCGCATGGCGCGCACCGACGCGCTGGTGGTGATGAAGATCGGCCGCAACATCGACAAGGTGAAACGCGCGCTGAAAACGGCGGGCCTGTTCGACCGGGCCTGGATCGTGGAATACGCGCAGATGCCCAACCAGACCGTTCGCAAGCTGAGCGACGCCTGCACCGAGGTCACGCCCTATTTCTCGATCATCATCGTGCACGGACAGGGGCGGCGGCCATGAACGGCTGGGTCAAGATCGCCGGGCTTGGCCCCGGAAACGAGGCGCTGGTGACCCCCGAGGTGACCGCCGCCTTGGCCGATGCGACCGATGTGGTGGGCTATATTCCCTACGTCGCGCGGGTGGCCGAACGGCCGGGCCTGACCCTGCACGCCAGCGACAACCGGGTCGAGATCGACCGCTCGCAGCACGCGCTGCGCATGGCGGCCGAGGGCAAGCGGGTGGTCGTGGTCTCGTCGGGCGACCCGGGCGTTTTTGCCATGGCTGCCGCCGTGTTCGAGGCGCTGGAAAACGGCCCCGACACCTGGCACGAGATCCCTGTCGAGGTTCTGCCCGGCATCACCGCCATGCTGGCCGCCGCAGCCCGGGCGGGCGCGCCCCTGGGCCATGATTTCTGCGCCATCAACCTCAGCGACAACCTCAAGCCCTGGGCCGTAATCGAGAAACGCCTGCGGCTGGCCGCGCAGGCCGATTTCGCAATGGCCTTTTACAACCCGCGCTCGAAGTCGCGGCCTGAAGGCTTTGTAAAGACGCTGGAAATCCTGCGGCAGGAATGCGAGCCCGAGCGTCTGATCCTGTTCGCTCGCGCCGTATCGCGCCCAGATGAGGCAATCCGCATCGCGACCCTGGCCGAGGCAACGCCCGACATGGCCGACATGCAGACGGTGGTGATCGTCGGCTCGTCGCTGACCCGCGTCATCGACCGGCCCATCGGCCCCATCGTCTATACTCCAAGGTCCACGCCGGAATGAGCCAGCCAGTCCAGAACCTGCGGCACGCTTGTCAACTCGACCCGGCGGGGCAGCCTGGGCCGGTCGATCATCAGCACCGGGATGCCCAACGCTCGCGCGGCGTCCAGCTTGGCGCGTGCCCCGGTGCCGCCAGCGTTCTTAGACACCACCAGTTCGGTTCGGTGCCAGCGCATCAGCGCCGTGTCGTCGTCAATCGAAAACGGCCCGCGCGACACGACCACGTCGCAATCGGCGAAGGGCAGCGGGCCGGGTTCATCGACCAGCCGCAGAAGATAGTGATGCTGGGGCTGCGCCGCGAAATCCTCAAGATGCATGCGCCCGACCGCAAGGAACACCCGACGCGGCGGCCCGGCCAGCGCGGCAACGGCGCTGGCGATGTCGGGCACGCGCTGCCACCGGTCGCCGGGTGCGGCCGTCCATTCCGCGCGGGTCAGCGCGGCCAGCGGCGTCTGCGTCTGCTGGCAGGCGGCGATGGCATTGCGGCTCATCTGCGCGGCAAAGGGATGGGTCGCGTCGATCACATGGGTCACGCCGGTGTCGCGGATATGACGCGCCAGACCCTCGGGCCCGCCAAAGCCACCCACGCGCGTGGGCAGCGGTTGCGGCCGCGGGTTGTCGACCCGGCCCGCATAGGAATAGGTTGCCGCCACACCCAAATCCGCCACGGCGCGGGCCAATGCGTTGGCCTCGGTCGTGCCGCCAAGGATCAGGAGGTTGGGCATGTCTGAAACTCCGTGGCTGACCATCCTGGGCCTGGGCGAGGATGGACTGGATGGCCTGTCGGCCGCAAGCCGTCAAGAGTTGGAGCGTGCCGAGGTCATCATGGGCCCGCCCCGGCACCTGTCACTGGTTCCCGAAACCGGAGCCGAACGCATCGAATGGCCGGTGCCGTTCGCCGACGGGCTGCCCTTTCTGCAGGGGCTGAAGGGCCGGCGCACGGTGGTGCTGGCCTCGGGTGATCCGTTCTGGTTTGGCTCCGGGTCGGTGATCGCGCGCAATTTCGCCCCCGAAGACTGGGTGGCACGGCCGGGGCAGTCGACCTTCTCGCTGGCGGCCGCGCGGTTGGGCTGGCCGTTGGAAAGCACTGCCACCTTCGGTCTGCACGCCGCCCCCCTGACCCGCCTGCGTCCGCATCTGTCCCGCGGCCTGCGCGCCATCATCCTGCTGCGCGACGGTGCCGCGGTGGCCGAGTTGGCCCGCTATCTGACCGAGACCGGATTCGGCGATACGACCATGCACGTGATGGAGGCCCTCGGCGGCCCTCGGGAACGCGCGCGCAGCATGTCCCTGACCGAAGCCCTGCTGGGTTCGTTCGAGCATCCGGTCTGCGTTGCGCTCGAGGTTTCGGGCGACGGGCGTGCGCTGCCGTTGGCCTCGGGCAAACCCGACGAGATCTTCGAAACCGATGGGCAGATCACCAAACGGCCGGTGCGCGCGCTGACCTTGTCGGCGCTGGCGCCCGCTCGGGGCGAGCATCTGTGGGACATCGGCGGCGGCAGCGGCTCGATCGGCATCGAGTGGCTGATGTGCGACCCGTCCCTGACCGCCACCACGATCGAGCCGCGCGCAGACCGCGCCGCGCGCATCCGCACCAATGCCGACGCGCTGGGACAGGATCGGTTGCAGATCATCCATGGCCGGGCGCCTGACGCGCTGGACGGCCTACCCTTGCCTGACGTGGTGTTCATCGGCGGCGGGCTGAGCGACGCGCTGCTGGACTGGCTTGCGGCCAACCTGCCCTCGGGCACCCGGCTGGTGGCCAACGCCGTGACATTGGAAAGCGAAGCAGTGCTGAGCCGATGGCACGCCAAGCTGGGCGGCGACCTGCTGCGGATCGAGCTGGCGCAGGCCGGCGACCTCGGCCCGCGGCGTGGCTGGAAATCGGCCTATCCGGTCGTTCAGTGGAGCGTGACCCTATGATCGTGGCCGGGCTTGGGTTTTCGTCCACCGCGACCTGCGCCAGCCTGCGCGCCGCGTTCGACCGCGCCACTGCCGGGCAGGCGGTGGACGCGCTGGCCACCGCCGCTGACAAGGCCGGCCATCCGGCGCTGGCCGAATTTGCCGCCGCCTGCGCCCTGCCCCTGCATTTCGCGAACCCGGCCGATCTGGCCGGGCAACGCACGCTCACCTGCTCGCCCCGCAGCCGCGCCAGTCATGGCACCGGCAGCGTGGCCGAAGCTTCCGCCCTTGCCGCCGCCGGACCGGGCGCGCGGCTGCTTTCACCCCGACAGATCTCGGACGACCGGCTTGCCACCTGCGCGGTCGCCATCGGAGGACAGACATGACCGTTCATTTCATCGGCGCCGGACCGGGCGCCGCCGACCTTCTGACCCTGCGCGGACGCGACATCATCGCCGCTTGCCCGGTGTGCCTGTATGCCGGGTCGCTTGTGCCCGAGGAGATCCTGGCGCACTGCCCCGAAGGCGCGCGCATCGTGAACACCGCGCCGATGGATCTGGATCAGATCATGGCTGAAATCAAAACCGCCCATGACGCCGGTCAGGACGTGGCCCGCCTGCATTCGGGCGACCTGTCGGTCTGGTCGGCGATGGGCGAACAGATCCGACGCCTGAAACAGATGGGCATTCCCGTCAGCGTGACCCCCGGCGTTCCGTCATTTGCCGCTGCCGCGGCCGCTTTGGGCACCGAACTGACCCTGCCCGGGCTGGCACAATCGGTGGTGCTGACGCGGACCCCGGGGCGCGCCTCGTCCATGCCCGAGGGCGAAACGCTGGAAAACTTCGCCCGCACTGGCGCCACACTGGCCATCCACCTGTCGATCGGCAATCTGGACAAGGTAGTGGCTGACCTGACCCCCGCATATGGCGCCGATTGCCCCGTGGCCGTGGTGTACCGCGCCAGCTGGCCGGACGAGCGGATCGTCCGCGCCACCCTGGGCACGTTGAAGGAATCGCTGGACGAGCGCATCTCGCGCACCGCGCTGATCCTGGTCGGGCCGGCGCTGGCCGGTGAAGGATTCGACGAAAGCTGTTTGTATTCAAAGACCTATGACCGCCGTTACCGCCCACAAAGCGCCGACAGCCCGTGGTCGAGCTGGAGTCACGGAGATGACTAACCCGCCCGGACTGCTGATCTCGGCCCCATCCTCGGGGACGGGCAAGACCACGGTGATGCTGGGCCTGCTGCGCGCGCTGGCCGAGGACGGGCTGACAGTGCAACCCTTCAAGAGCGGTCCCGACTACATCGACCCGGCCTTTCACCGGGCGGCGGCGGGGCGGGCCTCGTTCAACCTGGACAGCTGGGCGATGGGCGCGCCATTACTAGGCGCGATTGCAGCGCAGGCCAAAGGCGCCGACATCGTTGTCGCCGAAGGATCGATGGGCCTGTTCGATGGCGTCGCCAAGCCGGGCGAACTGGGCCATGGGTCCAGCGCCGAAACCGCGCTGCGCATGGGTTGGCCCGTGATTCTGGTGCTGGATGTGGGCGGTCAGGCTCAGTCGGCTGCGGCCACGGCGCTGGGGTTTCGGATGTACAACCCCGACCTGCCCTTTGCTGGCGTGATCCTGAACCGCTGCGCCAGCCAGCGCCACGAACGCCTGACCCGTCTTGGGATGGAGCGCGCGGGCCTGCCGGTTCTGGGCGTTTTGCCCCGGCGCGGCGACCTGACCCTGCCCGAGCGGCATCTGGGCCTGATCCAAGCGGTCGAGCACCCCGATCTGGAAAGCGCGATTGCCGGATACGCGGCCTTCCTGCGCGCGCATGTGGATCTGGAGGCGATCAAGCGGGCGGCCTCCTCGGGCCCGATGGGGCCGTCGTCGGCCGCGCTGCCGCGCCCTCCGGCGCAACGGATCGCGCTGGCCCAGGACGCGGCGTTTTCCTTTACCTACCCGCATCTTCTGGAAGGCTGGCGGGCGGCCGGGGCCGAGATCCTGCCGTTTTCTCCGCTGGCGGACGAGGCGCCGGCCCCGAATGCCGATCTGGTCTGGTTGCCCGGCGGGTACCCCGAACTGCACGCCGGAACCCTGGCTGCGGCAGAGCGGTTCCTGACCGGCTTGCGCAAACATGCCGAAACGCGGCCCGTGCATGGCGAATGCGGCGGCTACATGGCCTTGGGACAAGGGCTGATCGACAAGGACGGCACCCGCCACCGGATGGCCGGGCTGCTGGGCCTGGTCACTTCGTACGAAAAGCGCAAATTCAACCTGGGCTATCGCCGGGCCGAGTTGCTGGCCGACATGCCCGGGTTCTCTGCTGGAACCGCGCTGCGGGGGCACGAGTTCCACTATTCCTCGATCGTCGAGCAGCCCGATGCACCCCTGGCCCGGGTTTTTGACGCCGAAGGCGCCGAAGGCCCACAGACCGGATCGCGCCGCGGGCATGTCACCGGTACGTTCTTCCATCTGATCGCAGAGGCCAGCGCATGAACGGTTTCGTTTCCTTCATCGGGTCCGGTCCCGGCGACCCGGAGTTGTTGACCCTCAAAGCCGTGGACCGGCTGCAAAAGGCCGACGCGGTGCTGTTCGACGATCTCAGCAGCGGGCCGATCCTGAGCCATGCGCGCAAAGAGGCCGACCTTGTGGGCGTGGGTAAGCGCGCCGGGCGGCCCTCGCCCAAGCAGGACCACGTCAGCCGCCTACTGGTGGAGTACGCCCAGACCGGCCAACGAATCGTGCGGCTGAAATCGGGCGATGGCGGCCTGTTCGGGCGGCTCGAAGAGGAACTGGTGGCCCTGCGCGCCGCCGGGATCGCATACGAGATCATTCCGGGCATCCCCTCGGCGATTGCCGCGGCTGCCGCGGCAGGCATCCCGCTGACCCGCCGGCTGACCGCGCGGCGGGTGCAATTCGTCACCGGCCACGATGTCAGCGGCAAGCTGCCCGAGGACCTGAACCTGCCCGCGCTGGCCGACCCGGGCGCGACGACGGTGGTGTTCATGGGCAAGCGCACCTTTCCCCTGCTGGCGCAGGCGCTGCACGCGCATGGGCTGCCGTTGGACACCCCTGCGCTGATGGCAGAATCGGTTTCGACGCCTCAGCAGTCGCTGCACCGGTCCACCGTCGGTGCACTGGCCGAGCGCCTAAACTCCGAGATCGGTACCGCGCCGGCGCTGATCCTCTATGGTCCGCTGGCGGAGAGCGACGATGATTGATCTGGTCTTGATCGGGATCGGCACCGGCAACCCCGATCATGTGACGCTTCAGGGCGCGCAGGCGATCCGCGCCGCCGATCTGATCCTGATCCCGCGTAAGGGCGTCAACAAGGCGGATCTGGCGGGGGTGCGCGAGGAAATCATCCGCAAGGTCACCGACACACCGCCCCAATTTGCCTATTTCGACATCCCCGAGCGCCGGTCACAGGACGGCTACCTGCGCGGCGTGGATGAATGGCACGACGCAATCGCCCTGCGCTGGCAGGAGGCGATGGCTCGGCACCCCGAGGCACGCACCGTCGCCCTGCTGATCTGGGGCGACCCGTCGCTCTATGACAGTTCGCTGCGAATCGCGGCGCGGCTGGACCCGCAGCCAAACACCACCGTGATCCCAGGCATCACGGCGCTGCAGGCGCTGACGGCGGCCCATGCCATGCCGATCAACGAGATCGGCGCGCCTTATCTGGTCACCACCGGCCGGCGCATCCGCGACGAGGGCTGGCCCAGAGACGCACATACGGTTGCGGTGATGCTGGATGGCGCGTGTTCGTTCCAGACGCTGAACATGGCCGATTTTGACATCTGGTGGGGGGCTTACGTGGGTATGCCCGAGCAGATCCTGATCAAGGGTCCACTGGCCGATGTGGCCGACGAGATTCTGCGCACGCGCACCGAAGCCCGCGCCCGGCACGGGTGGATCATGGATATCTATGTCCTCAAAAAGCGCGGGATTTGACGCGAAAGGTCGCAAATGGCGATTGCGCCATAGCGGCATTCACGTCTAAATGGACGGGTCTGGTCCTGCCGGAGACATCCGGATGCTAAGAGGGAATTTGGTGCGGCCTGCGCGCAGGTCAAATCCAAAGCCGCCCCCGCGACTGTAAGCGGTGAGCCCTGTTCAACCAGCCACTCCCGATCCGTTCGGGGGGAAGGCGAACAGAGGCGCTGACCCGCAAGCCAGGAGACCTGCCAGGCGAACAATGAAACACCGGCCGTCGGGTGCGGCGGCACAGGAGGACAGAAAATGACGACACAAACGCAAACCGCATCAACGGTACGCGCCGGCATGCTTTCGGCAGTGTTCGCGGCGGCCTTGGGCCTGGGGATCATCACCGTGGCCGGTCACGTTCAGGCATCGGCGCTGCATGACGCCGCCCATGACGTGCGCCACGCTACCGGCTTCCCCTGCCACTAAACCAATGTTCAGCCGCATTCTGACCAGCGCGTTGTTCGCTGGTGCCGCAGCCGGGTTGATCGTCGCCCTGCTGCAGTTGCTATTCGTGCAGCCCGTGTTGCTGCACGCTGAACTCTATGAATCCGGGGAGTTGGTGCATTTCGGGGCCGAGGCCGTGTCGGCCCATCCCGAGCTGCCGGGCATGTTCTCGGACCTGACCCGCGACGGGCTGAGCGTGGTGTTCACCATGCTGACCTATACCGGCTATGCGCTGGTTTTGGTCGCCCTGATGTCGCTGGCCGAGGCGCTGGGCCACCCGGTTGACGGGCGCACGGGCGTGTTGTGGGGCCTGGCCGGTTTCATCGCCTTTCATCTGGCGCCGGGTTTCACCCTGGCCCCCGAGGTTCCGGGCGTAGCCGCAGCCGATGTGTTCGCGCGGCAAATCTGGTGGTGGGCAACCGTCGCGGCTGCCGTGGTGGCGCTGTGGCTGATCGCCTTTGGTGGCAACATCGTCAGCTATCTGGTCGCGGCCGTGCTGCTGATGGCCCCGCACCTGATCGGCGCGCCGGAACCCGACGTGTTCACCGGGCCGGTTCCGACCGAGATCGGGGCCCTGTTCGCCGCGCGCGCCTTCGGCGTGGGTCTTGCGGCCTGGGTGCTGCTGGGTGCTTTTGCCGGGTATTTCTGGCAAAGCGAGGGCAAGCGCGTCGAAGCCGCGGCCTGATCCCCGAAATCCCACGATCCGCCGGCGACCAACTGGCGGATCATCTGCTTTTCAAGGAAACAAGATGACACGCTCGCTTGCACTATTTGCGATCGGTCTGGTCTTTGGCGGGGGCGCCGGGTTCGTGCTGGCCGCAGCCAACGGCGTCACCTTCGACGGTCACGACCATACCGACCCCGCTCAACACGGCGGCCATCACGTCGAGGCCACGGCCCATGATCACAGCACCGCCATCAACCTGCCCGCCGGACCGGATGCGCCGGGGCTGGAGATCGCCGTCACCCCTGACCCGATGGCGGGTTGGAACCTGCATGTGGTGCCAAAGAACTTCCACTTCTCTCCGGAGAACGCCTCATTGGCGGACAGGCCTGGCGAAGGCCATGCGCATGTCTATGTGAACGGCGTCAAGCTAGCGCGGCTTTATGGTAACTGGATGCACCTTCCGGACCTGCCCAAGGGCGAAGCCACCATTAAGGTCTCGCTGAACGCCAACAGCCACAGCCCGCTCGCCGTGGATGGGGTGCCTGTCAGCGCCTCAGTCACGGTTCAGGTGGACTGAAGCGCGGGGATCCGCGCCCGCAGACACAAGCGGAGCCGCCCGCACGGCCGGGCGTCCTCGATCCAGCCATTCGGGCTGTTCAGAATGGTCCGGCAGGTCGCCGCAATGTCATCGGCATCGGCAACCGGATCGATCCCCGAAAACACGTAAGACGCCAAGCTTTCCCCCTGCATCGCCACCACGGTCGGTTCATTGCAGCCACTGAAACAGGCGTGCTCGGCGATCTCGACCTGCCGGTCCAGTCCCGCAGCGCACAGAGCGTCCAATACGGCCTGTCGCTCGGCCGGCTGGTCGCGCTCGCCCGCGCAGCTGCTGCAGATCAAAACACGCATGCCCCTCGCCTGCCTTTTCCGTTTCACACTGTCGCTTGTGCGGGTTTCGCAACCCCGGCGCAAGCCCGCCACCCACGATATTGTGACTGTACGCGCCCGTGATTTCGGCAAGACTCGAGCCAACCACGACTTGGAGAGCCCGCGATGAAACATTTTGTGTTTTTCCTCGGCCTGCTGGCGCTTCCCGCGCTGGCGGCCGATATCGAACCCCGGCCGGGTTGGGCCGTCCACCCGACAGCCAAGGCCCATGACGCGCTGGTGGCCGACACGATCGCAGCGGTAAAGGCAAACGGGATGGCCGTGGTCACCCAGGCCGGGCCGACCAAGGCCGCCGCCGCGCGCGGCATCACCATTCCGGGCAACCGGGTGATCGGCGTCTTCAACAACGACTATGCGGTGCGGGTTCTGGAACAATCGGTGCCCGCGATGATCGAGGCGCCGATCCGCCTCTATGTCACGGAAAACGAGGACGGAACCGCTACGCTGTCCTACAAGACGCCCAGCCTGGTCTTTACCCCTTACACCGATGGCACCGGCGCCCTGACCGCGATCGCCGCAGAGTTGGACGCCAAGTTCGCCGCCATCGCCGAGATGGCTGTCAATTAGTCACACTGACGTGATGCGGCTTGCGCCGGCCCGGAACCTCCGCAATCTGCTGCGCAACGGAACCTACGGAGCTTGTTCGATGCAGGACCTGTCCCCCCGCGCTGCGGACCTTCTGGCGCAACGGCTGTACGAGGCCGGGTGCCGCCACGCCTTCGGCATGCCCGGGGGCGAGGTGTTGACACTGATCGATGCACTGGAACAGGCCGGGATCACCTTTCACCTGACCAAGCACGAAAACTCGGCTGGTTTCATGGCCGAGGCGGTGCACCACCGCGACGGCGCGCCAGCGATTCTGGTGGCGACTCTGGGGCCGGGGGCAATGAACGGCATCAATGTCGTGGCCAACGCGCTGCAGGACCGGGTGCCGATGATCGTGCTGACCGGCTGCGTCGATGCCGACGAGGCGCTGACCTACACCCATCAGGTCATGGATCACGCGCAGGTCTATCGTTCGATCACCAAGGGTACGTTCACCCTGACGGCCAAGGGCGCCGACATCATCGCCGACAAGGCCGTGTCGCTGGCCACCCAGCCGCGACCGGGGCCGGTGCATATCGACGTGCCGATCTCGGTCGCCGATACCCGGGTGTCGATCACCAAGCGCCGACGGCTGACCCGGGCCGCCCGCGTCGCGCCCGAGGGGACATGCCTCGAGAAGGCCCGCCGCTGGGTGGCCGAGGCCGAGCGTCCGCTGGCGATCATCGGGCTGGACGTGCTGTATGACGACTCGCGCAGCGTTGTGCGGGCGTTTCTGGAACATTTCGGCATCCCGTTCGTCACGACCTACAAGGCCAAGGGCGTGGTGCCCGAGGATCACCCGCTGTGCCTGGGCGGTGCGGGCCTGTCGCCCCTGGCCGACACGCTCCTTGTGCCGCTGGTCGAACAGGCCGACCTGATCCTGTGTCTGGGCTACGACCCGATCGAAATGCGCCCAGGTTGGCGCGAGATCTGGGACCCGGACGAGAAACGCGTGATCGACATCTCGGCCGTGGCGAATGACCACTACATGCACCAGGCGGGGCTGAACCTGGTGGCCGATACCGGCGCCACGCTTGAGGCGATCGCCAAGGGCAACCCTGCACGACCGACTTGGCCCCAAGGCCAACCGGCGCAGGTCAAGGCCGCATTGGCTGCGGCCTTTCCGACAGATGACGACTGGGGCCCTGCCGCCGTGATCGCCGAGGCCCGCGACACCCTGCCCTTCGAAACACTGGCCACCGCCGACAGCGGCGCGCACCGCATCCTCCTTAGCCAGATGTGGCGATGCTCCGAAGCGCGCGGCCTGATCCAGTCGTCGGCGCTGTGCACGATGGGTTGCGCCGTTCCAATGGCGATCGGCTTGAAACTGGCCGAACCAGACCGACCGGTCATCAGCTTTTCCGGCGATGCCGGGTTCCTGATGGTCGCCGGTGAGTTGTCGACCGCCGCAGAAATGGGTGGAAACCCGATCTTTCTGGTCTTTGTCGATGCCAGCCTGGCACTGATCGAATTGAAACAGCGCCAGCGCCAGATGGGCAACCGGGGCGTCGATTTCGACCGGCATGACTATGCCGCGATGGGCCGGGCGTTCGGCGGCAACGGCCACACCGTGCGCAACCGCGCCGAACTGCGGGCGGCGCTGAAGGCCGCGATGGCCGCCGACACGTTCACCGTGATCGCCGCCGAGATCGACCGCGGAGGCTATGATGGCCGCATCTGACGGACCGCTGAAGGGCGTCAAGGTTCTGGATCTGTCGCGCATTCTGGCCGGCCCGACCTGTACGCAGCTGCTGGGCGATCTAGGCGCTAGCGTGATCAAGGTGGAAAATCCGGCCACCGGTGGCGACGACACCCGCCAGTGGGGGCCGCCCTATGTCACCGATGCGGATGGCAACCCGACCGATCTGAGCGCCTATTTCATGGCCGCGAACCGCAACAAGAAGTCCGTCGCCATCGATATCGCCACGCCAGAGGGGCAGGAACAGATCCGGCGGCTGGCTTCCCATGCCGACATCTTCATAGAAAACTTCAAACCCGGCGGGCTGGCCAAATACGGGCTGGACCATGAAACCCTCTCGCGCGACTTTCCGGGGCTGATCTACTGTTCGATCTCGGGCTACGGCCAGACCGGCCCGAACGCGGCCAAGCCTGGCTATGACCTGATGGCGCAGGGCTATGGTGGGATTATGTCGCTGACGGGCGAGCCGGACGGAGCCCCGATGAAAGTGGGCGTGGGCATCGCCGACGTAATGTGCGGCATGTACGCGACCGTCGGCATTCTGGCGGCGCTGCGCCACCGGGATCAGACCGGCGAAGGCCAGCAGATCGACATCGCACTGGTCGACAGCCAGATCGCATGGCTGATCAACGAGGGCGTGAATTATCTGACCTCGGGCCAGGTTCCACAGCGGCGCGGCAATGGGCACCCCAACATCGTGCCCTACGATGTTTATGAAACCGCCGACGGCCACGTAATTCTGGCCGTGGGAAATGACAGCCAGTTCCGGCGCTTCTGCGGCTTTCTGAACCTCGATCACCTGCCCGACGATGCGCGGTTCGCCACCAACCCGGCCCGGCTGGAACACCGCGATGCCCTGAACGAGGTACTGCGGCCCGCGCTGCAGCGGCTGGACACCAAGGCCGTCATCGATGGCCTCGAGGCGCTGAAAGTGCCGGTCGGCCCGGTTCAGACGCTGGATCAGGTCTTTGCCTCGGACCAGTTGGCCGCGCGGCAGATGCAGATCGACATGCAGGCCGGCCCCGCCCCTGTCAAACTGATCGGAAACCCGCTGAAGCTGTCCCGCACGCCCGTGACCTATCGAACGGCACCTCCGACCTTTGGGGCGGATACCCAAGCCGTCCTGGACGCGGACGACCCGTTCGAGGCATGACCAGGAACTGCCTTGATCGGGCGTATGTGGGGCCATCGCCCCGACGATCACACTGAACTGGGCGCAAATTTGGACAACGGAAGTTTGGCGCGGCTCTGTGCGGCCCTTCTTGGACCAGAGCTTGCCGGTTTCAGCCAAAGTCCGCCAACACGATTTCCACGTTTGCAGCGTCGAGCGCCGCGCGCAACGGCCCCGTCGGCGCGGTATCGACCACGACGCTGTCCAAATCGGCCAGCGCGCCGGCGCGGACCAAACCCTTGCAGCCGAATTTCAGTGCATCGATCAGCAGGTGCCTGTTGGCCGCGCGCTGCAGCATCGTCCTCTTGATCGCCGCAAAGCCGCTGATCGCCTCCGACACCCCCTCGTCGGTCAGGCCCGTCGCGCCGATCAGGCAGCGATCGACATTGAACCGCGAGAGATACTCGAGCGTATCGGCGCCGATCACGGCCGATTCAGCCGGCAGGAATTCCCCCGGACAGAGGATCACGTCGGCCGCGCTGTCACCCAGCGCTGCGGCGACCGGAATCGAGTTCGTGATCACCGTACAAGACCGCCCCTGCAACGCCAGAGCGCGGGCCAGTTGAATCGTTGTTGACCCGGAGTCGATCATTACCGTGTCGCCCTCTTGCACCAGCGCAGCCGCCGTTTCCCCGATACGCGTCCGCTCGGCGGCGCGGGCGGCCGTACGCTCGTCAAGGCTGGGGTAATGGCCTTGCGACGCGGTCGAGGCCCCGCCATGCGCGCGCGCCAGCAGGCCATCCTTGGCGAGGGCGTCAAAATCCCGCCGGACGGTCTCGGTCGAGACGTTGAAGCTTCGGGCCAAATCGCTGATCCGGACATGCGGCCGCAATTTCAGCTCGAGCAGGATCTGGCGCCGCCGGTCTGATTTCTTCAGCCGGTCCTTTCCCTTCCTGGCGTCTTTCTGTTTTGCCTTGGTGTTTGACATCTTTAACTCCGGCCCGGTCAACATGGCAAAACTGTGGGCTTTCCAGCATTTTTGCAAATATTTTGTTGCAAAACCCTCAAATTGGTGGTGACACTTGCCAAACTTCGAGAATACAAACGCGGTTGGTCAACAATGCGCCACCAAAGACTGAAGCGGGCGACCTCCACATGATCGTACTTGCCACACATCTGGCGGCGGCGGTGGCGCTGCTGTTGTGGTCAGTCCGGCTGATCCGAACGGGCATCGAACGCGCCTTTCTGCCAGAACTGAAGCGTGGACTGAAAACCTTATCCGAACGCAAGCTGTCGGCCGCACTTGGCGGCAGCCTGACGGCCATGCTGATGCAAAGCGCGACAGCGGTGGCCCTGATCGGCGCGGGATTCGCCGTATCGGGGATGTTGGCGGCCCAATCGGCTCTGGCCTTGATTCTGGGGGCCGAGTTGGGCTCGGCCTTGATGACGCAGGTTCTGTTCCTGCCGGTCGAGGCGGTGATACCCTTTGCCTTGCTTGCGGGCGTGGTCACCTTCTTGAAGGCGCAGCGCCGCAAGACCAAACAGGTCGGCCGCATCGTGATCGGATTTGCCCTGGTGCTGCTGTCGCTTGGCATGATCCGCGAGGCCACCGCGTCGATCGGGGCCAACCCGATCGTCCAGAGCATTGCCGCCTATTTTGAGAACGATCTGCTCAGCGCCTATGTGATCGGCGCATTGCTGGCCTGGGTGATGCATTCCAGCCTGGCCTCGGTACTGACGTTCGCAACCTTCACTGCATCGGGACTGATCGCCGCCCCGGTCGCGGCCGCACTGGTGATCGGGGCCAATCTGGGCGGAGCGGTGATTCCGGTAGCCCTGCTGTGGGGACACGAGCGCCCGGCCAGGCTGGTGGTTCTATCGAACCTCGTGGCACGTGCGGGTCTGACGCTGGTTGCCCTGACACTGCTGCTGGCCGGGATACTGAACATGGACATGCTCGCTGCTGCGCCGGGCCAGCAGGTTGTCCTGCTGCATATCCTGTTGAACGCCATCCTTCTGGTGGTCGCACTGCCGCTGACCGAACCTCTGGTTGCATTGGTCGACAGGTTTCTGCCGCGCCACGCGGCGTCAACCACCGAAAGCGTTTCGGCGCTGGATCCCGGCGCCCTCGACCACCCGCCCCTGGCAATGGCCTGCGCACAGCGCGAGCTGCTGCGTATGGCAGAAACGGTGCAGGCCATGCTGGTGCCGGTGGTTCAACTGTTTCGGAACTGGAATCCGGAACTGGCCCGGGTGATCCAGCTGCGCGAGGACGAGGTCGACCGGATGCACTTCGCCATCAAGATCTACATCTCGCGCATGCGCGAAAACGACCTGACGCCGGAGCAGGAAAAGAAATCGCTGGGCATTGTGGCCATGGCCAACAACCTGGAAGAGGCCGCCGACCGGCTCGCGGTCAACCTTGTGGCGGTGGCGCAAAAACTGGCCGACGAAGCCTTGACCTTTTCCAAGGAAGGGTTGGCCGACATCGAACATTTCCACGATCAGGTCGTTACGAACGGCCAGTTGGCGCTAAGCGTTCTGACAACCGGCGACGCCGAGGCCGCTCGTCAGTTGGTGGCCGAGAAGGACCGGATCCGGATCGAGGAACAGAACCTGCAGGAACGGCACCTGAAACGTCTGCAGAACGGCGCGGCGGCCAGCATTGAAACCACGAACATCCATCAGGAAACACTGCGCCTGCTCAAGCAGGTGAACGCGGCCCTCGCCTTCGTGGCCTATCCGATCGCCGAGGAAACCGGTGATCTGCTGGGCAGCCGACTGGCCCGCCCCCGCAAGATCGGAGGCGCATCCTGAAGGAAGCGGACTGAAACAAAGCGGCGCAAGACCGTGTGAGGACGAGTACGAGGCGGCCAACCCGGCCACCGACATGCAACTGGGAGGAAAGACATGAAACGACTCACACTGACATTCGCAAGTTCACTCGTGGCCCTGACCACCTCGGTCTCGGCCTCCTACGCGGACAAGCTGACCCTGTACTGCTCGGCGCAGGAAGACTGGTGCCAGCTGATGGCGCGCAGCTTCGAGGACGCCACCGGCGTCGATGTCAACATGACCCGCAAATCCTCGGGCGAGACCTTTGCCCAGATCCGCGCCGAGGCGTCCAACCCCAAGGGCGACGTGTGGTGGGGCGGTACGGGTGATCCGCACTTGCAGGCCGCAGAAGAGGGCCTGACGATGGAGTATCTCTCGCCCATGCGCGACCAGCTGCATGACTGGGCGCTCGCGCAGGCCGAAAGTGCCGGAAACCGGACGATCGGCATCTATTCGGGCGCGCTGGGCTATGGCTACAACACCGAGTTGCTGGCAGCCAACAACCTGGCCGAGCCGTCCTGCTGGAAGGATCTGCTCAAGCCCGAATACAAGGGCCATATCCAGATGGCGAACCCGAACTCGTCGGGGACCGCCTACACGACGCTGGCCTCGATGGTGCAGATCTTCGGCGAGGACGAAGGGTTCGACTTCATGAAGGGCCTGCACAAGAACATCAATCAATACACCAAATCGGGCTCGGCCCCGATCAAGGCGGCGGCCCGTGGCGAGACGACCATCGGGATCGTCTTCATGCATGACGCGGTAAAACAAGCCGTGGCGGGCTTTCCCATCCAGGTGGTCGCCCCGTGCGAAGGCACCGGCTACGAGATCGGGTCGATGTCGATCATCGACGGCGCCCGCAACGTCGAAGAAGCCAAGAAATTCTATGACTGGGCCTTGAGCGCCGAGGCGCAGAACCTGGCGCTCGAGGTCAACGCTTTCCAAGTACCGTCGAACAAGGCGGCCAAGACCTCGGACAGCGCGCCGGACATGAGCCAGATCAAGCTGATCGACTATGATTTCAAGAAATACGGCTCGTCCGACGAACGCAAACGCCTGCTGCAGAAATGGGACGAAGAGGTTTCGGTTCTGCCGCAGTAAATGACGCGTTCCACCACAAAAACGGCCCATTCGGTGCTGATCTTCTGGATCGCCGCCGGGTGGGTCGGCTATTGCCTGCTGCCGTGGTACATGGTCGAGGACGGCTTCTGGTCGTTCCACTGGCTGGTCGATGGCTATCCGTTTGACGACGACTATGCCCCTGCGGCCTTTCTGATTGCACAGGGCAAGAAGCTTTGGCTGGCGCCGATGGTCCTTGCGCTGGCCTTGCCACTGCTGGCGCTGGGCCGGCCGAAATCCGACCCGCTGCACGCCCGCATCCTGATCCTATCGGGGGCGTTCGGCTTTGCCTGGCTGATCGCGCAGGGGTTCGGCATCGGCATCCGCGGTTTCAACTTCGACTGGCTGACCGCCCTGTTCGGAGAGCTGGGCGACCGGCAGTTCGGCATGGGCTATGGCGCGATGATCTGCGCCTCGAGCTTTCTTTTTTTGCTGACCCAGGGGATCGCTGCGCGCGGCGCCGTGAACGGAGACGTGTTCGTCGTCAGCGCCATCGGCGGCGTCATCACCATCGTCACCGCCTTTGTCTTCTTCCCGATCGCCAGAATGCTGTTTGCCGCCTTCGTGACCGAGGACGGGGCCTATTCGGTGGCGGTCTTCTTCTCGAAATTCTTCGACGACCGGCTGTGGGGGCTAGGGTGCCTATGGGGCGCGAAATGCGGTGCGGCCTGGAATTCGCTGGTGCTGGCGGTTCTGGTCGGGCTGCTCACCACCGCGTTGGGCCTGTGTTTCGCGCTGGTCGTCACCCGGTCGGGCTTTCGCTACAAACGAGCGCTGCGCGCCCTGACGGTGCTGCCGATCATCACCCCGCCCTTCGTGATCGGACTGGCGCTGATCCTGCTGTTCGGCCTGTCCGGATCGGTAACGCGCTTCGTCGCCGATCTGTTCGGCACCCAGCCCACGCGCTGGCTGTACGGGATGCCCGGCATCCTGATCGCACAGACCCTTGCCTTTACGCCCATCGCCTTCCTGGTGCTGATCGGCGTGGTCGAGGGTGTCTCGCCCTCGATGGAGGAGGCCGCACAGACCTTGCGGGCCAACCGGTGGCAGACCTTCAGAACCGTCTCGCTGCCCTTGATGCGACCGGGCCTGGCGAACGCCTTTTTGCTGGGCTTCATCGAGAGCATGGCCGATTTCGGCAACCCGCTGGTTCTTGGCGGCAATTTCGACGTGCTGTCGACCGAGATCTTCTTTGCCATCGTCGGCGCCCAGTACGATCAGGGCCGCGCGGCGGTGCTGGCGATGGTGCTTTTGTTCTTTACCCTGTCGGCCTTCTACGCCCAGCGCGTCTGGCTGGGCAAGAAAAGCTATACCACCGTGACCGGCAAGGGCGATTCCGGTGTGCATCCACTGATGCCCACGGGCCTGTCGATCCCGGTAGCGGTAATCGCGCTGGGCTGGGCGCTGTTCACGGTGGTCGTCTATGCGATGATCGTCTACGGCAGCGTGGTCGAGCTGTGGGGGGTCAACAACACGCTGACCTTCAAGCACTACGTCACCGCCTTCTCGGTGCGGCTGGACGCGGAAGGCATCCGCTGGACCGGCGCCGCCTGGGACAGTTTTTGGACCACCATAACCATCGCCGCCATCGCCGCCCCGCTGACCGCCGCCGTGGGTCTGGTGACGGCCTACCTTCTGACCCGGCAGAATTTTGCGGGCAAGAACGCCTTCGAATTCGGCACCATGCTGTCCTTTGCCATTCCCGGCACGGTGATCGGCGTCAGCTATATTCTGGCGTTCAACGTGCCCCCGATCGAGATCACGGGAACCGGTGTCATCCTGGTGGTCAGCTTCATCTTTCGCAACATGCCGGTGGGTGTGCGCGCCGGCATCGCCAGCATGTCACAGCTGGACCGCAGCCTGGATGAATCCTCGCTGACGCTGGGGGCGAATTCCTGGCAGACCTTCCGGCGGGTCATCCTGC
>NZ_JBXWRT010000015.1:0-100030 GCF_059613045.1 Ruegeria sp. BHSC037
CGCCGACGTTGGAAGCCGCCGCCAGGGGCGACGCCGAGACCGCATTGAGGGGCGGAGAGGACGCCCTGATCGAAGTCGTCAGCGCCACGCATTCGCGCCTGAGCGTCGAGGCGTTCCACCCAGCCGTCGCCGAATGGTTCCAGACCGTGCGCCATCCCCAAACGGGGCTGGCTTATGACCAGATGACCTATCAGCCCATGGTCGAGCTGCTCAGAGACCTGCGCGACGAAGGGTTCACGACCTATATCGTCTCGGGTGGCGGGGTACATTTCATGCGCGTCTTTACCCAGGATGCCTACGGGATACCCCCCAACCAGGTTCTGGGAACTTATGCCTAACGCGTTTACGAACTGGTGGATGGCGCGCCCACGATCATGAAGACGCCCGCGCTGGCGTTCATCGACGACAACGAGGGCAAGCCCATCAACACCGAGCGCACGATTGGCAAACGCCCCATCATGGCTGTCGGAAACTCGTAAGGTGATTTCGCAATGCTCGAATGGACCACCGCCGGCGACGGGCCGCGGATGGGGGTTCTGATCCACCACACCGACGCCGAACGGGAATGGGCATATGACCGCGACAGCCACATCGGGCGCCTTGTCGACGGTCTGGACAAAGGCCCGGAAATGGGCTGAGTTATCGTGGACATGGCCAAGGACTGGTCCCGGGTTTTCACCGGATCGAACTGAAGCGCGGAAGGGTTGCCCCCAATGTGGACATTCATCGCCTCGCTATCGGTCTTTGCCGTCTATTGCGTCGCGGTGTTTTTCTCGGTGCGGGCGGCGCAGACGGCGCGCACGCCGCAAGGGGCCGTCGGGTGGGCGGTGTTTCTGCTTTCGGCGCCCTTTCTGGCGGTTCCACTGTACCTGTTTCTCGGCCATCACCGGTTTCGCGGTTATCACATCGCACGCAAGGAAAGCGAACGCGTGGTCGAAGGCATTCGCGCCTTTTCCGACGCCGCCAAACCCGACCCTACCGGCCTTTCGATCAATCCTAGGCCGTTCGAGGCCCTAGCCCACCTGCCCGTCTGCCGTGGCAACAGCATGGACCTGCTGGTAGATGGCCAGGCGACGTTTGAGGCGATCTTCGCCGCGATCGATCGGGCGCAAAAATACGTTCTGATCCAGTTCTATATCGTGCGCGACGATGCGCTTGGGATCGAACTTCAGGAAAAGCTGATCGACGCGGCCAGCCGTGGCGTGCATGTACGCTTCATGACCGACGCGGTCGGCAGCTATGGCCTGCCATCGGCCTATCTGGAAGAGCTGCGCCGGGCCGGTGTGGACGTAGCCGACCCACGGGACCAGCGCGGACCGAATTTCAGGTTCCAGCTGAATTACCGCAACCACCGCAAGACCGTGATCGTCGATGGCGAGATCGGATTCATCGGCGGCCACAATGTCGGCATCGAATACCTTGGCCAGGATCCCGAATTCGGCCGCTGGCGCGACACCCACATCCGGATGACTGGCCATATCGTGCGCCAGTTGCAGTTGATCTTCACCGAGGACTGGCACTGGGCCCGCGGCGAAGACCTGATCGATCTGCTGGACTGGGCAGGCAGCGAATCCGACCGGAACATGAACGCGCTGCTGGTGGCGACCGGTCCCGGCGACGACACGGAAACCGGGGCGATGATGTTCTTCGCCGCGATTGCCGCGGCGACCGACCGCGTGTGGATTGCCTCGCCCTATTTCGTGCCCGACATCGACATCATGTCCGCGCTGAAGAATGCCGCCCTGCGGGGCGTGGACGTGCGCATCCTGGTGCCCGACGCGATCGACCATCGTCTGCCCTGGCTGGCGGCCTTCGCCTATTTCGACGAGATTCGCGACTGCGGCGTGCGCGTCCTGCGCTATACCGACGGGTTCATGCATCAAAAGGCCTTCGTGGTCGATGACACGCTGGCGGCCGTCGGTACCACAAATCTCGACAACCGCTCGTTCCGGCTGAACTTCGAGGCGATGGCCCTGTTCTTCGACAAACGCGCGGCCGAGGCAGTGGCCGACATGCTGCGCACCGATTTCGAGAACAGCTATGAGTTGACGCGCCGGCTGATCCAACAGCCGCCGCATATCCGCCATGGGGCCCCGCTGGCCCGCCTGTTCGCCCCTATCCTCTAGGGGTTCACGTGTTCTTCGAACATCCGGGTCATCAACGCGACGAGAAAGGCCGTGGACAGGCCAAAGGCCAGCAGCCCGGTCACGGATGCAAAAGCGCCGAAGATGCGTAACCCCTCCCCCAGAACGATGTCGCCGTAGCCCAGCGTGGTGAAGGTCACCAACGAAAAATACAGCGCCGAGTTCCAGTCGGGCAACACGTCACCCAGAACCCAGACCACCGCCCAGATCCAGACCTGAACGGTGTGCGCCGCGACGATCACACCCAGGGAAAAGGCGATGGGTCCGGCGGTACGCAGGATGCGGCTGCGGCTCTGCCAGTTCTGGTCCAGCCGGCGCAGCACCAAAACGCACCAGGTCAGCAACCCGATCTCGATCAGGAAACACAGCCCCAGATAGAAGCTGCCCCAAAGGATCTGTTGCAGCAATGTCATGTCTCACTCCGGCAATTGTCCAACCCCGAACTCGAAGAATGACGGCATCAAGAGCCCGGCACAAGGGACGTCCACGTGCGGCGAAATGAACGCGTGGAGTTCGGGCACTGGACACCGGCGCCGCGTGCCGCACATTCTGGGGTGGAGTATGACAGGCCCTGACATGTTGCTGGAGTTTCACGATATCCACAAAACCTATCCCGGCGGGCGCCCGGTTCTGAACGGTGTTTCGCTGTCTCTGGATCAGGGGCAGACCCTCGCCCTGACCGGCGAAAGCGGCAGCGGCAAGAGCACGCTGCTGAACCTCGCGGCCACCCTAGACCGGTTCGACAGCGGAGAGATTCTTCTGGATGGCACCGCTCTGTCGCGGCTCGGCGACGCCGACCGCGCGGCGCTGCGCCGGACGCATGTGGCGCTGGTGTTCCAGCAGTTCAACCTGATCCCGTCGCTGACCGTCTCGCAGAACCTGTCGTTCCATGCGCGGCTGGCAGCCCGGCACGACCCCGAGTGGGAGGCGCATCTGATCCGGCGGTTGGGGCTGTCCGATCTGACCGAGCGTTATCCTGAAGGCCTCTCGGGCGGACAGCAGCAACGGGTGGCCATCGGGCGCGCCCTGGCGGTTCGGCCTCGGCTGCTGCTGGCTGATGAGCCCACCGGCAACCTGGACGAAACCGCCAGCGCCGCGGTGCTGGATCTGATGCTGGCGCTGGTTGCGGAAACCGGCGCCGCGCTGCTGCTCGTCACGCATTCCCAGGCCATCGCGGCTCGCTTGGACAGGCAGGCACATCTGACCAATGGCCGGATCGCATGATCGGCACCGCCCTACAGGCGCTGTGGTCGCATTGGCGCTGGCACCGCGTGCAATTGGCCACCCTGCTGACCGGTATCGCCCTGGCGACCGGGTTGTGGTCGGCCGTTCAGGCCATCAATGCCGAGGCGCGCGCCAGCTATGACCGGGCCAATGCGCAACTGGGGCTGGGGCAACTGGACGAGTTGATCCATCCCTCGGGGCGCATCCCGTTGGAAAGCTACGTCGCGCTGCGCCGTTCGGGCTGGCAGGTCGCCGCGGTTCTGGACGACCGGATCGACGCAGGCGGACGATCCGTGCGCCTGATGGGGGTCGACATGGTCACCTACCCGGCCCTGCCGGCGCTGACTGATCCGCAGGGGAACCCACCCGCCCCCGAAACCGTATTGACCGCACCCGGTCGGTTGTTTGCCACACCCGATCTGGCTGCGCAGCTTTCTGAGCGGCCGGATCTGCCTCCGATCCTGACCAGCACGGCGCTGCCGCCGGATCTGGTCCTGACGGATATCGGCACCGCCGAAACCCTTCTGGGTCGGTCGGGCATTCTGACGCGCCTGGTGGTGCTGCCCGACCAGCCCCGTGCGCGACCGCCGCTGGATCAGGTTGCGCCCGACCTGCGCCGCCGGGGCCCGGACAGCCGAGTCGACACGGCGCGCCTGACCGACAGTTTTCACCTGAACCTCTCGGCCTTCGGGCTGTTGTCCTTTGCGGTGGGGCTGTTCATCGTTCATGGCACGGTCGGGCTGGCCTTCGCGCAGCGGCGCGGCATGGTTCGGACCCTGCGCGCGCTTGGAGTGCCGCTGGCTACACTGTCGCGGCTGATGTTGGCCGAACTGGTCGTAATTGCCCTGATCGGCGGAACGCTGGGTCTGATTCTGGGGCATCTGCTGGCTGGCGCGTTGTTGCCCGACGTGGCCGCCACCCTGCGCGGTCTGTACGGCGCACCGGTCCAGGGGCAGTTGCACCTGCGGCCGGAATGGGCCGCCGCCGGGCTGGCGATGGCCGTGGGCGGCACGATTCTGGCCAGCGGACAGGCGTTGTGGCGGCTGGCCAAGCTGCCTCTGCTGGCCGCGCCCGGCGTACAGGCGTGGCGCGGCGGAACCGGCCACCGCGCCAGCGCCTTGACCGGGCTGATTGTCTGTGTGGCAGGAATTGCCGCGTATTCCCTGTTCGACGGGCTGGTGGTGGGCTTTGTCCTGTTGGGCGGCATCCTGACCGGCAGCGCGCTGCTGCTGCCGATACTTGTGTCGACCGCCCTGCGCGTCTTTGGCCGGCGCGCAGGAAAGCCGGTGGCGCAATGGGTCTGGGCGGACATGCAGACGCAGTTGCCGGGGCTGTCTCTGGCGTTGATGGCGTTGCAGCTGGCGCTGGCGGCGAATATCGGCGTGGGCACAATGGTATCCAGCTTTCGGCTGACCTTCCTTGGCTGGCTCGATCAGCGGTTGGTGTCGGAACTGTACGTGACGGCCGAGGACTCGGATCAAGGCCGGCAGATCCAGGCCTGGCTTGAGCCGCGCGCCGAGGCGGTTCTGCCGATCCGCAACGTCGAGCTGTCCCATGAAACTGGGCCGTTGTTCCTGTATGGCATCGTCGATCACCCGACCTATCGCGAACACTGGCCGCTGGTCGCCGGCGACCCCGATGTCTGGGACACGCTGTTTCAAGGCGGGGGTATTCTGATCAACGAACAACTGGCCCGCCGCGCCGATCTGTGGCCCGGCAACCGCTTGCCCCTTGCGCCCGGCAAGACATTGACGATTACGGGGGTCTATTCCGACTATGGCAATCCGACTGGGCAGGCCATTGTGGCCATGGACCTTTTCGATCAGATCGCGCCCGAGGCCGAGAACCGCCGGTTCGGCGTACGGATCGACCCGACTCAGGCTGCCCCTCTGGCCGATGCCTTGCGCGCGCGGTTCGACCTGGGCCCGGGTGCCGTGGTGCCGCAAGCGACCATCAAGGCGCAGTCGCGTGCGATCTTCGAAAAGACGTTCGTCGTGACCTCGGCGTTGAACGTGCTGACGCTGGGCGTCGCCGGATTCGCCATATTCACCAGCCTGCTGACACTGTGGACACAGCGTTTGCCGCAGATCGCTCCGGTCTGGGCGCTTGGGCTGACCCGGCCTCGGCTGGCGGCATTGGAACTGTTGCGCAGCGTGCTGCTGGCCGCCCTGACCGCCTGCCTTGCCTTGCCCTTGGGGCTGGTGCTTGCCTGGATCCTGCTGTCGGTCATCAACGTTCAGGCGTTTGGCTGGCGTCTGCCCATGTTCCTGTTTCCCTGGGCCTGGGTGCAGCTTTTCGTCCTGACGGCCATCGCCGCCCTGCTGGCCGCCGCCCTGCCGGCGTGGCGATTGCGCCGCGTTCCACCCGCCGACCTGCTGAAGGTTTTTGCCAATGAACGTTAAGGCGCTTGTTTTTTTGCTGCTGGCCCCTTTTGCGGCATCTGCCCAAGGCTTTGCCGGTCTGGGCAGCAGCGCCGAAGGCTTTGAAATCCCGCAGCCGGGCTATCGCTTCGACTTCCCGGTCGATCACGGCCCGCACCCGACCTTCCGCATCGAATGGTGGTACCTGACCGCCAACCTGACCGGCGCGGACGGGCAGGAGTATGGCATCCAGTGGACCCTGTTCCGCTCGGCGCTGCGGCCATTCGAGGAGAGCGGCTGGCAGAGTCCACAGCTGTGGATGGGTCATGCCGGCCTGACGACACCGGACACCCACTTCTTTGCCGAACGCCTGGCGCGTGGCGGCATCGGGCAGGCCGGGGTCACAGCCAACCCGTTCGAGGCCTGGATCGACGAATGGCACATGCGCGGCGACACCATCGACGCGCTGACACTGCGCGCCAACGGGGCCGATTTCGGCTATGACCTGACCCTAGCGGCGGAAGGCCCCCTGGTGTTCCATGGCGACGGTGGGTATTCGGTCAAATCCGGTGAGGGGCAAGCCAGCTATTACTATTCGCAACCCAGATACGCGGTTTCAGGGATACTGCACCTGCCCGACCGCGATGTGCAAGTCACCGGCGAAGGCTGGCTGGATCGCGAGTGGTCCTCGCAACCGCTGGCTGCTGATCAGTCCGGGTGGGACTGGTTCTCGCTGACATTCGACACGGGCGACAAGATGATGGCCTTTCGGCTGCGCGGCGGGCGGGGCGATTTCACGGCCGCGACCTGGATCGATGCCGAAGGCACCAGCCAGTCCCTGCCCGATGGTCAGATCCGGTTCACGCCCGTGCAGACCAGTTTGGTGGACGGGCGCGACATCCCGACCGAATGGGCGATATCGCTACCGGCCAAGGGGGTCGATATTCGCGTCAATGCCCTGAACTCCGGCGCCTGGATGGGCACCCGATTTGCCTATTGGGAGGGGCCGGTCACCGTGTCAGGCAGCCACGTCGGGCGCGGCTACCTTGAAATGACGGGGTATGGATCGCCGCCCTAGCGGACGACGTAGACCGAAACATCCGAATGCCGCACGACCCGCGCGGCGTTCGGCCCCAGCAGGTAGTCCTTGAAATCCGGCTTGTGCGCACCGATCACGATCAAATCGCTGCCGGCGCTTTCGGCGGTTTTTAGAATCTCTTGATAGGCCGTGCCGGTGGCCACCACATGCCGGATCGAGGCATTGCGCTCGGCGCCCAGCACATCCTCGCACAGGGCGACCAACTGGTCATGGGCCTCTTGCGTGGCTTTTTCGTGGAAATCCGGCTTGAAGAATCCTGACACCCAGCTTTCACCGAAATCCGGTAATACGGTCACCACGTCCAGTTGCGCTCCGTCCAGATCGGCAAGTTTGACCGCTTCTTTCAGGACCGGGGCGTCGATCTTGCCGTTGCTGATGTCTACGGCGCACAGAACCGATTTGCTCATGCGGGTACCTCTTGTCTGGCGGCACGGCCGCGTTGCAGGAAGGCGATCAACCCCAGCAGCAACATGGCCGGGATGTAGATCAGCTGTTTCGGCGGCTGGCTGACCGGCAGATCGGCGGATGCGATGCGCACCGGCTCGTCGCCGTAATAGTCGAAATTGGCCAGACTGTCGGCGATGGGCGCGCCGAACATCGGTTCGTCCATCTTAACCAGTCCGTCCTCTTCGATCAGCAGAAAGCCCATGGCCTCGACCCGCGCCGCGCCATCGGCTTCGGACCCGACGGTGACGACGACCGTGGTCTCGGTCGAGTTGCCGGTGTCGAAATCCGGCCCGCTGACCACCACCCGCACCTCCGTGCCGGGCTCCGCCTCGCCCACGGCCTGCACGAACCCGGCCGGCTCGACCTCGAGATGCGAGGGCGAGATTCGATCCATGAGGAAATCCGGGCGGAACAGCGCGAAGGCGATCGCGATCAGGGCGACGCTTTCATAAATGCGATTGTGGGTCAGGAAATATCCCATCGTGCCAGCTGTGAACACAAGGATGGCAATCGTGGCGAATACGGCCACTATGATCCCTTCGACCCAGGTGACGTCGATCAGCAGCAGGTCGGTGTTGAAGATGAACACGAAAGGCAGCGCAACGGTGCGCAGGCTGTAAAAGAAGGCGATGAACCCGGTCCTGATCGCGTCGCCCCCCGACACGGCGGCCGCGGCAAAGCTGGCCAAGCCCACGGGCGGCGTCACGTCGGCCATGATACCGAAGTAGAACACGAACAGATGCACGGCGATCAACGGCACGATTAGGCCGCTTTGCGCGCCCAGTTCCACCACAACGCCCGCCATCAGCGAGCTGACGACGATATAGTTCGCGGTGGTCGGCAGCCCCATGCCCAGGATCAGGCTCAGCAGCCCGACCATGACCAACATCAGGATCAGGTTGCCGCCGGACAGGAACTCGACCAGATCGGCCATCACCTGCCCCACGCCAGTCAGGGTCACGGTGCCGACGATCACGCCCGCGGTGGCCGTGGCCAGCGCGATACCGATCATGTTGCGCGCACCGTCGATCAGGCCCTGCCACAGATCGGCGACCCCATCGACAAAGGCATTCGCCAGATCGCTTTGCCCGCGGAAAATCGCCTTGAGCGGTTTCTGTGTCAGCAGGATCACGAACAGCAGCGCCGTCGCCCAGAAGGCCGACAGACCCGGCGATTTCTGTTCGATCATCAGGAAATACACCAGAACGACGATCGGCAGGAGGTAATGCAGGCCGGCCTTGTAGATCTCGGAGATCACCGGCAGCTTCACTTCGGTCGCGTTCGGGTCGTCGGGCTCAAGGTCAGGCACCTGCGCGGCCAGATAGACCAAGGCCACATAGATCGCGCATACGATCAGGCTGAGGATCAGCCCCGCGCTGGACGGCGCCCAAGCGGTGACCGCTTCGACCGGGTATTGCGAGCCATAACACAGCCCCGCAAACACCAGGAAGAACATCAGCATCCCCACGACCGTGCGCGCCAGATGTACGTCGCGGTCGCCCAGGGTGGGCATGTTTCGCTTCACGGCCTCGAGATGCACGATATAGACCAGCGCGATGTAAGAAATCGCCGCCGGCAGGAAGGCGTGGGTGATCACCTCGACATACGAGATGCCCACGTATTCCACCATCAGAAAGGCGGCCGCCCCCATGACGGGCGGCATGATCTGGCCGTTGACCGAACTGGCAACCTCGACCGAGCCGGCCTGTTCGCTGGAAAAGCCCACGCGTTTCATCAGCGGGATGGTAAAGGTGCCGGTGGTGACGACGTTGGCGATGGACGAGCCTGAAATCAGGCCGGTTGCGGCCGAGCCGACGACGGCGGCCTTGGCCGGCCCTCCGCGCAGGTGGCCCAACGCGCCAAACGCCATCTTGATGAAGTAGTTCCCCGCACCGGCCTTGTCCAGCAGCGCGCCGAACAGAACGAACAGGAACACGAATTTGGTCGAAACACCCAAGGCGATGCCGAACACGCCCTCGGACGTGATCCACATGTGGCTCATGGCTTTTTTCAGGCTGGCACCTTTCCAGCGGATCACTTCGGGAACCCATTCGGACGAGCCGAAGAACACATAGGCCAGGAAGATCGTCGCGATGATCGCCATTGCCGGGCCGAGCGCACGTCGCGCGGCCTCGAACAGCAGCAGCAGACCACCCAAGGCGACCCATTTGTCCACGTCGTCAGCCAAGCCGCCGGCATTCACGATCTTGTCGTAGAAGAAATATCCATAAAGCGCCACGCCAGCGCCCAGAACGCCCATGATCCAGTCCTGGATCGGAATGTAGTTGCGCGGGCTGGATTTCAGCGCCGGATAGGCCGCAAAGGCCAGAAACAACGCGAAAGCCAGGTGGAACTGACGCGCGTTATTGACGATGCTGCCGGGCAGGATGACGTTCGACAGTGGCGAGGCCAGAATGACCTGGAAAATCGACCAGATCGCCGCGACGATGGCCAAGAACAGCCCGACGTTGCCCGCTGGATCACGCGCACCCGCGTCCGAGGATGCGACCAGTTCCTGCAGTTCTTCTTCGGATAGCGGACGATTGCCCTGAGGGTCAGCGCTCATTAAAAATCTCCCGTCCCGCGGCCGGTTCTTGGCCTGCTTTGTTTTTTGTCCGGCCTCCCGCCGGCGGAAACGAGGCGCCGTTGGGCGCCTCGCGGTCTTGGGTCAAAGCCGGATTACTGGATCCAGCCCTTTTCGCGATAGTATTTCTCGGCACCCGGGTGCAGCGGAGCGGACAGGCCGTCCTTGATCATTTCCTCAGGCTTGAGGTTGGCGAAGGCCGGGTGCAGCTTTTTGAAGTCTTCGAAGTTCTCGAAGACCGAGCTGACAACGGCATAGACCGCATCTTCCGACACATCGGCCGAGGTCACGAAGGTTGCGCCCACACCAAAGGTCTGCACGTCCTCGTCGGTGCCGCGATACATGCCGCCGGGGATGGAGGCCTTGCGGTAGAACGAGTTGTCCTCGACCAGCTTGTCGACCGCCGGGCCGGTCACGTTGACCAGTACGGAATCACATGCGGTGGTCGCTTCCTGGATCGAACCCGAGGGGTGGCCGACGGTATAGACCATCGCGTCGATCTGGTTGTCGCACAGGGCGGCCGACTGTTCGGCGGCTTTCAGCTCGGTGGCCAGTTCGAAATCATCCGTCGTCCAGCCCACCGCTTCCATAAGCACTTCCATGGTGCCGCGCTGACCGGAACCGGGGTTGCCGATGTTGACGCGCTTACCCTTCAGGTCTTCGAAGTTTTTGATGCCGGAATCGGCGCGGGCCACTACTGTGAACGGTTCAGGGTGCACCGAGAACACGGCGCGCAGGCCCTCGAACGGGCCGGCTTCTTCGAATTTCGAAGTGCCGTTATAGGCATGGTACTGCCAGTCCGACTGGGCCACACCGAACTCCAGCTCGCCTTCGCGGATGGTGTTGATGTTGTAGACCGACCCACCCGTCGATTCGACCGAGCAGCGCACGCCATGTTCCTTGCGGCCCTTGTTCACCAGACGGCAGATCGCGCCACCGGTCGGGTAGTACACGCCGGTCACGCCGCCGGTGCCGATGGTGATGAATTCTTCGGCATAGGCCGCGGGGGCCATCAGCGCGGCAGTGACGACCGCACCCAGGCTCAGCTTGCTTTTCTTGATCATTTGAGGACTCCCAAGATTTTTTGCTTTTTGACGGAAGACGGGTCAAGAACCCGGTCCGGGGATCGAGCGGATAGGGCAATCCGACGCGTCATGCAACGGATGCAACCATCTGTATTCCCAATTTCTCCCAACAGGTTCGAGGTTTGTGTCACCTTGACGCTTTGTCAAGCCTTCTGACCTTGGGGCACCCTACCCGCCGCAGATGTGACGATGGGCCGGAATAATTCCCCCCTGCCACACGACTCGGCACGCCGGCCTTTCGCGGCAAGTGGGCGCAGCAACCGCCCGTTGACCCTGCCGACCCGGCGCACCGCTATGTCACGGCCGTTCGTACCATGCCCGTCGCCACAACTGTCGTTGCAAGGAACGGCGGGCCGAACGCCGCTCTGGTCAACGCATTTTCGTGTTTTGGTGAAAATTCAGCGTGGTGCCCAAGGTGAGACTCGAACTCACACGGTATTGCTACCGGGGGATTTTGAATCCCCTGCGTCTACCATTCCGCCACTTGGGCCACGCGCATTGAATTACCGCCCAAGCGTGCGAAGGTCCAGAGGCAAAAATCACCAAAGACAGGGCAGCGCGATAGCGCAAGAGGTTGACGCTGGGGCGTGCACATGATTTGCCTCGTCAGACTTGAACAGTGGAATTTGGTGCAAATGCTGCGATCGCTGTATGACTGGACCATCCGTCTGGCCGATCACCCGCATGCCCTGTGGGCGCTGGCCGTCGTGGCATTCATCGAAAGCTCGTTCTTTCCGATCCCGCCCGATGTTCTGATGATCCCGATGATTCTTGCGCGCCCGTCGCGCGCCTGGCTGATCGCCACCGTGGCCCTGGTTGCCTCGGTGCTGGGTGGGATGCTCGGCTATGCCATCGGGGCCTTCTTCTACGAAAGCGTGGGCCAGCCTATCCTCGAGGCCATGGGCAAGGCCCACGCCATGGAAGAATTCAACCAGCGGTTCAACGATTTCGGGTTCTGGGCAGTTCTGACCGCCGGCGTCACGCCCTTCCCCTACAAGGTCATCACGATCATGTCCGGCTGGACGGGCATGCCGCTGGGCACCTTCATCGCGACATCCATTCTGGCGCGTGCGCTGCGGTTCTTCATGGTTGCCGGGCTGCTTTGGGGCTTTGGGGAACCGATCCGCGATTTCATCGAAAAACGTCTGGGTTTAATGTTCACCCTTTTCATCTTTCTGCTGATCGGCGGATTTCTGGTGGTGAAATACGTATGACGCGCAAACGCACACTCATTCTTCTGGCCGCCACCGGATCCCTGGGATTGCTGCTGGGGGCCTGGGCCTTTCAATACATCGGCGGAATGGCACCTTGCAAAATGTGCTTCTGGCAACGCTATCCACATGGCGCGGCGATCGCGATCGGCGCCTTGGCCTTCGCCCTGCCGGGCGTACGCCTCCTGCCGCTTCTCGGCGCGGCAGCCGCCGCTACCACCTCGGGCATCGGCATCTATCACGCCGGGGTCGAGCGCGGGCTATGGGAAGGCCCGTCCAGCTGCACCTCGGGCAGCATCAGCGGCCTGTCGACGGAAGAATTGATGGAACAGATCATGGCCGCCCCACTGGTGCGCTGCGACGAAATCCCGTGGGAGATGTTCGGCCTGTCCATGGCCGGTTGGAATGCACTGCTGTCCGCAGGTTTGGTTCTGGTCTGGCTGGCCGCCTGGCGCGCGCGCTGACCCTACTGGGCGTCCAGTTCCGCATCCCAATACAGAAAGTCGATCCAGCTTTCGTGCAGGTGGTTGGGCGGAAACTTCCGCCCGATGTTCTGCAGCATCTCGGCATCGGGCTGGCGCGGCGGCTTGCGCAGGCTCATCCCGGCTTGGCGCAACGATTTCGACCCCTTGCGCAGATTGCACGGGCTGCAGGCGGCGACCACGTTCTGCCAACTGGTGACGCCTCCGGCCGCGCGCGGCACCACATGGTCAAAAGTCAACTCGCCCCGGCTGCCGCAATACTGACAGCGGAACTCATCCCTCAGAAACAAATTAAAGCGCGTGAAGGCCACGCGCTTTCTGGGTTTCACGTAGTCTTTCAGGACAACCACCGACGGTATTCGGATCACCGTGCTGGGGCTGCGGACCACCTCGTCATATTCGGCGATGATATCGACCCGATCCAGCCAGGCGGCCTTTATCGCCTCCTGCCAGGGCCACAGCGACAGCGGATAGTAGGACAGCGGGCGGTAATCGGCGTTCAAAACCAAGGCCGGATGGTGCTTCAGCGCACCCGGCTCCCTGACAAATTCGGTCCTGAAATCTCCGTCCATCGCAGAATCGCTCCTCGCTCTCGGCTGCCTGTATGGGACACCAGAGCGGGGAGCACCCGCCCCGGTCTTGATTCAACTATATATCGTGGCAAAGCTCTGGCAAGCCCTGAGTTTCCACAATATCTCGAGAGCATGATAGGCAGCGGCCGTAACAAGCGCGTGACAGTTATCCACAGCTTGCGCTGGCGATGAACCGCGGGTATGCGAGCCCCATGTCCTGGTTCATCCGTTTCAACAAGCCGTTCGACGTGCTGCCGCAATTCACCGACCGGCAAAACGCCGACTCGCCGCGCCGCACCCTGTCGGATTTCATAGACTTGCCGGGTGTATATCCGGCCGGGCGGCTGGACCGCGACAGCGAGGGGCTGATGCTGCTGACCGACAATGGGCGGCTGCAATCCCATATCGCGGACCCCAAGCACAAGATTCCCAAAACCTATTGGGTCCAGGTCGAGGGCATCCCGGATGCGGCGGCCATTCGGGCCCTGCGCGACGGGGTGGAGTTGAATGACGGCATGACCCGCCCAGCCAAGGCGCGGCTGATCGACGAACCCCAAGGCCTGTGGCCGCGCACCCCACCGATCCGCGACCGCAAGACGGTGCCGGATTGCTGGCTGGAACTGACCCTGCGCGAAGGGCGCAACCGTCAGGTGCGCCGCATGACGGCCGCCGTGGGCCACCCCACCCTGCGCCTGATCCGCGCCAAGATCGGGGACTGGACCCTGGACGACCTCGCCCCCGGCAGCTGGGACAGTCTGCCGTTGCCCGTTCTGGAAACCGCCCCCCAACGCAAGCGGGACAGGCGTCCGCGGCGGTGACTTTTTCGGCGATGTCCGATATCATGTCGCCATGAAAGTAGCAGCCGGAATCCCGTCGCCTTCGGGCATTCTCGAGGCCGCGCTGTATGTCGATGATCTGGATGCCGCCGAACGGTTCTATGGCGAGGTTCTGGGCTTGGAACGCATTCAGCGCGTGGAGGGCCGGCACGTGTTCTTCCGGGTCGGCGCCTCGGTGTTGCTTTTGTTCAACGCTGACCAGACAGAACGGCCTCCGACCAACCCGGACCTGCCGGTGCCGCCGCATGGCGCTCGCGGTTCGGGGCATGTGTGCCTGATCCTGACGCGCGATCAGATCGCGTCGATGCGCAAGCATTTGTTGGACTGGAACGTCCCTGTCGAGGCCGAATTCGACTGGCCCAACGGGGCCCGGTCGCTCTATGTGCGCGACCCGGCCGGAAATTCGGTGGAATTTGCCGAGGGTCACCTGTGGGGGTGACTCTACCCAGTCACAGGCTCAGCTTGTCGCGCATGAAGGCCAGCGCGACGCCCAGCCCGTCGGGTGCGATTCCATGGCCGGTGCCCTTCATGATGTGGGCATAGACCTCCTTGAAACCCGCGCGCTGCAGGGCCTCGGCGGCCTCGGGTAGCGATTGCGGCGGCACCATGTCATCGGCATCGCCATGCACCAGCAGCACGGGCATCCGGCTGACCACCTCGTCGGCCAGCAGGTCAGGCTCCAACAGGCGGCCGGAAAACGCGATCACGCCAGCCACCGGGTCTTCGCGGCGCGGGGCCACGTGCAGGCCCATCATCGTGCCTTGGGAAAAGCCGAACAGCACCACCTGCTCGGGCAGCACGTCCTCGTCCACCATCAGGGCGTCGAGAAAGGCGTTGAAATCCTCGACCGCCATTTCCATGCCGCGTCGGGCCTCCTCTTCGGACGAACCGTCGATCCACGGGATCGGAAACCACTGGAAGCCGTTGGGCATGCCGGGGATCTGCTCGGGTGCGTCGGGGGCCACGAACAGCGTGTCGGGCAGGTGTTCGCCCAGAACATCCGCAAGCCCCAGCAGATCGGCCCCGTTGGCGCCATAGCCATGCACGAACACCACGACCGAGCGCGTGTCACCCGAAACCGGCTCTTTGCGGAGCGCGTTCAAAACCCTTGTCATCTGATCCCTTCCCTATCCTTGGCCACGCGGTAATAGGCCCACAGAACCCGGGCTGCAACCGACCGCCACGGCGACCACGCCTTGGCCATCTGCCGCAGCGCCTTGTCGGTCGGCCGATCTGGCAGGCTGTACAGCATCCGCGCGGCCTCCTGCAGGGCCAGATCGCCCGACGCGATCACATCCGCCCGCCCCAGCGAGAACATGGCATAAATCTCGGCCGTCCAGACCCCGATGCCCGGCACTTGGGTCAGCGTCGCAATGACCACGTTATCGGGTACCTCGCGCAGGGCTTTGTAGTCGATCCGCGCCTCGGCCAGCGCACGGGCATAGCGGATCTTCTGACGGCTCAGCCCGACTGCGCGCAGGTCATCATCGGTGGCCCATTTGATCTTGCGCGGCCCGGTCAGGCCGGCCTGCTGCATCCGCCCCCAAATCGCGTTGGCCGAGGCCACGCTGACCTGCTGGCTGACGATGGCGCTGAGCAGTTGCGCGAAACCGTCGGGCCGGCGGCGCAGGGGCAACGGGCGGGTCAGTTCGATCGCGTGCGCCATGCGCGGACAGGTGTCAGACAGCCACTCGGCCCCTTCCGCAACGCATTCTGGTGTCTCGATAATTCGACCAACGGTCATGGCGGCTCCGGGTGGCGGTTCAAGGCGCAGGTTAGGCTGCTTTGTCGCATATGCAACCCGCTTGTATGTCCGCCGGTTCGCCGATACCCATTTGCGCATGTCGATGACCAGCACAGCCCCCGACGATACCCGCGCCAAGCGCAACGTTGCCGTTCTGGTGGCGGCGCAGGCGATTCTGGGCGCACAGATGCCGATGATCTTCATCGTTGGCGGATTGGCGGGCCAGTCGCTGGCCAGCAACGCCTGCCTGGCCACGCTGCCGATTTCGCTGATCGTTTTGGGCTCGATGCTGGCGGCAACGCCGGTCTCGGCCATCATGCAGCGCTGGGGCCGCCGCGCCGGATTTCTGGTCGGTGCCACCGCCGGAGCGGTGGGCGGCGGCGTAGGAGCCTATGGCCTGTACCTGGGGTCGTTCCCTGTCTTTCTTGTCGGCAGCCTGCTGACCGGCATCTACATGAGCGCACATGGCTTCTATCGCTTTGCCGCCGCTGATACTGCTTCAGACGCATTCCGGCCCAAGGCGATCTCTTATGTCATGGCCGGCGGTCTGGCTGCCGCCATCATCGGGCCGCAGATCGTCAAGCTGACCTCGCAGGCCTATGTCATTCCGTTCCTGGGCACCTATTTCGCAGTGATCGCAGTGAACGTCATAGGGTCGGTCCTATTCCTGTTTCTGGACATTCCGACCCCCGACCGTCCGTCACAGTATGCGCCCAAAGGCCGGTCGCGGCTGGAGTTGCTGAAAACCCCACGTATTGCGGTGGCCATCATCTGTGCCATGGTCTCGTACGCATTGATGAACCTTGTGATGACCTCAACGCCGCTGGCCGTCGTCGGCTGTGGCTTCTCCGAAGGTGATGCGGCGGATGTGGTCACCAGCCACGTTCTGGCGATGTATGTTCCCAGTTTCTTCACCGGCCACCTGATCGCCCGGTTCGGGGCCGAGAAAATGGTCGCGATCGGTTTGGCGATTTTGGGCGGCGCGGGCGTTGTGGCCCTACAAGGCGTTGAGATCGGGAACTTCTTTCTGGCCCTCGTGCTGCTTGGCATTGGCTGGAACTTCGGTTTCATCGGCGCCACCAGCATGTTGGCGGCCCAGCACGATGTGCATGAACGCGGCCGCGTGCAGGGACTGAATGACCTGCTGGTGTTTGGAGGCGTGACGATTGCGTCGCTGGCCTCGGGCGGATTGATGAACTGTTCGGGCGGCTCCCCGGTCGAGGGATGGACGGCCGTCAACCTGGCGATGGTACCATTGCTGACCTTGGCGGGCGGCGCGCTGCTGTGGCTGGTGCTCAAACCCGATGCCGCGGATACGGCCTGATCACCACCGACCTGTGGTCGCGGTCCAGATCAGGGATGCCCGCCGACGAAACTCGCTTTGTTTCAAAGCGCCCGTGCTGACCGCTGTCGGGTCAGCGACCACGCGGCGCAACACCCATTCGGCCTGCCAACCGGCCACAAGCGCCGGGCGCGCCTGATCCGAAACATCGACGCGCCGTGCTCGGGCCGCGGCCATCCGGTCCAGCGCCCGCTCGGCCAATTGACGCACCCCGTCCGGCGTTCCGTCCAACAGGGGAATGCGCCCGCGGGCTTCAAGCTCGGGGATGGCGCGGAACCAGTTCGCCACACCGACCGCATAGCCAAAATCGCGCAGGACCGTTTCGTCGGCGGCACCCAGGGCTTGCGCCGCGGCGACCAGCAGCGACCCTGCGCTGTGGGTCAGATAGGCCTCGAAGTGTTCCTCATCCTCGAACGGATCGCGGTAGATATCCCAACGCCTTACGGCCACGAATTCATCCAGCATCGCCGCCAGATGCGGGGAAAGGACGCGCGACAGGGGCGTGACCACCTCGTGCCGCCGCACAGAGGGCCCTTCGGCGATCTCCTGCAGCGCGTCGCGCCACCATTGCAGGCGCATCTCGGCAATCATCGGCTCTTGGGTGACCCACGGCGCGCGGGCGACCTCGATATTCATCGCATAGATCGGAAACAGCACGGCCCGCGCCTGGACCGGCGCCGCCATCGCGGCCATGAACCGATCGGGGTCGGCCCGGTGGACCAGCGCCGCGCAGGCCTTGACGTCGTCGTCGAAGGGCACGCTCACTCGGCCACCACCGATTGCGGGCTGCAATCGCGCACCAGCTTCCACTGGATCGCCTCCAGCAGCGCCTCGAACGAGGCGTCGACGATGTTCGCGCTGACCCCCACCGTGGACCAGCGCCGCCCCTGCCCGTCTTCGCTGTCGATGATGACGCGGGTCACCGCCTCGGTCCCGCCCTGGGTGATGCGCACCTTGAAGTCCACCAGGTGCATATCGTCCAGGATGGGCGAGTACTGCCCCAGATCCTTGGCCAAAGCTTTGGCCAGCGCGTTCACCGGGCCACGGTCGCTGCCGTTTTCGTCCATCGACTCGCTGACCGAAAGCTTCTTCTCACCATCCACCTTCACCACGACGACCGCCTCGGACAGGCTGACCATCTGGTTGTACTTGTTCTTGCGCCGCTCGACCGTGACCTTGTAGCGCTTGACCTCGAAGAACTGCGGCAGCTGGCCCAGTTCATCGCGGGCCAGCAGCTCGAAACTAGCCTGCGCGGTGTCATAGGAATAGCCTTCGGCTTCGCGTGCCTTGATCCGTTCCAGAATGCGCCCCAGCGCCGGGTCGCCCGGCTCGACCTGCAATCCGGCTTCGGTCAGGCGTTTGCGCAGGTTAGATTGGCCCGCCTGGTTCGACATCGGAATGATCCGCGCATTGCCCACGGTGGCCGGGTCGACATGTTCATAGGTCGAAGGGTCCTTGAGAATCGCGCTGGCATGCAGCCCTGCCTTGTGCGCAAAGGCCGAGGCGCCAACATAGGCCGCCTGTTTGCTGGGCACCCGGTTCAGGATGTCGTCCAGCATGCGGCTGATGCGGGTCAGACCGGTCAGCGCGTCGCGACTGACGCCGATCTCGAAGGCCGAGGCATAGGGCTCCTTCAACAGCAGCGTCGGGATCAGGGCTGTCAGGTTGGCATTGCCGCAGCGCTCGCCCAGCCCGTTCAACGTTCCCTGAATCTGGCGCGCGCCGGCATCCACAGCGGCCAAGGAACAGGCCACGGCATTTTCGGTGTCGTTGTGGGTGTGAATGCCCAGCCGGTCGCCGGGGAAGCCCGCGGCAACCAGGTCGGACACGATCCGCCCCACTTCAGCCGGCAGCGCGCCGCCATTGGTGTCGCACAACACCACCCAGCGGGCACCGGCCTCCAGCGCCGCTTGGCAGACCTGCATGGCATAGGCGGGGTTGTCCTTGTAGCCGTCAAAGAAATGCTCGGCATCGAACAGCGCCTCGCGCCCCTGCGCCACGATATGCGCGACCGAGGCGCGGACGTTCTCGACATTTTCCTCCAGCGAGATCCCCAGCGCGTCGGTCACGTGATAGTCATGCGACTTGCCCACCAGACAGACCGCCCGCGTGCCGGCGTTCATGACGGCGGCCAACACGTCGTCATTCTCGGCCGAGCGCCCGGCCCGTTTGGTCATGCCAAAGGCGGTCAGGCAGGCGCGCGTCTTGGGCGCGGCGTCGAAAAATGCGCTGTCGGTGGGGTTCGCACCGGGCCAGCCGCCTTCGATATAGTCCACCCCCAAAGCATCCAGCGCCTGCGCGATCTGGACCTTTTCGGCGGTCGAGAACTGAACGCCCTGCGTCTGCTGCCCGTCGCGCAGCGTGGTGTCATAGAGGTACAGGCGCTCCTTGGTCATAACAATGCCTTCACGACGGAAGTTGATGGGTTCTCGTTCAAGCTAGCGATGCCTCCATTTACTCCATTCGCTGAACGAGTAGCGCGCAACTCTATGCCGACATTTAAAGCCGCTGACTTTAACGCGTCTGCTAGTTCCCAGTTTTTCTCCCGGCGATATCTCAACCACTTTCGAACTACGGCAAGCAACGCTTCCGACAAATCGTCCGAAATTTCACCCCAACCAATCACGCCGACTGTTGGTTGATAGTCTTCGCCTTCTAACAGGTAAGAACCATCAGTAGCCTCAACTGAAAATGGCTTGGCCCAAGGCGCCTCAGCAATTTTCATCAGATCCAAGCCCAGCAATTTAGCCGATGCGGTCAACGCTTCACGTTGATCTTCGTGGAATAGTTCATGCAATCGATCTAGCGCCGCCCATGTATTCAAGTCGTCCGCGAGGTCAAGCACTACTCGCCGGTCAACATGTGTAACATCAGCTTCAACAGCAACCTGAGCCCAGTTTCTGAGAGTTTCCTTTGCTTCGTTTGCCTTCTTCTCGGTCCAGTCCATCGGCTTGCGATAGTGGGTCTGCAGGAAGACGAACCGGATCACCTCACCCGGCACGCCCTGATCCAGCAGGTCATGCACGGTGAAGAAATTGCCCAGCGATTTGGACATCTTCTTGCCCTCGACCTGCAGCATCTCGTTATGCAGCCAATAGCGCGCGAATTCGCCGTGCGGATGGGCGCATTTGCTCTGGGCGATCTCGTTTTCGTGGTGCGGGAACATCAGGTCGTTGCCGCCGCCATGGATGTCAAAACTTTCGCCCAGCAACTCATAGCTCATGGCCGAGCATTCGATATGCCAGCCCGGACGCCCCCGGCCCCAGGGCGACTCCCAACCGGGCAGTTCATCGTCCGAGGGCTTCCACAGCACGAAATCCATCGGGTTCTTTTTATAGGGCGCCACCTCGACCCGCGCGCCCGCGATCATGTCATCGACTGACCGACCCGAAAGCTTGCCATACTCGTCGCGCCAGCTGTCCACCGCAAACAGAACATGCCCCTCGGCCTCATAGGCGTGGCCCTTGGCGATCAAGTCCTCGATCATCGCGATCATCTGGTCGATATACCGCGTGGCCCGCGGCATCTGGTCGGGCTCCAGCGCCCCCAGCGCGCCCATGTCGTGCAGGTACCAGCCGATCGTCTCGTCCGACCGCTCCTGCACCAACTGCTCAAGCGTTCCTTCGGCCCCGGCCTGTTTGCGCGCCAGGGCCGTCGCGTTGATCTTGTCATCGACGTCGGTGAAGTTGCGTACATAGGTCACATGCTCGGGCCCGTAAACGTGACGCAGCAGGCGGTATAGCACGTCAAACACTACCACGGGTCGCGCGTTGCCCAGATGCGCCCGGTCATACACGGTGGGTCCGCAGACATACATCCGCACGTTGTCGGAATCGATCGGAACGAAATCTTCTTTCGTCCGGGTCCGCGTGTTGTGCAGTTTGATCGTCGTCATGCGTCTGGCTCCTGGATACAGCAATAGCGTCCGCGTTGATGCGGGCTTAGCAACTTGTCTCAGGGAAGAAAACGAAAGAAACCAGCCCGCGTGAAAGTTCAGCAGGGAATGCAGCAGATAATGATGCAGGTCATCCGATTCATGGCCCACCGCGTAGCACGCCCGGTCCCGCGCGCCAAGACTTCTGTTGCCGGCGGGGGAAGCTGATTGACAAATCACCCCGGCTCTGACCCATTCGGCGGACTTGCCGCAACGGAGGCGCGCCATGAAACTTTCGCACCGCATCACGCATCTGACCGGAGGCGGTTCGGACGGGTGGGACGTGTTCTATCGCGCGCGCCGCATGATCGCGGAAGGCGAGGCCGTGACCGAGCTGACCATCGGCGAACATGACATCCGCACCCACCCCTCGATCCTGGCCGAGATGGACCGGTCGGCGCGCGCGGGCCATACCGGATACGCAATGGTGCCGGGCACGGATCTGCTGCGCGATACCGTGGCCGCGCGGGTGCAGACCCGCACGGGCGTTCCGACCACGCGCCACAACGTGCTGATCACCCCGGGCGGACAGGCCGCGCTGTTCGCCGCGCATATGGCAGCGTGCGACCCGGGCGATGTGGGCCTCTATCTCGACCCGTTCTACGCCACCTACCCCGGTACGATCCGCGGGGCTGGCGCGATCGCGCGCGCGGTTCAGACCCGGGCCGAGGACGCCTTTCAGCCCGACGCAACCCTGATCGCGGAACAGGCCGAGGGTGCCGCATCATTGCTGATCAACACGCCGAACAACCCGACCGGGGTCGTCTATTCCCGCGAGACCCTGACCGAGATCGCCGATCTGTGCCGCGAACGCGACATCTGGCTGATCTCGGACGAGGTCTATGACACGCAAGTCTGGGAAGGCGCGCACCTGTCGCCCCGCGCCCTGCCCGGTATGGCCGACCGCACACTGGTCGTGGGCTCGATGTCGAAGTCCCACGCCATGACCGGGTCGCGCTGCGGTTGGATCGTTGGCCCCGAAGAGGCCATCGAACATCTGATCAACCTTGCCACGCACACCACATACGGGGTTCCGGGTTTCATCCAGGACGCCGCCAGCTATGCGCTGACCGCGGGGGACGAACTTGAAGAAGAGGTTGCGGCCCCTTTCCGCCGCCGCCGCGCCCTGGCGATGCAGGTTCTGGCCCGACAGAACACGGTGGGCCTGATCCCCGCACAAGGCGCAATGTACCTGATGCTGGACATCCGCGCGACAGGGCAAAGCGGCGAAGACTTCGCCAATGCACTGCTGGACACCCACGCCATCGCGGTCATGCCCGGAGAAAGCTTCGGCCAAGCCGCCGCAGGGCATGTGCGCGTGGCCATGACCATCGATGATGACCGGTTCGCCGCTGCCCTTCAGACCCTATGCGAATTCGCAGCCCGGCTTGCGGGTCAGACAGCGGCCGAGTGACCGAGACGGGTTTCGTTCAGAACCGGAACGTCGTGCGCAGGTTAAAGGTGTTGGTATCCAGATCGCCCCGCGACCGTGTGACATCGTTAAAATTCTGCCGCAACGCTTCGCCACTGATGATCAGCCGTTCGCCCAGAGGATAGGCTACGCCGATTCCGTAGACCGCTGCTGTGTCGCTGTCGCCCGAAGTATTCGCCCGCGCGGCACCTACCACGACGTAACCCAAAGCGGGCCCGAACTCATATCCGCCGCGCAGTTTCACGCGGGACACGCTGTCCAAACTGCCCTCCGAGGCGCCCAGGTCGAGATTCAGCCGGTCATATTCCAGTTCACCCCCGACGACGAAGCTGCCAAGATCCAGATCGTATCCGATATTTGCGCCGATGCTGCCCGAATTGCTTCCACTGCCGCCGGGTCCGTCCGCGTCGGTATAACCGAAGGTGAACCCGGCGTAAGCGCCCGTCCAATCCTCGGCCAACGCCACCTGCGCCGCTGGAATCAGCAGGGCCGACAGCAAGGCGCGGATCAGTTTCATGCAAGCCTCCGGTTTTCGTTCAGCACCCTTTGCAATTGAAACAGATGCGGTGATGTGCACCTCTACTAAACATGTGCTTTGGTGCAGTCAGATCAATTCAAGTCACGCAAATCTTAACAATAAGTAATGGAAGCATAACATATTTCGCCATCTGCGTGAGGATTTCCTGCCGCGTTCATCAACGTTCCGAGTTTTTGAGGCCAAAAGCGACATCGGTCGCAAACGGGACAGATTACTTGCTCGGACCCTGACACCATTCGTCGCAGGAGTTGAGGGCCACATGCCAAACGATATCTGGAAGATTTGCCTGATTAGCCGCACCATTGGTGCCGATCGGGGGCGTGCGGCACGAGGACGGCCGTGACGGGTTGAAGCTTCCCCCCTTTGACCTGACTTTCAATTTGGAGTCCTCACCATGAACGACCAATCCCGCTCAACGTCCCGCAGTGGCGGCCGCGCCGCCCGTCGCGCCGCCCGTGCCGCAGCCCTGCCCGAACATCTTCGCCCCGTTCGTCCGGGGCTTGAGGGCGGCACGTACAAACCGCTCAGCCAGCAGGACATGGAGCGTATTCACGCCGCCGCGCTGGACGCGCTGGAAACCATCGGTTTGGCCGACGCGCCGCCCAGCGGCATCGATTACCTTGTCAATGCCGGCTGTACGCTGGGCGATGACGGGCGTATCCGCTTTCCCCGCGCGCTGGTCGAGGACACGATCGCCCGTGCCAACCGCTCGGTGACGCTCTACAGCCGCGACGGCAAGACCGATCTCGAACTTTCGGGCAACCGCGTGCACTACGGCACCGCCGGGGCGGCGGTCAGCATGGTCGATGCCCAGGGCCGCAACTATCGCGATTCGACCGTGCGGGACCTGCACGACGCGGCCCGGATCTGCGAGCAGTTGGACAATATTCATTTCGTGCAGCGCCCCATGGTCTGCCGCGACATCGCCGACAACCGCGAAATGGACCTGAACACGATCTATGCCTGCTGTTCCGGCACCTACAAACATATCGGCACCTCGTTCACCGACCCAAGCTATGTGGCGCCGGCGATGGAGATGCTGCACATGATCGCCGGCGGCGAGGACAAATGGCGCGAGCGGCCCTTCGTGTCGAATTCGAACTGTTTCGTCGTGCCGCCGATGAAATTCGCCACCGAAAGCTGCCAGGTGATGGAGGAATGCATCAAGGCAGGTATGCCGGTGCTGCTGCTGTCAGCGGGCATGGCAGGCGCGACGGCGCCTTCGACCATCGCGGGCGCGATCGTCCAGGCCACCGCCGAATGCCTGGCCGGGTTGGTTTATGTCAATGCCGTAAGCCCCGGTGCTCCGGCGGTTTTTGGCACCTGGCCCTTTGGGCTGGACCTGCGCACCGGCGCGATGTCGGTCGGTTCGGGCGAGCAGGCGCTGCTGAGCGCGGGCTGCGCCCAGATGCACAAGTTCTACGACCTGCCGGGCGGCGCCGCGGCCGGTGCTTCGGATGCGAAACTGCCCGACATGCAGGCCGGGTGGGAGCAGATGTGCTCGAACGTCATGGCCGGGCTTTCGGGATTGAACATGGTCTACGAAGCCGCGGGAATGCACGCCTCGTTGCTGGGCTTCTGCTTCGAGAGCCTGATTCTGGGCGATGACTTGATCGGGCAGGCCCTGCGTTGCGTCCGCGGGATCGAGGTGAATGAAGACACCCTGGCCGTCGACCAGATTGCCGAGGTCTGTCTGGGCGGGCCGGGCCATTATTTGGGCACCGATGCCACGCTCAGCCGGATGCAGGCCGATTATGTATATCCCATCCTGGGGGATCGGACCTCGCCCAAGGAATGGGCCGAGCTGGGCAAGCCCGACCTGATTGCCAAGGCCACCGCCCGGAAGGAAGAGATTCTAGGCCAGCCGTCACCAGCCCGGTTCGATCCGGTGCTGGACGCCGAGATCCGCAACAAGTTCAACATTCACTTACCCGCATAACCTATTGTAAAGCGGCCAGGGTTTCCCTGGGGCCGCGCTCCGCCGACAGGTGTCAGCCGTTGCTTGGGGGAAGCAACCCTGCCTCCTGCGCGACGGCGATTTCGGCCTGGTCCAACGCGCCGTCACCATTTGCATCCATCGCCGAGAACGTGTCTGCATCCATGTCCGGCAGAACGGCCTGCACCTCTTCGATGGTCAGAACGCCGTCGCCGTTGGCATCGGCGCTGCATTGGGCCAGAATAACTGCCGGAACGCTCAGGGCCACGGTGGCCAGAAGAGCCAGATTGCGAGGTTTCATTGTCAAATCTCCAAATAAGGGGTGTGTGGTAGTTTGTCCGGCCACCGGCACCAAACACCCCTGAGCGGCCCATCTCACCGCCGCCGAATCGCACAGCCCGATTCGCGCCGATCCCCGCCCCTTTTGCGAACCTGGCGCGCGATCTTTTGCCGTGCAAAATTCCGCCGGGACGTTGCGCCATGACTCCCCTCATGCGGGCGGCCCGATCCGGCAGAACGTCGCCCAAAAAGAAAGGGGGCCGAAGCCCCCTGTCAGTTTTGCCGTCCAGGCTCATTCTCATTGACCGCCCGGTGTTTTTTGCCTGCGGCCTGGACTGCACATGGGACGAGCGCACCCGCCCCGTGAAAGAGTGGGAAGGAGCAAATATTCCGCCCCACCCTGTTCGTGGCCGACACGGGCATGTCGGCCGGGCGGAGAAAGGCCAGATGGTAAGCCTTGCGACCTGTCTCCGTATTCGTCGGGACCGGCACCGTATTGGCAGCGTCCGGCCCCTGCGCCCCGGGTTGCCGGGGCGTTTAGCTCAGCTACACCCGCTGGTTGCGCCGCAGGTGTTGCATTTCATGCAGGTCCCGTTCCGCACCAGCGTGTAGTTCCCGCATTCCCCGCAGGGATCGCCCTCGTAGCCCTGCATCTTGGCCTTGGTTCGGGCATCCATCCCGGTGGCTGTCTCGGCAACGACGGTGGTCTCGCTTTTGGTCTCGAAGGTGACGGACGCCTCGGACATGCCGGTCGCGGCCGCCTGCCCTCCGTTGAACACCACCAGATCCTGCGGAAGACGCTTGCGCAGATAGCCGGTCGAGCTGATCTGTTTCAGCACCTCCAGCGATTTAGACGCCGCGCTGTCGCTGACCTCCGAGACGTTCGACACGCCCTCTTCCTCGCCGCGGCCCAGATCGTCGAAGGTTGCGCCTTGCGGCTTCACATGCGCCAGGTCGGTACGATCCAGATACGACACCGCCAGCTCGCGGAAGATGTAGTCGAGGATCGACGTGGCGTTCTTGATCGAGTCGTTGCCCTGCACCATGCCCGCCGGTTCGAACTTGGTGAAGGTAAAGGCATCGACGAACTCTTCCAGCGGCACGCCGTATTGCAGGCCGACTGAGACCGCGATGGCAAAGTTGTTCATCATCGCGCGGAAGCCGGCGCCTTCCTTGTGCATGTCGATGAAGATCTCGCCCAGTTTGCCGTCCTCAAACTCGCCGGTACGCAGGTAGACCTTGTGCCCGCCCACGATCGCCTTCTGGGTATAGCCCTTGCGGCGATGCGGGAGCTTTTCGCGGTGGCTGCGGATGACCTCCTTGACCACGACCTTCTCGATGACCTTTTCGGCCAGTGTCACGGCCTTTTCCCGCGCCGATCCGCTTTCGAGGATTTCCGCCGCCTCATCGTCATCCTCGACCAGCGCCGCCGCCAGCGGCTGGCTGAGCTTGGACCCGTCGCGATACAGCGCGTTTGCCTTGACGCCCAGGCTCCAGGACAGCTCGTAGGCCTTCTGGCAATCCTCGATGGTGGCATCATTGGGCATGTTGATCGTCTTGCTGATCGCGCCCGAAATGAAGCTTTGCGCCGCCGCCATCATCTTGATGTGGCTGTCGACACCCAGGAACCGCTTGCCCTTCTTGCCGCACGGGTTGGCGCAGTCGAAGATCGCGTAATGCTCAGGCTTCAGATGCGGGGCCCCTTCCAGGGTCATGGTGCCGCAGACATGGTCGTTGGCCGCGTCGATATCCGCCTTGCTGAAGCCCAGATGGCGCAGCATGTCAAAGGTCGGATCGTTCAGCTTGCTGGCCGGGATGCCCAGAACACCGGTGCAGAAATCTTCGCCCAGCGTCCACTGGTTGAAGACGAACCGGATGTCGAACGCACTTTCCAGCGCGGCGTCGATCTTGGCCAGCTCGTTCGGGCCGAACCCGTGACCGGTCAGCGAGGTGTGGTTGATCCCCGGCGCGTTGCCCAAGGTGCCGTGACCCACCGCGTAGGACACAATCTCTTCGATCTGGGCCGAAGAATAGCCCAGCTTCTCGAGCGCCGCGGGGACCGAGCGGTTGATGATCTTGAAGTAGCCGCCCCCGGCCAGTTTCTTGAACTTGACCAATGCAAAGTCAGGCTCGATCCCGGTGGTGTCGCAGTCCATCACCAGACCGATCGTGCCGGTCGGTGCGATCACGGTGGCCTGCGCGTTGCGGTAGCCGTTCTTCTCACCCAGGCTCAGCGCCTCGTCCCAGGCGCTCATGGCCAGATCGATCAGGCGCTTGTCCGGACAATTGGCGTGATCCAGCGGCACCGGCTTGACCGACAGCTTCTCGTAGCCCTCGGTCACACCCTGCGCAGCGCGACGGTGGTTGCGGATGACCCGCAGCATATGCTCGGCGTTGCGCTTGTAGCCGGCGAACGGCCCCAGCTCGCCGGCGATCTCGGCCGAGGTGGCATAGGCCACACCGGTCATGATCGCAGTCAGTGCGCCACAGATCGCGCGACCCTCGTCCGAGTCGTAGCCATAGCCCATATTCATCAGCAGGCCGCCGATGTTGGCATAGCCCAGACCCAGCGTACGGAAGTCATAAGACAACTGCGCGATCTCTTTCGACGGGAACTGCGCCATCGTCACCGAGATCTCGAGCGTCAGCGTCCAGAGACGGGCCGCGTGCATATAGTCGGCCGCCTGAAACTCGCCATCGTTCAGGAAGGTCAGCAGGTTCATCGACGCCAGGTTGCAGGCCGTGTCATCAAGGAACATGTATTCCGAGCACGGGTTCGAGCCGCGGATCTCGCCGTCTTCGGGGCAGGTGTGCCATTCGTTGACCGTGTCGTGGAATTGAATGCCCGGATCGGCGCAGGCCCAGGCCGCATGGCCGACCTTTTCCCACAGGTCGCGCGCCTTGACCACCTTGGCCACCTTGCCGTCGGTGCGGTTGATCAGTTCCCAGTCGGCATCCTTTTCAACCGCCTTGAGGAAGGCGTTGGTCACGCGGATCGAGTTGTTGGAGTTCTGACCCGAGACCGAATTGTAGGCTTCCGAATCCCAGTCGGTGTCGTAGGTCGGAAACTCGATGCTGTCGTGGCCCTGCTTGGCGTAATCCAGCACGCGCTTGATGTAAGTCTCAGGGATCGCGACCTTTTTCGCCTCGCGGATCGCCGATTTCAGCGCGTCGTTCTTCTTGGGATCATAAGCGTCGTCCTGTGCGCCGTCCCACGTGCGGATGGCCTCGAAAATGCCGTTCAACATCTTCTCGTGCATCTTCGATCCGGCAACGATCGAGGCCACCTTCTGCTCTTCGATCACCTTCCATTCGATGAATTGCTCGATATCAGGGTGATCTGCATCGACGATCACCATCTTTGCTGCTCGACGGGTTGTCCCGCCTGATTTGATCGCGCCAGCGGCGCGGTCGCCGATCTTGAGAAAGCCCATCAGGCCCGAGGACTTGCCGCCACCCGACAGCGCTTCGCCTTCTGCACGCAGATGGCTGAAGTTGGTCCCGGTACCCGAGCCGTATTTGAACAGGCGCGCCTCGCGCACCCAAAGATCCATGATCCCGCCTTCGTTCACCAGGTCGTCGTCGACGGACTGGATGAAGCACGCATGCGGCTGCGGGTGTTCATAGGCCGATTTCGACTTGGTCAGCTTGCCGGTTTTGTAGTCGACATAGTAGTGACCCTGCGCCGGGCCATCGATCCCGTAGGCCCAGTGCAGACCGGTGTTGAACCATTGCGGGCTGTTTGGTGCGGCGCGCTGGGTCGCCAGCATATAGCGCATCTCGTCGAAGTATGCGCGCGCGTCCTCCTCGGTCGAGAAATAGCCGCCCTTCCAGCCCCAATAGGCCCAGGCACCGGCCAGACGGTCGAACACCTGTTTGGAAGAAGTTTCACCACCAAACTCGGCGTCCTCTGCCGGAACCGAGCGCCAGAGGAATTCGGGCACGTCTTTTTCGCGGACCTTCTTGAGCTTGTTGGGAACGCCGGCCTTGCGGAAATATTTCTGTGCGATCACGTCGCTGGCGACCTGACTCCAGGTCGAGGGCACCTCGATGCCTTCCAGCCGGAACACGATGGTGCCGTCGGGGTTGCGGATTTCCGAGGTGACGGACACGAAGTCCAGATCGGCATAAGCGTCCTGCCCAGGTTTCGTAAACTTTCTTTCAATCTTCATGTCCGCAGCCCCAGATCATCAAACAGTGCTATTCATGTCCTCGGCACCCAATTCACATTCGGCGGGGTGCCGCCCGCCGTGCCTGCAAGAAACCTCTGGACGTACTGGCCCGGCGCCGCCAAAGCGGCGTGAACCCGACTGAGCGGTACACGTCAGTTTGAGTTTGCTTCCGGCCCTCGCCCGTTGCCCTCTGACTGGCTTTTTATACCAGATTTAGTGGCTATTGCTCCGGCCCATACAATCTGGCGTATCTACCCATAGTTGGTCAACGGCATTTTTTGCTCGAAACGCAGAACTTTTCAGTTGACCCCACCGTGTCCAGAATGCGCCCGCGCACCGAAACCGATTCATCCACAGGGCGATCGGTTTTTTTCTGGCCCGATGCCCATTCGGTTTTTCCGCCTTTTTTCAGACCGGTTGCAGCATAATGGTCAAGCAAGCGCTTCTGCCCCATACTGAATCGGGAATCACGGATCCGGGGCCGATCGGGTTCACGAATTTCGCGCCCATGAGTTGACAGGAATCGTTGTGAAAAAAGCACTCATCGCTCTCGCACTCGCACCGCCCTTTCTGTGGGGGTGTGCGTCGTCGCCCCCGGAACCGACCTCGCGCAGCGCCCAGTTCAGCGACTATCCTAGGCAATTGCTCGAAACATTCGAGATCAGCTGTGACGGCCCCGGCGAGCAATTCCGCAAAACGAAGTCGACACAGTTCGAATGCCTTTCGGCCCTACCACCCGACACCACCGCCTTTTTGATTCTGAATTATGACGGGTCGACCAAGGACTTGCCCAGGGGAATCCGGCGGATGTCCGCCCAACGCAACCCGGCAGGCTATCGTGTAGATGCCGAATTGTTCTTCCTTGTCCCTCAGAAAGACGGCGCACCGGTCAAGGTCCCCATAGAAAGCGCGACCCTGGATCAGGAACTCACGACTCTGTACCGGTATTTCGGTGGAATGCCGCTGTGAGTGAAAAGTGGTCGGGGCGGCGAGATTCGAACTCACGACCCCCTGTACCCAAAACAGGTGCGCTACCAGACTGCGCCACGCCCCGGACCGTGCGTCTTCCTAACCGCGACTTATTGATTTGAAAACCCCTAACAGGGCCAGATCGCAGGGCCGTCCGCAAAAATTTCGTGACGCAGTTGCGTGCCCGGGCCAATCCCGTATCGAGCCGCCAGCCCAGCATTGATTTCAAGAACCGCAAAGACCGCATCACCCCCGTCGATCGGCGTCAGATCACCCGGTATGGCACCGCGATGCACACGGGTGACGACGCCCTTGCGGTCGACAAAGATCATGTCGAGCGGGATCAGGGTGTTCTTCATCCAGAACGCCACAGGCTGCGGGGGGTCGAAAACGAACAGCATCCCGGACTGACGCGGCAGCGACTCTCGGAACATCAACCCACGCGCGCGGTCCTGCGGCGTGACGGCCAGTTCGACATCGAACCGCACCTGCGCCACCGCGTTGCGCAGAAAGACATAATCAGGGCGACAGCTGGCCATGGCAGCCTGCGCCCAGAAAAAGGTCAAAGCTGCCAGAACCAGAGCTCGTATCATTCCCTCATCAATTCTTCAGTGCGGATTCCCAGGCCAGGACCTGCACTGCCATCCGGCCGCGCTTGCCGTCAATGACCCGCATGGCCAGCGCCTCGCCGGGTTGCAGATCCGCAAACCCCGACCGGCGCAATACCTCGATATGCAGGAAGACGTCCTCGTCCCGGCCAAACACATTGGCAAAGCCGAACCCCTTGGCCTTGTCGAACCATTTCACGCGCGCGGCTTCCATCGGCATCTGGGCGATCTGCGCGGGATCCATCTCGGCAAAATCGGCCAGCATCGTCGAGTCGCCCCGCTCGGGCGGGTCGATGCCAAGCACCTCGACCGCCTGAACGCCACGGTCGGTACGGTGGGTCATGATCTCGATCCCGGCCCCGTCCGCGATCGAACTCTGACCGAAATTCCGCAACACGTTCACATGCAGCAAGATATCGGGACCACCCTCGTCGGACACGACGAAGCCGTACCCCTTGGCGGGGTCGAACCATTTTACGTGACCGCGAACGCGGTACATTGTGTTCTGGTCGTCTGACACGGTGCTTCCATCACGAATTATTGCTGCTTGTCCGAGGCTCGTAGATCCCGCAAATCGTTAACTAGTTCAAGGTTAAAAACCGCTGTCTTTTCCGAGTGTTGTATTTCACGTCGCACGAATATCACGGATTCAACCTCTGGATTGTCCAATTCTGACCGGGACTCTCACGCCGCCACTGAAACCTGTCATGCAGCCGGAACGCTCCATCAGCCCAGAATTCGATTTCCACCGGGGTCAGCCGATACCCGCCCCAGAACTCGGGGCGCGGCGGATTGGACCCCAGCCTTGCTGTGACCTTGGCAACTTCGGCCATCAAGGCCGCGCGGCTGCTCAGCGGTTCCGACTGCCGCGAGGCCCAAGCGCCCAAACGGCTTTTCAGTGACCGTGACGCATAATATTCGTCGGCCTTCGCCCCATCTTCCTTGGTGATTGTACCACGAACCCGGATCTGACGCCGCAGTGATTTCCAGTGCATCACAAAGGCGGCTTTGCCTGCCGAGTCCAGCTCTTGGGCCTTGGCGCTGTGATAGTTGGTATAGAAAACGAAGGAGTCGGCCTCGATATCTTTCAGCAACACCATCCGCGCGTTCGGCATACCATCTGGATCCACGGTCGCCAGGGCAATCGCGTTCGGATCGTTCGGTTCCGTCTTTTCGGCCTCGGCCAACCAACGGGCCGCGATCACGAACGGATCTTCACCGGCAAAGATGCCGTTTCGCTCACTCATGTCCATCCCCTGGAACAAATTGAACATGAGCCTAGGGCGAGAACCCGCCGCGGGCAAGGACAGATAGCCTTGATGCAGCGCAATCAATGGCCTAAACCAACGCAACGCAACGCGACGACAGGCGGAGAACCGAACATGTCAAATCAGTTGATGGCCGGCAAGCGCGGCCTCATCATGGGACTGGCCAATGACAAATCAATCGCATGGGGAATCGCCCGCGCCTTGTCCGAAGCCGGAGCCGAACTGGCTTTCTCTTATCAGGGGGATGCACTGAAAAAACGGGTCGACCCGTTGGCGGCCCAATTGGGTAGCGAGATTGTCCTGCCCTGTGACGTCAGCAACGAAGAATCGATTGACGAGCTGTTCGCGGCGCTGAAAGACAAATGGGGCAAGCTGGATTTCGTCGTCCACGCCATTGGTTTCTCGGACAAGAACGAACTTCGCGGCCGCTACGTCGACACGTCGCGCGCAAATTTCAAGCTGACGATGGACGTGTCGGTCTACTCCTTTACGGCGGTGATGCAACGCGCCGAAAAGCTGATGACGGACGGCGGCAGCGCCATCACTCTGACTTATTATGGTGCTGAGCAGGTCATGCCGCATTACAATGTCATGGGTGTGGCCAAGGCCGCGCTCGAGGCGTCGGTGAAATACCTGGCCGAGGACCTGGGCAAGGACAACATCCGCATCAACGCGATCTCGGCCGGGCCGATCAAGACCCTGGCCGCCAGCGGCATCGGCGACTTCCGCTACATCATGAAGTGGAATGAGTACAATTCGCCCCTGCGTCGCAACGTGACCATCGACGACGTGGGCAAATCGGCGCTGTATCTGCTGTCGGATCTCAGCAGCGGCGTGACCGGTGAAAACCTGCACGTGGATTCAGGTTATCACATCGTCGGCATGAAAGCCGTCGACGCGCCGGACGTGGAAAAGGGATAAGACCATGAGCGCAAAGGACCGCCTGCCCCACGAGAAAGGCTTTCACATCAGCTGGGACCAGATCCACCGCGACTCGCGCGCGCTGGCCTGGCGGCTGGACGGTCAGGGCCCCGATGACGGTGCCTGGCGCGCCGTCGTCGCGATCACGCGCGGCGGCATGGCACCGGCGATGATCGTCAGCCGCGAGCTGGACATCCGCACCGTCGATACGATCAGCGTCAAATCCTATCACCATCAGGAACGCGGCGAGGCCGAGGTGCTCAAGGCCCCCGATGCCGATTTGATGGGGGATGGTGAAGGCGTGCTGATCATCGACGACCTGGTCGACAGCGGCAAGACGCTGGAACTGGTGCGCAAGATGTACCCCAAGGCCCATTTCGCCACGGTTTATGCCAAGCCCAAGGGCCGCCCGATGGTTGACACGTATATCACCGAGGTCAGCCAGGACACCTGGATCTTCTTCCCCTGGGATATGGCCCTGCAATATGTCGAGCCCTACCGCGGCACCGACTGATCCCACTTTTCCACCACAAATCAGCAAGACCGGACACCCGATGACATTGACCCGCACCGCCGCCACCTTCGCCCCTCCGGTGATGGAGGCGCGGCGCTGGCTCGAGGGGGTCACGTTCTCGGAAGATCGCCCACTGATCAATGTCAGCCAGGCGGCGCCGGTCGATCCACCGCCGCTGGCTCTGCGGCAGGCGATGGCCGATTTTGCGGTCAATCAAGACGCGGCGCATCTCTACGGCCCGGTTCTAGGTAACCTCGATCTGCGCGCAGAACTCGCGCGTGAGATTGGTGACCACTACGGCGCCGAGGTTCGGCCGGAACAGACAGCCATCACCTCGGGCTGCAATCAGGCCTTCGCCTCAGTCATCTCGGCGATCACCGACCAAGGGGATGAGGTCATCCTGCCAACACCATGGTATTTCAACCACAAAATGTGGCTGGACATGGCCGGTGTTCGGGCGGTTGATCTGCCGACCGGGGCGGACCTGCTGCCCGATCCCGAACAGGCGCGCGCGCTGATCACCGACCGCACGCGCGCCATCGCGCTGGTGACGCCCAACAATCCGGGTGGGGTCGAATACCCGGCAGATTTGGTCAGTGCTTTCTATGACCTGGCGCAACAGCATGGCTTGCGCCTGCTGGTCGATGAAACCTATCGTGATTTCGACAGCCGCAGCGGCCCGCCGCACGCTTTGTTCCAGCAGCCCGACTGGGATCGGACGCTGGTGCATCTCTATTCCTTCTCGAAAGCCTACCGCCTGACCGGGCACCGCGTGGGCGCGATCGCCACCGGTGCGCCGCTGCTGGCCGAGGTCGAAAAATTCCTCGATACCGTCGCCATCTGCCCCGGCCAGATGGGTCAGTTCGCGGCGCTGTGGGGGATGCAGAACCTGTCTCAATGGCTGGCCGGAGAACGCGCCGAGATCCTTGATCGCCGCGCTGCAATCACCGAGAACATGCCCCGCCTGACGAACAAGGGCTGGCGGCTGTTGGGTCTGGGGGCCTATTTTGCCTATCTTGAACACCCGTTCGACATGCCGTCGGACGAACTGGCGCGCAGATTGGTCTCCGAGGCCGGTATTCTGCTGCTGCCGGGTACAATGTTCATGCCCGATCACGACCCCGCCGGGAAACGCCAGGTGCGCATTGCTTTTGCCAATCTGGACCGTGCTGGAATCGGGCTATTGTTCGACCGCTTGCAGGCTCTGTCCTTCTGAGCTTGCCCCCCGGCATCCCGCGTCGTATTCAGGGCCGCAACACAGACGGCAAAACCCTGCCGCAAGATCCAAGAGGGCACTATGGCCGCAGGCATGAAGAACCTTTCCAAAACCTTTGTTTGGATCCTGATGGGTCTGTTGATGTTGGGGCTTGCCGGGTTCGGCGCCGTCAACCTCAGTGGCACCGTGCGCACGGTCGCGCAGGTCGGGGACGAGGTCATCACCGTCGACGCCTATGCCCGCGAGCTTCAGCGCGAAATCCGCGCGGTCGAGGCGCAGACGGGCCAGCCGTTGCAGATGTCTCAGGCCCGCGACCTGGGACTGGACCAGCGCGCCCTGTCGCGGCTGGTCGCGCTGGCCGCGCTGGACAACGAGGTGGCGCAGCTGGGCATCTCGGTCGGCGATGAAAACCTGCAAAAGGAGATCCTGCGCATTCAGGCCTTCCAAGGCGCCGACGGATCCTTCGACCGCGAGGCCTATAGGTTCCAGTTGGAACAGATCGGCATGACCGAAGCGGAATTTGAGGAAGACCTGCGCAAGGAAACCGCCCGCACCCTGGTGCAAGGCGCCATCATGAACGGCATCGAAATGCCCGCAGTTCTGACCGACACGCTGGCCGATTATGTGCTGGCGCGCCGCAGCTTTACCGTGGCCACACTGTCGGAAGACGCGCTGGACGCACCGGCGCCCGAGCCGACTGACGCGGACATCCAGGCCTTCTATGACGCCAACACAGACCGCTTTACCCTGCCCCGCACGAAAAAGATCACCTATGCCGTTCTGTCGCCCGCGATGCTGCAGGACACGGTCGAGGTGGACGAGGACGCCCTGCGCCGCCTCTACGAGCAGCGCAAGGACCAGTATCAGCAGCCTGAGCGGCGTCTGGTCGAACGGCTGGTCTACCCGTCAGAAGCCGAGGCGACCGAAGCCAAGGCGCAGCTTGAAGTTGGCGGGGTGGATTTCGAACAGTTGGTGCGCGCGCGCGAACTGGAGCTCAGCGATGTCGATCTTGGCGATGTCACCCGCGACGATCTGGGCGAAGCGGCGGATGCCGTCTTTGCCGCCGAGGTCGGCGATGTGATCGGCCCGCTGCCGTCGGCCTTCGGCCCGGCGCTGTTCCGCGTGAACGGCACGCTGGCCGAACACAATGTCAGCTTTGACGAGGCCGAACCCGAACTGCGCGAGGAACTGGCCGCCGAACGCGCCCGCCGCGTGATCGAGTCGCAGGCCGAAGAGTTCAACGACATGCTGGCCGGCGGCGCGACGCTCGAGGAACTGGTAGCCGAGACCGAGATGGAACTGGGCCAGATTGACTGGACGACCCAGAGCGACGAGGCCCTTGCCGCCTATGACGCGTTCCGCAGCGCGGCCCAAGCCGTCGGCGAGGGCGACTTCCCCGAGATCGGCTTTCTCGAGGATGGCTCGGTCTTTGCCCTGCGTCTGGACGAGGAATTGCCGCCGCGCCCCGAGCCGCTGGCACAAGCGCGCGAGCGTGTGATCGAGGCATGGAAACAGGAAGAAATCGGCAAGGCTCTGCTGGAAAAGGCCAATACGGTCGTGACTGGTCTGGCCGTTGACGGGGATTTCACCGCCACGGGCCTGCCGTTCCGGGTGGAAAACGCCCTGACCCGCACCGCTTTCCTGGATGACGTTCCCGCCGATTTCATGAACCAGGTGTTCGAGATGGAGCCCGGCGAATTGCGGGTCATTCCCGGTCAGGGCGCGGTTTTCATCGTGCGTCTCGACGAGGTTCTTCCCCCGGCGGAAACCGACGAGCAACGCCAGATGAAAGACGCGGTTGCGGCGCAGCTGAACCAGGCGCTGGCGCAGAACATCTTTGACGCCTATGTGCGCGACGCGCAGACCCGCGCCCGACCTACGTTGGACCAACGCGCGCTGAACGCCGTTCAGGCCAATTTCTGACCGGATCGACAAATGGCTCTGACCCCCGATTTCGACAGCTTCGCCCGCGCCTATGACGTGGGTGAAAACCAAGTGGTCTATACCCGCCTGGCCGCAGATCTGGATACGCCGGTGTCGCTGATGCTCAAGCTGACGGGCGCGCAGAAAAACGCCTTTGTGCTGGAATCCGTGACCGGTGGCGAGGTGCGCGGGCGTTATTCGATCATCGGTATGAAGCCCGACCTGATCTGGCGCTGCCGGGGCGAGACATCCGAACTGAACCGCTCGGCCCGGTTCGACGAGGATGATTTTGCCGCTCAGGACGGCAACCCTATGGACAATCTGCGCGCGCTGCTGGCCGAGAGTCGCATCGCGCTGCCCGACGACTTGCCGCAGGCGGCGGCGGGGCTGTTCGGCTATCTGGGCTATGACATGGTGCGGCTGGTGGAATACCTGCCCGACGTCAACCCCGACCCGCTGGGCCTGCCTGACGCTATCCTGCTGCGGCCCTCGGTCGTGGCGGTTCTGGACGGTGTCAAGGGCGAGGTCACCATCGTCTCGCCCGCCTGGGTCACCGAGGGGCAATCGGCCAAGGCAGCCTATGCTCAGGCGGCGGAGCGGGTGATGGACGCGGTGCGCGATCTGGAACGCGCCATGCCCGCCGAGACCCGCGATCTGGGCGAGGCGCACGAGGTCGCGCCGCCGGTGTCGAATTTCACCAAGTCGGGCTATATGGAGGCGGTCGAAAAGGCCAAGGAATACATCCGTGCCGGCGACATCTTTCAGGTGGTGCCTGCTCAGCGCTGGACGCAGGATTTTCCGCTGCCGCCTTTTGCCCTGTACCGGTCGCTGCGGCGCACGAATCCGTCGCCATTCATGTTCTATTTCAATTTCGGCGGGTTCCAGGTGGTGGGCGCCAGCCCGGAAATCCTGGTGCGGGTCTTCGGCAACCAGGTGACGATCCGCCCGATCGCCGGCACCCGGCCACGCGGCGCCACCCCCGAGGAGGACAAGGCCAACGAGGCGGAGCTGCTGGCCGACCAGAAGGAACTGGCCGAGCATCTTATGCTACTGGATCTGGGCCGCAACGATGCGGGGCGTGTGTCCAAAATTGGAACCGTGCGCCCGACCGAGGAATTCATCATCGAGCGCTACAGCCACGTGATGCACATCGTGTCGAACGTGGTCGGTGAACTGGCCGAGGACAAGGACGCGCTTGACGCCTTCTTTGCCGGGATGCCCGCGGGTACGGTTTCAGGCGCGCCCAAGGTGCGTGCAATGGAGATCATCGACGAGTTGGAGCCCGAAAAGCGCGGCATCTATGGCGGCGGGGTCGGCTATTTCAGCGCCGGCGGTGACATGGACATGTGCATCGCGCTGCGCACGGCCATCGTGAAGGACAAGAAACTGTACATCCAGGCCGGCGGCGGCGTCGTCTATGACAGTGACCCCGAGGCCGAGTACATGGAGACGGTTCACAAATCCAACGCGATCAGGCGGGCTGCAGCGGATGCGGCTCGGTTCACCGGCTCGGGTAACGGCTGAACGGAAAGCGGGTGGCCCCACGACCACCCATTTTTTCATTCCGAAAGCGCCAGCCTACTGGATCTGGCTTTTCATGACCGCCGAGATCGGCGCCAGCGCGACCCTGCTGCTGCGATCTTCGAGCCCCCACAACAGCAGGGCCGAGATCGTCTCGGGCCGCAGACGTCCCAGCATCACCACCGCTCCTTCCTGACCGGCGCGGAACGCGGCCTGGTCCAAGAACCTGCGCATCACGTCGGAGTCCTGCCGCGCCCCATCGATGTCGCGAAACACCACGCTAGAAGGAACCCCGTTGCGCGCGGCCAGTTTGAACGCCGTGTTCAACCCGTTGTCCTGCAACACCAGCCCGCGCCCGGTCCCGTCCGCAATCGCGGCCACTTGATCGGCCAGTTTGCGGTTGCCCTGGATGCCGGTCTGAACGCCTTCGAGGATCCCGACCGTTTCGGGCAACGCGTCCAGCCAGACCGACAGCGAAACCTCGGCATCCTGCGCGCTGGCCGCGGTGGGCAGGTCGGCGATGGCCAGAACCTCGAACCCCGCTTCACGATACCGCTTCATCTTGTCAGCGGCCTCGGGGTCGGACGGGCTGACCGCGAATGTCAGCGGGTAGGGAAAATCCTGCAAGGCCTCTGCGCCGAATGCTCCCGCGTCGTCGATCAGGATGATCGACATCAACGGCTTGCCTTCCGGGTTTTCGAACGGCGCGGCATAGGCGTCGATGGGATCGGCGGGTGCCTTTTCAGCGACTTGAACCACGTCTTCCGCCGGGTCGTCGCGTTCGGTCAGGGGGATCACCCGCCGCCCGATGGTCGGAGAAGCCGAGGCAATCTGTTGTCCGCCGATCTGAGGCAAGGTGGCGATCCGCGCGCGCTTGCGCGGCTGGGTGTTCTCTTCGCCCTCGACGGCGATCGGGTTCGGAGCGGCAGCCTCGGGTTCAGTGACCGCGGCCTGCTGTTCCGGCAGGTCTGCGTCCGGCTCGGCGGCATCAGCCTCGGCCTCCGGGGATGCCGCGGCCTGGTCAGAGTCCGCACGCGGCGACGGCTGCGGCTCGGCAAGCGCGGTGGCTTCGGGCGGCTGAGGCGCGGCTGGCGGTGTCGGATCTACCGAAACCGGCTCGGCGCCTTGATCCTGCGTCACCGGGGCGGTCAACGGTGCAGGAGGTGCGGCCGGTGCAACGCGCGCAATCTCTACCGTCGCCGCAGCACCGGTGGTCGGCTTTTCGACCTGTCCGATCTGCCGTTTGACATCGGGGCGGGCATCGGGCTCGGCCGCGATGCCGATTGGGGCCTCCGCCTGACCTGTCGCGTCGTCCAGAGCATTCAACCCCCGCGGCGCCAATTCGACCAGATCGGCATCAGGTCCGGGCTCGGACAGATCCGTTGCCACGGCCTGCGGTGCGACGCCCTTGGCCTCGGGGGCGGTGGTCAGTAGTTCGGGCTTGCTGCCCAAGGGTGTGTTCAGAGAAAACACGGCCCCCAAAACCACGACGACAACCGCGCCGGTCACGACCCCGCCGAAAAATCCGCCCATCTCTCTTGCCTCTCGCCCTGCAATCTGCCTCGGTGAAACCGGCGCCATCTGTGCGGCGCTTGCCCGCGACCCGTCATCGGCAGCTTGTCCCCTTGACGCTGCCCTGCAAGCCTGAGCATGTATGTGCCAACACTATACCTTGGCACGCGGCTGGATCGCCAGTCCGAATTGCCCAAACACAAGACACGTGCAAAATGCTGCTGCTGATCGACAACTATGACTCGTTTACCTACAACCTCGTTCACTATCTGGGCGAGCTTGGCGCCGAAATGGTGGTGCGCCGCAACGACGCGCTGAACGTGCAGGAGGCCATGGCGATGAACCCCGCCGGCATCCTGCTCAGCCCCGGCCCCTGCGACCCGGACCAAGCCGGCATCTGCCTTGCGCTGACCCAGGCCGCGGCCGAGACCGGAACGCCGCTGATGGGCGTCTGCTTGGGCCACCAGACCATCGGGCAGGCCTTTGGCGGCAAGGTCGTGCGCTGCCACGAGATCGTGCACGGCAAGATGGGCACGATGCACCACACCGGCAAAGGGGTGTTCGCGGGCCTGCCCTCGCCTTTCGAGGCGACGCGCTATCACTCGCTGGTGGTTGACCGGGACAGCCTGCCCGATTGCCTTGAAATCACGGCCAAGCTTGAGGATGGAACGATCATGGGCCTGCAGCACAGGACGCTGCCCATCCACGGTGTGCAATTCCACCCGGAGTCGATCGCATCCGAGCATGGTCATGCCCTGCTCAAGAATTTCCTGAACGAGATGAAAGTCCCCGCATGAGCGACGCACTGAAACCGCTGATCGGGGCCGCAGCCGATCGCGCCCTGACCCGCGACGAGGCCGAACAAGCCTTTGAGATCCTGTTCGAAGGCGAAGCGACACCCAGCCAGATCGGCGGTCTGCTGATGGCCATGCGTACCCGCGGCGAAACGGTCGAGGAATACGCCGCGGCGGCGGCGGTGATGCGCGCAAAATGCAATGCGGTCAAGGCCCCGGAAGGCGCCATGGATATCGTCGGCACTGGCGGCGACGGCAAGGGCACACTGAACATTTCCACCGCCACCGCCTTCGTCGTGGCAGGGGCCGGTGTGACCGTGGCCAAGCACGGCAACCGCAATCTGAGTTCAAAATCGGGTGCGGCGGATGCACTGGGGCAAATGGGCATCAACGTGATGGTTGGCCCGCAAGTGGTTGAAAAGGCTTTGCAACAGGTCGGAATTGGGTTCATGATGGCACCCATGCATCACCCAGCCATCGCCCATGTCATGCCCACACGCCAGGAACTGGGCACCCGCACCATCTTCAACATCCTCGGGCCGCTGACCAACCCGGCCGGGGTGAAACGCCAACTGACCGGCGCCTTCAGTCGCGACCTGATCCGCCCGATGGCCGAAACGCTTGGCCTGCTGGGATCGGATCGCGCCTGGCTGGTGCATGGCTCGGACGGCACCGACGAACTGACGATCACCGGCATCAGCTGGGTCGCCGCGCTGGAAGACGGGCGCGTCAAAGAGGTCGAACTGCACCCTGAAGATGCCGGGCTGCCCGTGCATCCGTTCGAAGAGATCGTTGGCGGCACGCCTGAAGACAATGCCGCGGCCTTCCGCGCCCTGCTCGCGGGCGCACCGTCGGCCTATCGCGACGCCGTGTTGCTGAACGCGGCCGCCGCGCTGGTCGTGGCGGACGCTGCGGATGACCTGCGGGACGGCGTCGCCATGGCCGCCGAAAGCATCGACAGCGGCAAGGCCAAGGAAAAAATCGCCGCTCTGGCACGACTGACACAGGAAGCTGCATGACCGAAACCGTTCTCGACAGGATCAAGGCCTACAAGCTAGAGGAAATCGCCGCCGACAAGGCGCGCAAGCCGCTGGAGGCCGTCGAACAAGACGCCCGCGAGGCGCCTGAAATCCGCGGTTTCGCCGAGGCGCTGCAATGGGCCAGCCGCCAAGGATACGGGCTCATCGCAGAAATCAAGAAGGCAAGCCCCTCCAAGGGCCTGATCCGCGCGGACTTCGACCCGCCCGCATTGGCGCAAGCCTATGAAGAAGGCGGCGCGGCCTGCCTGTCGGTGCTGACCGACACACCCAGCTTTCAGGGCGCGAAGGAATACCTGACCGCCGCGCGCGCCGCCTGCAGCCTGCCAGCTCTGCGCAAGGATTTCATGTACGACCCCTATCAGGTGGTCGAGGCCCGGGCATTGGGGGCGGACTGCATCCTGATCATCATGGCCTCGGTCGAAGACGCGCAGGCGGCCGAACTGGAACAGACGGCCTTTGACTGGGGCATGGATGTTTTGATCGAGGTACATGACGAGGCCGAACTGGAACGCGCGACCGCGCTGAAAAGCCCGCTGATCGGCATAAACAACCGCAATCTCAAGACCTTCGAAACCTCGCTTGATACGACGCGCCGGCTGTCCAAACTGGTCCCGGCAGACCGTACGATCGTGTGCGAAAGCGGTCTGAACACCCCCGAGGACCTGGCCGATATCGCCCGCTATGGCGCGCGGTGTTTCCTGATCGGCGAAAGCCTGATGCGCCAGCAGGACGTGGCCGCCGCAACCCGCGGCCTGTTGGCGAGCCCGCTGGTGCCGGGGGTGATGTGATGCCGCTGACCCATTTCGACAGCGACGGCCAGGCGCATATGGTCGATGTCTCGGGCAAGCGCGTGACCAATCGCATCGCGGTGGCAGGCGGGTACGTCAAGATGGCCCGTGAAACCTTTGATATCATTTCGGAAGGTCGCGCCAAAAAGGGCGATGTGCTGGGGGTGGCCCGGCTGGCCGGGATCATGGGCGCCAAGAAAACCGCAGACCTGATCCCGTTGTGCCATCCGCTGCCGATCACCAAGGTCTCGGTTGACCTGTCCTTGGACCCAAAGCTGCCCGGTGTTCGGATCGAGGCCACCGTCAAGACGACCGGCCAGACCGGTGTCGAAATGGAGGCGCTGACCGCGGTATCGACCGCGGCGTTGACCGTCTATGACATGGCCAAGGCCGTGGACAAGGCAATGGAGATCGGCGGAATCCGCGTAACCTTGAAAGATGGCGGAAAATCGGGACGTTACGAAGCGTCATGATCACGGTGGACGAGGCGCGCGCTCTGGTTCTGGACCTGGCGCCGGACATGGAGACCGAACAGGTTCCGCTGGCCGAGGCGGCGGGGCGCGTCCTGGCCGCCGATCTCACTGCGAATCGTGACCAACCTCCCTTTGCGGCGTCCTCGATGGATGGCTACGCGGTCAAGGCGACCGAGTTCGAACTGCACGCGATGTTCAAAATCATCGGCGAAGCGACCGCAGGCCAGCGTTTTGACGGAACCGTCGGCCCCGGACAAGCGGTTCGGATCTTCACTGGCGCCCCGGTACCGGATGGCGCCGATTTCATCGTCATTCAGGAAGATTCGAAGCGACGTGGCGACCTTCTGACAATCACGAATGATCCGGGTCCCAAAAGCAATATCCGCCCGGCGGGCGTGGATTTCCGGGTTGGGTCCGCGCTCAGCGCACCCCGGAGGCTAAACGCCAAGGATCTGGCCCTGCTGGCCGCGATGAACGTTCCTGCGGTCCCGGTGGCCCGCAAGCCCCAGATCGCACTGATCGCCACGGGGAACGAACTGGTGATGCCCGGCGAAACCCCGGGACCGGACCAGATCATCGCGTCGAACTCCTTTGGCCTCAAGGCTTTGCTGGAAGACGCGGGCGCGCATGTGCGGATGCTGCCGATCGCGCGCGACACGATCAAGTCACTCGAGACCGCGCTGAATCTGGCGCAAGGTGCGGACGTCATCGTGACGATCGGCGGCGCCTCGGTCGGCGACTATGATCTGGTAGGCGAAGCCTCGGACAAGTTGGGCCTGCGGCAATCGTTCTACAAGGTCCGCATGCGCCCCGGGAAACCGCTGATGGCCGGGCGGCTGGGCGACGCCGCAATGGTCGGCTTGCCTGGAAACCCGGTCAGCGCCATGGTCTGCGGATATGTCTTCCTGGTGCCGATGGTGCGCCGGATGCTGGGCCTGACCCCGGCCGAACCTGAGATGAAGCAGGCGCGACTGGCCAAGCCCCTGCGCGCCAACGGCCCGCGCGAGCACTACATGCGTGCCTGGCTGGGCGATGAGGGGCTGAGCGCCTTCGACGATCAGGACAGTTCTCTGCTCAGCGTTCTGGCGCGATCCAACGCCTTGATCGTGCGCCCGCCCCACGACCCGGAACGCGCCAGCGGAGAATTCGTGCAATATCTGCCCATCTGACGTCAGCCACCGCCACCGTTGACACAAAAGGTGAACATGCGTAGAACAAAAGAAAACGCATGAGCGGCGAGGTTTGAGCGATGCTGACCAAGAAGCAGTTGGATTTGCTGGAATTCATCCACAAGCGGGTGCAGGCGGATGGTGTTCCGCCCAGCTTCGACGAAATGAAGACTGCGCTGGACCTGCGATCCAAATCGGGCATTCACCGCCTGATCACCGCGCTCGAGGAACGGGGCTTCATACGTCGCCTTGCCCACCGTGCCCGCGCGATCGAAATCGTCAAACTGCCGGAAAGCCTGGGTGGCGAACCCACTGTCGGCTTCAAGCCCACGGTGATTGAAGGCGACAAGCCCGACGGCCCTCGCCCCGCCAATTTCGAGCCCGTTTCCGTGGACGCGACCGAGCTTCCCGTCATGGGGCGGATCGCGGCCGGCGTGCCAATCGAAGCCATCAGCCATGTCTCGCATCATGTGGCCGTGCCCGGAGCCATGGTGTCCGGTCGCGGCGAGCACTACGCGCTCGAGGTGCGCGGAGATTCGATGATTGATGCCGGGATCAACGACGGGGATGTCGTGGTGATCCGCGAAACATCGACCGCCGACAATGGCGATATCGTCGTCGCCCTGGTAGAGGATCAGGAAGCCACTCTGAAGCGATTCTTTCGCAAGGGAAACGCCATCGCGCTGGAAGCGGCCAACCCGGCCTATGAAACCCGCGTGCTGCCCGAGGACAAGGTCAAGGTCCAAGGGCGTCTTGTCGGCCTGATCCGCACCTACTGAATTTTATCATCGCGCGGCACAACCGCAGACCACAGCCGGTTTCCGCCGATCTCGGCGCTGCTGACTAGCTGCCCGCCCTTCAGCGCAAGGCTGCCGCTGCGCCGCAGTTCCTTGGGTCCGAAAACCGCGCATCCACCGGTCAGTTGCAGCGGTACCGGGCTGACGACGATTTGGCCCTCGCTACAGCCGGTCAACGTTTTCGCCGCGCGTTTGCCGGTGACATGCACCAATTCGGTTTCTCCGACAACAATCCGGCGCACCAGCCCGCCATCGTCGGGCCAACGCCGGGCAGCCTGTTCCTGGGCCGCGCCGTCCCCGTCATTCTCCAGCCAGACCGAGGCGATGAATCCGCCGCCCTTTTCCTTGCTGAGCGCCCGCCCCTGATCGGTCATCACGCCGACCAGACCTCCGGTATCGGCAATCAGAACTTCGGGTCGGCTGGCCTGGTTCCACGCAAGGAACACCCACAAGGCCGGCACGGCACCCAGCCATCGCGCCGCGCCGCGCCACAACACGACCCACAGCGCCCCCAGGGCAAAGACCGGCAGCACATAGCCCGGAGGGCTGGGCACGAAACCGCGTGCCCCGTCCAACCCCGCCACCCAATCCGAAACTGTCAGGATCCAACCGAGCCCCAGACCCATCACCTGAATCCCCACGGCCTCGAACCCCAGTGGCGCCAGGATCGCTGCCGCCACCGCAGCCGGCACGACGACCGTGCCCATGACGGGGACCGACAGGACATTCGCCAACAAGCCATAATGCGAGACGCCGTTGAAATGCGCAGCCCCGATCGGAGCGGTGGCAAGACCCGCCACGGCGGACGACGCCACGAGTCCGCCGACCGCCTTCACCCATCGTGGCGCCTCTGTCAGGCGGAGCTCTCGAAAGGCTCCGAACACGGCGACCAGCGCTGTCGTTGCCGCGAAGGACATCTGAAAACCGGGGCTGAGCAGCGTTTCGGGCCGCAGCACCAATACGATCAGCGCGGCAACCGCAACTGCCCGCAGCGATATGGCGCGGCGGTCGATCAGCACCGCGCAGAACATCACGCCGACCATGACAAAGGCGCGCTCGGTCGCGACGTTGCCGCCGGACATCAACAGATAGAATGTGGCGGCCGCCAGTGCGCACACCGCCGCGACTTTGCGCACCGGAAGCCGCAGCCCAACTGGCGGGATCGCGGACAGTGCGATCCGGCAGGCCAGAAAGACGAACCCCGTCAGCAACCCCATGTGCAACCCGGAAATCGCCAGCAAATGCGCGAGGTTCGACGCCCGCAACCCTTCGAGCGTGGCACGCGACATGCCGCTTCGGTCGCCGGTCGTGACGGCGGCGGCAAAACCTCCGACATCGCCGGGCAGGATCGACTGGACATGCCGCGATATGGCCATACGCCAACCGGCGATGCGCACGCCCTCGGCACGCGGCGGCGCAACCGTCAGAACCGGCACGCGCGAATAGCCGACCGCCCCGAGCCGCTTGAACCAGACATGGCGGCGAAAGTCGAACCCGCCAGGTTCGACCGCGCCTTGCGGCGGGCTCAGATGCGCGGTGGTCATGATCCGCTGGCCCGGAACCGGCGGCACATGATCCCCGTGCAGCGAAAGCCGGACGCGCCGCGGTGTCTGGTCCGGCGGTACGTCCCCGATCCGCACCTGGTCCAATGTCACCCGCAGCGCGCCCGACGCAGACCGGTCCAGCGCCACGACCCTCCCCTCGACCGGGCCATAGAAACGCCATTGCAGAACCGGCTCTGCGACCATGTGGGCGCGCGCACCGGCCAGGAGGAACCCGGCGGCGATCAACGCCCCCCCAATTGCCAACGGCGCCCAGGCTTCGCGCATCCGCCATCCCGCCCACATGGCGAGCAGAGCCAGGGCGGACAGACCGAGATACAGGCTCGGACCGGGTTCGAACCGCAGTCCGAAATACAGGCCGATGCCGATTGCCAGACAGACCGGAGACCACGCAAAAAGATGCCCACGCTGGTTCAGCAGCGCGTCTTCGACCCGTGCCCGAACACGCATGGTTGCCCCCGTCCTTGAGGCTCGTTAGACAGGCGCCAGATTACGCCCACCACGGTTACCAAAAGGTTAATCACGCCCATGTCCGAACAGGTCGTCACACGTTTCGCCCCCTCGCCCACCGGTTTCCTGCATATCGGCGGCGCCCGCACCGCGCTGTTCAACTGGCTGTATGCGCGCGGTCGCGGCGGCAAGTTCCTGCTGCGGATCGAGGACACCGACCGTGAACGCTCGACCCCCGAGGCGACCGAGGCCATCCTGAAGGGTATGGCTTGGCTGGGGCTGGACCATGACGGCGAGGTCATCAGCCAGTTCGCCCGCGCCGGCCGGCACGCCGAGGTTGCCAACCAGTTGCTGGCCGAGGGCAAGGCGTACAAGTGTTTCTCGACCCAGGAAGAAATTGCGGCTTTCCGCGAACAGGCCCGGGCTGAGGGGAAATCGACCCTGTTCCGCAGCCCCTGGCGCGAGGCCGATCCCAGCACCCATCCCGACCGCCCGTTCGTGGTGCGCATCAAAGCGCCGCAAGACGGCGTTACGGTGATCCGCGACAAGGTGCAGGGGGACGTAACCATCCGCAACGACCAGTTGGACGACATGGTGCTGCTGCGCTCGGACGGGACACCGGTCTACATGCTGGCGGTGGTGGTCGATGACCATGACATGGGCGTCACCCATGTGATCCGCGGCGACGACCACCTGAACAACGCTGCGCGCCAGATGATGATATATCAGGCCATGGGCTGGGACGTTCCGGTCTGGGCGCATATCCCGCTGATTCACGGCCCCGACGGCAAGAAGCTCAGCAAGCGGCACGGCGCGCTGGGAGCGCAGGAATATCAGGCGATGGGATATCCCGCCGCCGGCATGCGCAACTATCTGGCGCGGCTGGGCTGGAGTCACGGGGACGATGAATTTTTCACCGACGAACAGGCACGGGAATGGTTCGATCTGGATGGAATCGGCAAAAGCCCGGCGCGTTTCGACCTGAAAAAGCTGGAAAACCTGTGCGGTCAGCACATCGCGATCTCGGGCGATGCTGCATTGCGGCAAGAAATTCAGGCTTATCTGGAGGCTGCGAATTTGCCGCAGCTGACCGAAGCGCAAGCGGCCGACTTGGATCGCGCGATGTATTGTCTCAAGGACCGGGCGCGCATTTTTCCGGAACTGCTTGAAAAAGCGCGGTTTGTTCTGGCCTCACGCCCGATCGACATGGATGAGAAGGCGCAAAAGGCGCTTGCTTCTGTATCCGATGGTATACTGGAGCAATTGACGCCGCACCTGCAAAGTGCTAGCTGGTCGCGTGATACGCTGGAGGAGGTTCTCAATTCGTTCGCCGAGGCGAACGGGCTGAAGTTCGGAAAGCTGGCCGGTCCGCTGCGTGCGGCCCTGGCAGGACGGACGGTGACCCCTTCGGTTTTTGACATGATGCTCGTGCTGGGGCGGGAAGAGACCTTGGCGCGGATATCCGACGCAGCGAACCGATCCTGACTTCACGTTCGGGTAACGCTGCTCGGCTAGGACCAACGACGCAAGGGTTGTGCGCACCATCGGTGCGGGCTCCGCCATACGCATGATTGAGGAAGGGATACCATGACAGAGAGCAACAAAACCGCCACGCTGACCGTCCACGGCGACACTTACGAACTGCCGGTGCTCTCGCCGACCGCCGGGCCGGACGTCATCGACATTCGCAAGCTGTACAGCCAGGCGGGCGTGTTCACCTATGACCCCGGCTTTACCTCGACCGCCAGCTGCGACAGCACCATCACCTATATCGACGGTGAAAAGGGTGAACTGCTGCACCGCGGCTATCCGATCGACCAACTGGCCGAGAAATCGCATTTCCTCGAGGTGTGCTTCCTGCTGCTGTATGGATATCTGCCCAAGGCAGACGAACTGGAACAGTTCGAAACGACCATCACCCACCACACGATGCTGCACGAGCAGATGCAGTATTTCTATCGCGGGTTCCGCCGCGACGCGCACCCGATGGCGATCATGGTGGGTGTCGTGGGCGCGATGTCGGCCTTCTATCATGACTCGACCGACATCTCGGATCCGCGCCAGCGCGAGATCGCGTCGCACCGCTTGATCGCCAAGATGCCCACCATCGCGGCCTGGGCCTACAAGTACCATATCGGTCAGCCCTTCGTTTATCCGCGGAACGATCTGGACTATGCGTCGAACTTCCTGCGCATGTGCTTTGCTGTTCCGGCCGAGGATTACGAGGTCAACCCGATCCTCAGCCGCGCCATGGACCGCATCTTTACCCTGCACGCAGATCACGAGCAGAACGCCTCGACCTCGACCGTGCGTCTGGCGTCGTCCTCGGGCGCTAACCCGTTCGCCTGCATCGCTGCCGGCATCGCCTGTCTGTGGGGCCCGGCCCATGGCGGCGCCAACCAGGCCTGCCTGGAGATGCTGGAAGAGATCGGCAGCGTCGACCGTATCCCCGAATACATCGCCCGCGCCAAGGACAAGAATGACCCGTTCCGCCTGATGGGCTTTGGCCACCGCGTGTACAAGAACTTCGACCCGCGGGCCAAGGTGATGAAGCAATCGGCCGACGAGGTTCTGGACCTGCTGGGCATTGAGAACAACCCGAAACTGCAGGTCGCCAAGGCGCTTGAGAAACAGGCGCTGGAAGATCCGTATTTCGCCGAGAAGAAGCTGTTCCCGAACGTCGATTTCTACTCGGGCATCATCCTCGAGGCGATGGGCTTCCCGACCTCGATGTTCACCCCGATCTTTGCCCTGTCGCGGACCGTCGGCTGGGTCAGCCAGTGGAAAGAGATGATCGCCGATCCGCAGAATAAGATCGGCCGTCCGCGCCAGCTGTACCTGGGCGAGACCATGCGCGACTATGTCGACATCGAAAACCGCTGAAGAACCCGACCCCGCCACAGAGCGGGGTCTTTTCCTATTGGAACAGTGACAGCTGGTCGCCGGGCTGAAGCGGCCGCGCGAATAGGTCGCAACGCAGATCGGGCGTTCGCACTGCTAGTCCCAACCGGGTCACGGCTGCGTTGAACCGCTTGGCGATCAGCTCGGCAAAGACGCCCTCGCCCCGCATCCGATGTCCCCAGCGCGGGTCATAGTCCTTGCCGCCATGCATCTCGCGCAGCCGCGCCATCACCTTTTCCGCGCGGCCCGGTTCGTGATCCGCCAGCCATTCCCGCCACAGGTCTGAAACCTCGCGCGGCAGGCGCAGCATGATCCAGCTGGCCGCATCCGCCCCCGCATCTCGTCCTGCCTCCAGCAGGGCCTCAAGCTCGTGGTCGGTCAGGCCGGGAATGACGGGCGAGGTCATCACCCGCACCGGGATCCCGGCCTCGGTCAGCGCCCGAATGGTCTGCAACCGCCGTTGCGGCGACGGCGCGCGCGGCTCCATCCGCCGCGACAGGCTGCCATCCAGCGTGGTCAGCGAAATGCCGACCCGCACCAGCCCCTTGGCCGCCATGGGGGCAAGCAAGTCCAAGTCTCGTTCGATCATCGTTCCCTTTGTCACGATGGCCACCGGGTGGTTGAAGTCATGCAATACCGCGAGGCAACGTCTTGTTATCTCATGCGTCTTTTCGATCGGCTGGTACGGGTCTGTGTTGGTTCCCAACGCGATCGGCGCCACTTTGTAGCGGCGCGTCGAAAGCTCGACTCGCAGGATCTCGGGCGCGTTCGGCCGGGCGATCAGGCGGGTTTCGAAATCCAGCCCCGGTGACAGGCCCAGATAAGCGTGGGTTGGCCGGGCAAAGCAATAGACGCACCCGTGTTCACACCCCCGATACGGGTTGATCGACCGGTCGAACGGCAGGTCCGGCGACCTGTTGTAGGTGATGAGTGACCGCGCGGTTTCGTACCGGACATCCGTGCGTAAGGGCGGCAGAACCTCGGGGATATCCCAGCCATCATCGAAGTCTTCATGCGCGAACTGTTCGTACCGGCCGGCTTGGTTGGACCGGGCGCCCCGCGTACGTTTTTCCTGCTGAACACGCATGTTTGTTCACCTATTGTTCTCACTGCCCAGTGATAACGACGGGACGATCTCGGCGCAAGCCGAACCGCGTTCTTGCATACCTCGGTCAAACTCTGAGGATGGAATCCACGTGAAATTTCTACAGAATGATCATGTGAAATTTTCGTTCGTTGGACGTAAGATTTTCGCCTATACGTCGGTCCCGGAACCGCCGAGGTCGCAATCGTCACAGTCCGACTGCGACGTTTTGGCCAAAACGGAAAAAACAGCCACCACGGGCCCATGGCCCCAACAGCTCAGGGATTTGCCCCATGTCCGATGAAGAAGACATCGTCCTGTCGGAACTGAATGACGACGAACTCGTCGAACAGATGTTTGATGACCTGTATGACGGCCTGAAGGAAGAGATCGAGGAAGGCGTCAACATTCTGCTGGAACGCGGCTGGGCCCCGTACGACATTCTGACCAAGGCTCTGGTCGGCGGCATGACCATCGTGGGGCATGACTTCCGCGACGGCATCCTGTTCGTACCCGAGGTTCTGCTGGCCGCCAACGCGATGAAGGGCGGCATGGCGATTCTCAAGCCTCTGCTGGCCGAAACCGGCGCGCCGCGGGTCGGCAAGATGGTGATTGGAACCGTCAAGGGCGACATCCACGACATCGGCAAGAACCTCGTATCCATGATGATGGAAGGCGCCGGGTTCGAGGTGGTGGACATCGGCATCAACAACCCCGTCGAGAACTATCTGGAAGCACTGGAGACCGAACAGCCGGACATTCTGGGCATGTCGGCCCTGCTGACCACGACCATGCCCTATATGAAGGTCGTCATCGACACGCTGGTCGAACAGGGCAAGCGCGACGACTATATCGTGCTGGTGGGCGGCGCCCCCCTGAACGAAGAATTCGGCAAGGCAATCGGTGCCGATGCCTATTGTCGCGACGCCGCGGTGGCAGTTGAAACGGCCAAGGAATTCGTGTCGCGCAAGCACAATCAGCTGGCCGGCTGAACGCAACGCCCGACCCGATCAACAAACCGCCTCTCTGGGGGCGGTTTTTTTATTTCTTGACAACAGGTTGAGTGTTTTGATTTCCGGCTTAACCTTCCGGAAATCTTTGGCTAGTAGAGCACCGTTAACGAGCATACGAGGTTCCTGTGCCAACGACGTTCACGGCCATCTATCTCGGCAATCTAGCCGACATCGACACCTTCGAAGGAAACAACCGCGCCGAAAACGCACAAGCCCTTGTTGGGTCTCAATTCGGCGGACCGGGCAATGCTCTTCTCAACAACGCCGTCACCTGGAACCCCGCAGGCAATCCCGGCCAAGTGTACGAGATGAACAACGCCAACGGCGATCAGTTCTCGATCGACGGCGGCCCGCCCCAGACTTTCGATGGCACGTCGATCTACAACGCGACGATCACTTATGTCGATGGGACGACGGCCAATATCACCGCAGTCGTCGCGCAGGATATCGACGGCAACACCTATCTTATGCCCGAGTTCTCTCCAAACCCCGATCAGACGGCCCTGTCGGCTGGGCCGATCCAGTCCATCCGTCTGGACAGTCTGGCGGGGCGCGACTTTCGCGGCCTGACTGCGGATCGTCAAACCTGGGACTTGGTCACCTGTTTCACGCAGGGCACCCGAATCCGTACCGAAAGCGGTGATCGCCCTGTCGAGACTCTGAAACCCGGCGACATGGTGGCCACGGTCGATCACGGCCTGCAGCCGCTGCGCTGGATCGGGCGTTGCACGGTACCCGCGCATGCCGCTTTCGCTCCGGTCCTGTTTCGGCGTGGGGCAATCGGCAACGATCGTGACCTTTTGGTCTCGCAGCAGCATCGCATGTTGGTGCGCAACTGGCGGGTCGAGTTGAACACCGGTCACCCCGAAGCGCTGGCCCCCGCAAAACATCTGGTGAACGGCCACTCGATCGTGCTGCGCCCCGGCGGCAATGTCACCTATCTGCATTTGCTGTTCGACCGCCACGAACTTGTCTGGTCCGAGGGATGCATCAGCGAAAGCTTCCACCCCGGCGCCCTGGGGTGGACCAGTTTGGACGAGGCCTCCCGCACAGAAGTTCTGAGCCTCTTCCCCGAGCTTGCGCACCGCGGGCTGCAGGCCTTTGGCCCAACGGCACGCCCTGCCCTGCGCGCGTACGAGACCCAGGCGTCGGTCGCCTGACCGACCATGTCGGAACCGAGCTTGCATCGCCGGCCCGGACGGTATCTGCTGGGTATGGCACCAAAGGAAACCCGCACATGCACTGCAACGATCTTCCGGATGACGAAAGCCTGACGATCCGCGGATATACGGACGCGGGCGCGCGGCAGAACGTTCTTCTGATCGCTTGCGGCGCGTTGGCGCGCGAAATCCTCGATCTGAAACGGCGCAACGGATGGGACCATCTGGCCCTGACCTGCCTGCCGGCGATCCTGCATGTTCACCCTGAACGGATCACCCAGGCGGTCGAGGACGCAGTGGCTAGGCACCGCAACGACTTCGACCGCATCTTCGTGGTCTATGCCGACTGCGGCACCGGTGGCCTCTTGGAGCAGGCCTGCGAACGGCTGGGCGTCGAGATGGTGAAGGGACCACACTGCTATTCGTTTTTCGAGGGCAACGACCGGTTTGCCCAACATGGCGACGAAGAGGCCACGGCCTTCTATCTGACCGATTTCCTGGCGCGTCAGTTCGATGCCTTCGTCTGGAAACCTCTGGGGCTCGACCGTCATCCGCAGCTACGCGACATGTATTTCGGGAACTACACCAAGCTGGTCTATCAGGCACAGACCGACGACCCTGAGTTGACAAAGCGAGCCAAGGAATGCGCCGACCGTATGGGCTTGGCTTTCGAACGCCGCTTCACCGGGTATGGCGATCTGGAGCGAACTCTGTCGGACTGGGCCAGCCGCGCGCCCAGCAAGTGACGCCCCGGATCAGGCGTGTTCGCTGGCGGCGCTTCGAATGCGCTGCACCATCGCCCGCACCCCGTTGGACCGCTGCGAAGACAGATGCTCGTTCAGCCCCAGCCGCGCCAGTTCGGCTGCCGCATCCACCTTGGGCACCTCGGAGACCGGCAGGCCGTTGTACAACGCCCGCAACACCGCAATCAGTCCGCGCACGATCAGGGCGTCGCTGTCTCCGTCGAACCGGAAAACTCCGTTTTCGACAATCGGGTGCAGCCAGACCTGGCTGGCGCAGCCGTCCACCTTGGTGGCCGGAACCTTCAGCGCGTCGTCCAGGGGCGGCATGGCCTTGCCCTGCTCAATCACATAGCGATAGCGATCTTCCCAGTCCTCCAGGAATTCGAAATCCTCTACGATGTCTTCGAACGCGGGGGTTGCCATGGGCACAGATCCTCTGGTTTCCATTTAAGGCCTGACCTAAGCCGCCAAACCGGGCCTGTCCACCCCAAGCGCGCCTTTTCAAACCACTGGAATTAGGCTAATCGGTATCGGGTAACTTTGTGCAAAGCGTTGGGTCCATGCAAAAAACTCTGTCCGTTCTCATGATCGCGTCCTTGACCCTTTCGGCTTGCAGTGGTTGGCGGGATTCGCGGGTGAACCCGTCGAACTGGTTCGGCCGCAGCACCCCCGCCGCCCCGGTCGAAACGCCTGCAGATGACGCCAACGCTTTGGTCCCCGATCAGGGTTCCGGGCGTGGATTCTTCGCCCGGCCCGAAGCCGAGGACATCAGCGTTCTGGTCACCACGATCGACGAGTTGCGGATCGACCGCAAGCCCTCGGGCGCGATCGTTCTGGCCAGCGGTACGGCCTTTCGTCAGGGCGCCTATGACGCCCAACTGCGTCCGGTTGAGTCGGAGGAAAACCGCAAGAACGGCGTGCTTGAACTCGAATTCCGCGTGAACTATCCGCCCTATGCCACTCCGCAGGGACCCGAGCGGACGCGCGAAGTAACCGACGCGATCGACATCAGCCAGGATGACCTGGACGGCATCCGCCTGATCCGCGTCAGGGGCCAACAGAATGCGCTGGAATCGCGGCGGCGCTGAGCCGCCCTACAGTGGCACGACCTTGACGTTCTGCCCCTTGGCGGCCAGTGCGATCTTTCCCTCGCACAGTTTCAGAGCGTCCTCGCCGAACACCTCGTAGCGCCAGCCCGACATGGCCGGCACGTCGCGCTGACCCGCCGCGATCTGGTCCAGCTCCGAGCTGTTGGCGATCAGCTTTGCGGCCACGCCGGCGCTTTCGGTCTTGGATTTGAGCAGCACCCGCAGCAGATCGGCCAGGGCCGGGTTGACCTTCAGCTTGTCACGGCTGTTGTCAACCTTGGGCATGTCCTCGGGCGGGCAGTTGACGCCCCGTTTGACCGCTTCGAGGATACCATCTGCGATCGCACCCTTGCGGGCCTCGCGCAGCAACAGGCGCGACCCGCCCAGATCCGCATGGGTGCGGGGCTTGGTCGAGGCCAGTTCGATCAGCGCGTCATCCTTAAACACCCGGTTTCTGGGAATGTTGTTCTCTTGCGCATAGGTTTCTCGGAACTTGGCCAATTCACGCACCACGGCCAGAAACTTGCCAGAATTGGTGCGGGTCTTGACCCGTCGCCAGGCCTCTTCGGGTCGGATGTCATAGGTGTCGGGATTGGTCAGAACCTGCAGTTCTTCCGCAACCCAGCGGCTGCGGCCGGTCTTTTCAAGTTCGGCGGCGAGGTGTTCGTAGATCTGGCGCAAATGGGTCACATCGGCCAGCGCATAGGTCTTTTGCGCTTCGCTCAGCGGACGGCGCGACCAGTCGGTAAAGCGCGAGGTCTTGTCCAGACCCTGCTTGCAGATCTTGCGCACCAGCGTTTCATAGCCCACCTGCTCGCCAAAGCCGCAGACCATTGCGGCGACCTGGGTATCGAACAGCGGCTTGGGAAAGACCCCGGCTTCGACCCAGAAGATCTCAAGATCCTGCCGCGCGGCGTGGAACACCTTGACGACATTTTCGTCCCGGAAAAGGTCATACAGCGGGTCGAGCGAGATCCCCTCGGACAGAGGATCGACCAGAACCGCACTGTCATCGTCGTCCGACGGCACAGCGAGCTGCACGAGGCAGAGTTTCGAGTAATAGGTCCGTTCGCGCAGAAACTCGGTATCGACGGTCACATAGGGAAACTTGGCCGCAGCCGTGCAGAAGTCGGCCAGGTCTTGCGTGGTCTTCAGGGTCTTCATGCGCGCGCTGTTCTTGCTCTTTCTGTGGTCAATGCCCGTTGGTCTTTCATCGCTACGAGCGCTTCGGCAGACCATAAGCCGATTGCGCGCCGCATGTAAATCTCCGGCGGGATATCAAGGCAACATGACCGGTGCCTTGTCGCCACGGGCAAATCGCTCCAAAACCGCCGGGTACAGTTTGTGTTCCCACGCCAGAACCTTCCGCGCCAAGGTCTCGGGCGTGTCATCCGGCGCGATCTTGACCCGAGCCTGACCCAGGATCGGGCCGTCATCCAACGCCGCTGTGACCTCGTGCACGGTGCAGCCATGTTCGGCATCTCCGGCGGCGATAGCCCGGGCGTGGGTGTTGAGCCCCTTGTATTTAGGCAGCAGCGAAGGGTGAATATTCAACATCCGCCCCTGAAACCGGGACACGAAATCGCCCGTTAGCACGCGCATGAACCCGGCCAGGCAGATGATGTCGGGCTTGGCCTCGAGCAACGGCTTGCATAGCTCGGCCTCAAACGCGGCACGGTCGCCGCCGAACGGCCGGTGATCGACCACGGCGGTGGCGATCCCGCGATCCGCCGCCTTGGCCAGTCCGCCCGCATCTGCATTGTTCGACAGAACCAGACAGGGGCGCGCCGGGTGGTGGCCGGTCATGCTGTCGACCAGCGACACCATGTTCGACCCGCCCCCGGAAATCAGGATGGCGACGCGCTTGTGGCTCACAGCAGCTTGCCTGCGTAGGAAACGCCCGCCCCTTCGGTGACCGATCCGATGCGCGCGACGGTCTCGCCGGCATCCGACAGCAGGGCGGCCAGGTCATCGGCGCGGTCGGCGGCGCAGACGACGATCATGCCGATCCCGCAGTTGAAGGTCTTGAGCATCTCCGCCTCGGCGATGCCCCCGGTTTCCGCCATCCAGCGGAACACCGGCGGCAGATCCCAAGCGTTCAGGTCGATCTGAGCCCCCAGATCGTCGGGCAGCACGCGCGGCAGGTTCTCGGTCAACCCGCCGCCAGTGATGTGCGCCAGCGCATGTACACCACCCGCCCGGATCGCGGCGAGGGCCGGTTTGACGTAAAGCCGCGTGGGCGTCAGCAGCGCTTCTCCCAAAGGCCCGTCACAGAACGGCGAATCCGCATCCCAGCCCAGCCCCGAGATCTCGACCAGCTTGCGTACCAGCGAATAGCCGTTGGAATGCACCCCGTCCGAGGCTAGCCCCAGCAGAACATCCCCGGCCTGCACACCGGCGGGCAGATCGCTGCCGCGCTCCATCGCGCCGACGGCAAACCCGGCCAGATCGAAATCGCCATCGGGGTACATCCCCGGCATCTCGGCGGTCTCACCCCCGATCAAGGCACAGCCCGAGCGGACACACCCCTCGGCGATACCCTCGATGATTCGCGCGGCGGTGCTGGTGTCCAGCTTGCCCGTGGCGAAATAGTCCAGGAAGAACAGCGGTTCGGCGCCCTGGCAAATCAGATCGTTCACGCACATGGCAACCAGGTCGATGCCCACGCCGTCGACCACGCCCGTGTCGATCGCGATCCGTAGCTTGGTACCCACGCCGTCGGTTGCGCCCACCAGGATCGGGTCGGAATACCCCGCCCCTTTCAGATCGAACAACGCGCCAAACCCGCCAAGGCCGCTCATGACGCCGGGGCGGTTCGTCCGCTTGGCGGCGGGCTTGATCCGGTCGACCAGCGCGTTGCCTGCATCGATATCCACGCCCGCATCTGCATAGGTGATGCCGTTCTTGCCCGCTGTCATGGCCGTTCCCTCATGAATGCTTTCAGCGCGGGTTAGTCGATTGTGCGCCGCGTTGCAACGGTCAGGCTTGACGCGGCCGTTCTGCGTGATACCCAAGCGGTCGGGCGGGCCTGTAGCTCAATTGGTTAGAGCAGAGCGCTCATAACGCTTTGGTTGGGGGTTCGAGTCCCTCCGGGCCTACCATTTCCCTGTTCATCGCCCGATGATGATATCCGCACACAATCCGCCCAGGCTTTCGCTTTTGCCCAGGCGCAGCAAGCCGCCATGGGCGCGGGCCACATCGGCCACGATAGCCAGCCCGAGCCCGACGCCGCTGCCCCGATTCTGGTTGCGCGCCGGGTCAAGACGGCTGAACGGGCGCACCGCCTCGGTGCGCTGGTCCGGCGGAATGCCCGGCCCATCATCTTCGACCCGAATCCGCAGCGATTTGCCAGTCAGGGTGACGCTGACCACGGCCCGCGTCCCATAGCGGACGGCATTGCCGATCAGGTTCTCGACCGCGCGCCGGATGGCAACCGGGCGCAGCTTGATCGTGCCTTCGCCCTCGATGGTCCCAAGGGCGGCATTCTGGCCGGCCCTCTGGGCATCGTCGACGATCTGCCGCACCAGCGCGGCCGGATCGACATCGACGGCGTCGCCCTCGGACACACCCTGCGAGAACTGAAGGAACGCATCCACTAACGACTGCATCTCGGCCACGTCCTGCAAAAGAGGCGCGGCGTCTTCCTCGGGTAGCAGCGACAGACCCAGCCTGAGCCGCGTCAAAGGCGTGCGCAGGTCATGGCTGACACCCGACAGGATCAAGGTCCGCTGTTCGATCTGCCGTTCGATGCGAGCGCGCATGTCCAAAAACGCATTGCCCGCGGCGCGCACTTCGACCGCGCCGCCCGGCGAGAACGGCACGACTCGACCCCGCCCGAAGGCCTGCGCCGCCTCGGCCAGCCGGGTAATCGGCCGCAATTGGTTGCGCATGTACAGAAACGACACCGACGTCATGAGCACTGCGAAGAACACCATCGTCACGATCAACTGATGCGGCGCCACGGTCGAAAGACGCCGCCGGTCGAAGCGCAATTCGAGCAACCCCAGATCGGTCTGTAGATACAGGGTGGCGGTCTGGCTGTTGGGCAATGAAACCGCCGATAGCTCAGGCAGTTCAAAGCGCAGATCCGATTCGACCTGCGGCGCGATAAAATCATACCAGCGGCGCGCCTCGATCGTCGGAGACTCGCTTGGCCCCAGAAACCGGGCCTGCATAGCCAGCCCCTTCAGAAGCGGACGTACCTTGGCCAGGCCTTCGTTCTGTGTTTCCGAGCCCGCCATCGTGTCGAGGACCAGTTGCACCTCGCGCGACGCGGCACGGGTCATCTGTTGCGTCACGTCCTTGAGATGCTCGCGTACGAAGGCGATGGACACGACCAGCAGGACGACCACCACCGGCACCACCAGAATCAGCGCCGCGCGCGCGTACAGGCTGCGCGGCATATAGGGTTTGAGCCAGCGTGCGTTCATGCGCTAAACCTAGCGGGCCGTTCAGACATGCGAAAGAGGCGACGACGGATGACGGACCACGAATTCGACCCGCAGCCCGGACTTCCCGTCCAGCTGCAACCAGGTTTAAGGCGCATCGTGGCCCCGAATCCGTCGCCCATGACCCATCGCGGCACGAACACCTACCTTCTCGGCACCCGCGACGTCGCCGTGATCGACCCCGGCCCACTCGACGAGTCCCATCTTCTGGCCATTCTGGCCGCTTTGTCCCCGGTTCAGCGCATCAGCCACATCATCGTGACGCACAGCCATCTGGACCACTCCCCGCTTGCCGCGCCTCTGGCCAAGCGGACCGGCGCGCCCATTCTGGCCTTCGGAGGCCCCGAGGCCGGGCGCAGCGCGGTCATGGCCCGACTGGCCGCGCAGGGGATGGCCGGCGGCGGCGAAGGCATCGACGCCACGTTCCGCCCCGACATCGAACTGGCCGACCAAGACCGGGTCGAAGGGGACGGCTGGTCGCTGGAGGTGATCCACACGCCGGGCCATCTGGGCAATCACGTCGCGCTGGGATGGGGTGATGTCTGCTTCACCGCCGATCATGTGATGGGATGGGCCAGTTCGCTGGTGTCTCCACCCGACGGAGACCTGACCGACTTCATGGCCTCCTGCCACAAGTTACGAGCCCGGACCTGGTCGGTGTTCCATGCCGGTCACGGTGCGCCGATCACCGATCCCGCAGGCCGGCTGGATTGGCTGATTGGGCACCGGCAATCGCGCGAGGCACAGATACTTGACGCCCTGTCACAGGCACCGGGAACAGCGCGGGAGCTGGCGCGACGAATTTATTCCGACACGCCCCCTGCCCTGCTGCCCGCGGCCGAGCGCAACGTGTTTGCCCATCTGGTCGACCTAACCGGGAAACGGCGCGTTGCCCCGAACGGCGCGCTTGGCATTCAGGCTGAATTCGCCCGGGTCGCCTGACGTCGAAAAAATTCGCATCGACGGCTTTTCCCCTCTGGACCTCGAAAATTCGGGTTGCTATATCCGCCTCAGTTCCGGCGTAGCTCAGCGGTAGAGCAGTTGACTGTTAATCAATTGGTCGTAGGTTCGATCCCTACCGCCGGAGCCAAAATCTCCCCGAAAACGCTTCTAAAATCCGCGTCGTGGCGCGCTTTTGTCGGCGTTCGCGCAACCTGAAAATCGATCAAAAAAAACTTGCTTCGACCTCTGGACGCCGCCGGACCGGGTTGCTATACGGCGCGCACCGTTCCGGCGTAGCTCAGCGGTAGAGCAGTTGACTGTTAATCAATTGGTCGTAGGTTCGATCCCTACCGCCGGAGCCATTTCTCAAAGACCCGCACAAGTCACCCCTTCAGGGCGTCCTTGAACTCGTCCCGCAGTTTGCGTTTCAAAACCTTGCCAGTCGCATTCAGTGGCAGCGCATCGACGAAGACCACTTTGTCCGGCACCTGCCACTTGGCGATCTTGCCGTCGAAAAACTCCAGCAGCTCGGCCTCGGACGGGTCCTCGCCCTCGGCCTTGACGGCCACCAGCAGCGGGCGTTCGTCCCATTTGGGATGCGGCACGCCAATCACCGCCGCGGTGGCCAGTTTCGGGTGCGCTACGGCGATGTTTTCCAGCTCGACCGAGCTGATCCATTCACCGCCCGACTTGATGATGTCCTTGGAGCGGTCGCGGATGGTCATGTAGCCGTCCGGGTCCAGCGTCGCCACATCGCCCGTAGCGAACCAGCCATCCTGCAGAAGCTCTTGGTCCTGCAGCTGGAAATAGCTGTCCAGCACCCAATGTCCGCGCACCATCAGGTCGCCCTGCGTGACCCCGTCATGCGGCAGGACGTTGCCATCGTCATCGACGATCTTCAGCTCGACCCCAAAGGGCGGACGACCCTGATTCTCGCGCAGTTTGTGCTGTTCCTCAATCGGCATCTTGCGATGCTTGGCCAGCGGAATGTTGGCGGTGCCCAGCGGGCTCATCTCGCTCATCCCCCAGGCGTGCACGGTGTCGACGCCGTATTTTTCCCGGAAGGTTTCGATCATCGAGGGCGGGCAAGCCGCGCCGCCGATTACCGTACGTTCGAGGCTTTCCAGCTTTGTGCCGCATTTGGCGGCATGCGCCAGCAGGCCCTGCCAGATCGTGGGAACCCCCATCGCCAGCGTCACGCCATAGGTGTCGATCAGGTTCACCAGCGCCTCGCCATGCAGGTCCGGCCCGGGCAGCACCATCTGCGAACCGGACATGGCGCAGCCATAGGGTGAGCCCCAGGCGTTGACATGGAACATCGGCACCACCGGCATCACCACGTCCATCGCCGAATACCCAATCACGTCGCGGGTGTTCGACGCAAAGCTGTGCAGAACGGTCGAACGGTGCGAATACAGAACGCCCTTGGGGTGGCCGGTCGTGCCCGAGGTGTAGCACAGGCTCGAGGCTGTGTTTTCATCGAAGACGGGCCATTCGAAATCGGCGTCGCCGGTCTCGATTAACTCGTCATAGAACTCCAGGCCGGGGATCTGCTGCAGCGCGTCCTCGTTGCGCGGCCCCATCAGGACAAAATGCTTCACCTCGGTCAGTTGATCGCGGATCGCGGCAACCAGCGGGAGAAAGGCGGCGTCGAAGAACAGCACCCTGTCTTGCGCGTGGTTGATGATGTAAACCAGCTGTTCGGGGAACAGGCGCGGGTTGATCGTGTGGCAGACGAATCCTGCGCCCGAGGCCGCATAGTAGATCTCAAGATGCCGGCGGTTGTTCCAGGCCAGGGTGCCGATCCGATCCTGCGACTGCAGGCCCAGCTTGGTCAGCGCCGACCCCATGCGCCGGGCATTGGCAGCGATCTCACCCCAGCTCGTCCGGGTGACGGTTCCATCGGTTTCGACCGACACGATCTCGGTCTGACCATGATAGCGCGCAGCATGATCGATCAGTGACGAAATCAACAGCGGCTGCGTCATCATCTGTCCCAGCATGGACATCCTCCCATTAATCGCGCCGGCTTGATGCGGCGTCTGTTGCGGCCCGGCGGCACGGCGGCGTGGCCGGCCCCGGGGCTTCTCCTCGGGGCCGATCCTGCCAATCATTCAATTGTCTGACAATAAGGAAATGCGACCTGCCGCTGCGGCAGGTCGTCAGATTTGCTGGGCTTCAGCCCCGGTGCCGCAGCGCATAGGCCACAAGTGCGGCGGTCGAGCCGTCCTTGCCCTCGGTGCCCGCATCGCCATCGACGATCGGCCCCAGCGAGGTGGCCAGTTCCTTGCCCAGCTCTACCCCCCACTGGTCGAACGAGTTGATGCCCAACAGCACGCCTTCGACGAACACCCGGTGCTCATAGAGCGCAATGATCTGGCCCAGAACGAAGGGCGTCAGCTGCGGATAGATCAGCGTGGTCGAGGGCCGGTTGCCCGGAAACACGCGATGCCGGGCCTGACGCTCCAACTCGTCACCCTGCAGTCCCTTCTCGGCCATGCGCGCCCGCGCTTCCTCCAGCGACCGGCCGCGCATCAACGCCTCGGACTGGGCCAGGCAATTGGCCAGCAGCAGACGGTGATGATGGGCCAGCTCGGGCTCGTGCCCTTCGGCGGCCACCATGAATTCGCAAGGGATCACGTCGGTGCCCTGGTGGATCAACTGATAAAACGCGTGCTGCCCATTGGTGCCGGGCTCACCCCAGACCACCGGCCCCGAAGGCACGCTCAGCGCCGAGCCGTCCATGGCCACCGATTTGCCGTTCGATTCCATCTCGAGCTGCTGGAAATAGGCCGGCAACCGCAGCAGCCGTTGGTCATAGGGCAACACCGCGCGGCTGACATGGCCCAGCACCTGACGGTGCCAGATGCCCACCAGCGCCAGCATCACCGGCATGTTCTCGACCCAGTCCGCGGCGCGGAAATGCACGTCCATCGCCTGTCCGCCGCGCAGGAACGCGTCAAAGGCGTTCGAGCCCACCGCGATCATCACCGGCAGCCCAACCGGCCCCCAGACCGAATAGCGCCCGCCGACCCAATCTGCAAAGCCGAACACGCGGTCAGACGGGATGCCGAAATCCGCTGTCTTGTCCACGGCGCTGGACACGGCCGCAAACTGCCGCGCCGGGTCGCCCCCGCCGTCCAGCATCCAGGCCCGCGCCGTCCGCGCGTTGGTCATGGTTTCGATGGTTGTAAAGGTCTTGGACGCCACGATCACCAGCGTCCGCGTCGGGTCCAGTTCTCGCAGCGTGTCGGCGATGTGCGCGCCATCCACGTTCGAGACGTAGTGCAGGCGCGGCCCATCGTGATAGGGCGCCAGCGCCAGCGTCGCCATCACCGGCCCAAGGTCCGAACCACCGATGCCGATATTTACCACGTCGGTAATGGTACCCCCTGCCCCCTGGGCCGTTCCGCCCCGGACCTCTTCGGCGAACACACGCATGCGCTGCAGGGTGTCCAGAACTTCGGGCATGACGTCCTGGCCATCAACCTCGACCGGGCCGCCATCCAGATTGCGCAGCGCCGTATGCAGCACCGCGCGGCCCTCGGTTTCGTTGATCTTGTCGCCCTGGAACATCGCGTCGCGCCGTTCGGCAAGACCGGCCTGATCGCACAGGTCGATCAGCGCCGCGCGGATATCCGCGTCGATCAGGGTTTTCGAATAGTCGAACAGCAAATCGCCGGTCGAGGCCGAGAATCTCTGCGCCCGGTCGGGATCCTGCGCGAACAGATCGAGGATTCGGGTGTCTTCCGCCTGCGCGGCAAGGGTTCTGAGTTTGTCGAGCTGCATGTCCTACTCCGCCCAATGTACCGTAATGCCGTCCAGCACCGCCGCAATCGGAGCTTCTTCGGGCGGCAGAGACATGGCCCGCTCCAACGCGTCGCGCTTTTTCGATCCGAAAATTACAAGATGCTTGGACAACGCCCCGTTCAGCACAGGCGCAGTCAGCGTGATGCGCGGCTCGGGCTGCGATTGCGGCCGGGCGACCGCCAGCGGGGGCGCATCCCCGTCCAACGCCGCGTCCAGCCCGGCCATCCCCGGGAACAGCGAGGCCGTGTGCATGTCGTCGCCCATGCCCAGCACCAGAACCGACAGCGGCAGAACCGGGACAATCAGCGCCTCGATCTCGGGCAGGATGTCTTCGGGTGCCTTGCCGGGAATGAACAGCGGCACGAACTCGGCCGCAGCGGCGCGGTTGGTCAGCAGACGCTCGCGGATCAGCCGTTCGTTCGACCGGTCGCTGTCGGCCGGAACGCAGCGTTCGTCGGTGGGCAGAACCCGCACGCGGTCCCAGTCCAGGTCGGCCGCACACAGGTTGTCGAAGATCGGCCCGGGCGTGGTACCGCCGGGCACGGCAAAGGCCACGACGTCATTGTGCAGCAGTGCGGCCTCTAGCTCTCCGGCCAACGCATTGGCCACGTCAATGGCCAGCATGTCGCGGTCAGCGTATTCCTGAATGTTCATGGCTTGATCCCCTGCCATTGGCGACCGTCGCGTTTCATCAGCAGCTCGGCGTCGCCGGGGCCGGTGCTGCCGCTGTCATAAGGTTTGGGAACGTCGCCGCGCGCCTGCCATCCGGCGATGATCGGGTCGGTCCAAGCCCAGGCGGCCTCGACCTCGTCGCCGCGCATGAACAGGGTCTGGTTGCCGCGGATCACGTCCATCACCAGGCGCTCATAGGCGTCGGGGGCCTGATGGTTCTCAGGCCCCAGTGCCTCGGCAAAGCTCATGTCCAATGGGACGTCGATCAGGCGCATGCCACCCTGTCCCGGCTCTTTGATCGTGACCTTCAGCGTGATGCCTTCGTTCGGTTGCAGGCGGATCGACAGCGTGTTGGCATGCCGCCCGGCCGCAGCCCCGAAGATTGAGTGCGGGGCGTCCTTGAAGATCACGTTGATCACCGAGGACCGCGCCACCAACCGCTTGCCGGTGCGCAAATAGAACGGTGTGCCCGCCCACCGCCAATTGCTGACATGCGCCCGCAGCGCCACATAGCTTTCGGTCGTCGAACGCGGATTGCCCACCGCCTCACGATAGCCCGGCCCGTCGGGGCCGCCGGTATACTGACCCCGCACGATGTGATGCGGCTGCACCGGGTCCAGCGCGCGGATCACCTTGAGCTTTTCGTCCCGGACAGCGTCCGAATCGAACTTGGCGGGCGGTTCCATCGCGATCAGGCACAGAAGCTGCATCAGGTGGTTCTGCACCATGTCGCGCATGGCGCCGGCACGCTCATAGTACTCCTCGCGCCCGTCCACGCCCACGGTTTCGGCGACGGTGATCTGGATGTGGTCGACATACTGGCTGTTCCACAGCGGTTCAAACAGCATGTTTCCGAACCGGACGGCCATCAGGTTCTGGACCGTCTCCTTTCCCAGGTAATGGTCGATCCGATAGATCTGATTCTCGTTGAAATAGGCAGCCAGCGTGGCGTTCAGCGCGCGTGCGCTGTCCAGATCGTGACCGAACGGCTTTTCCACCACGATGCGCGTCTGCGGGGTGGCCAGCCCATGCTGCCGGATCCGCTCGGCCAGCGGTCCGAACAGGCTGGGCCCGACAGAGAAATAAAAAGCCCGGATCCGATCGTCGGTCAGCTTACGCGCCAGAACGTCCCAGCCGGAATCGGCCCCGGCGTCCAGTTGCACATAGTCCAGGCGTTGCAGGAACCCGCTGCGCAGGTCGACCTGCCCTGCGTGTTCTGGCACGAATTCGGCCAGTGACCGCGCGACGATCGCACGAAAAGCGTCGGAATCATAATCCGACCGCGCCGCCGCGATGATGCGGACGCTTTCATGCCATTGCCCGGCACAGTAGCGGCGGAACAAGGCCGGCAGGATCTTGCGCTGTGCAAGGTCGCCGGTGCCGCCGAAGATGACCAGATCGAACGGATCGACAGGTATGACGCGTGAAACCATGAAGCGTCCTTAACCCGCCCACACGCACATGTCCAATGTTAGCGCAATCATTTCCCCGACCGTTCTGAAACGTCCGGATGAAAATCCGTGTTCAATCAAACTTCTGTCGGAATCGCAGTGTTGCAGAGGCGCGTGAAGCCAAAAAACGCTGAAATTGCAGGTTCCGCCAGAATTGAAATCGCCTTTTCCGAACAGGCCAAGGAAAACAATCAATACCGCTACAAGCCGTCGAAACGTCAGACAAGTCCCGGTCAGCCCCGTTGGATCAGGGGCCAGCCCCCAAGAGCGCCAAGGCACAGGCTCTTGCAGCTACCGCGCCTAGTTCAGCCGGTATTCACCTACGACATTCTGCCACTCGCCGGGGGCAATCATCTTGCGGTGGGTGAAGCGGACCGAATGCAGCGGCCCCTCGATCTCGCGCTGCCAGAATTCGATGAACTTGAACAGCTTGGGATGATCCGGCGCCAGGTCGTAGTCCTGCCAGATGAACGTGTTCAGGACATGGATATAGTCGGGCATGCGATAGAAGAATTCCGCCGTCGTCAGGCCGTACCCTTTCAGCATCAGTTCGGTTTCGGTTTGCTTCATTCAGACCTCCAATTTCTCAAAAGGTCTCTTCAGCCTAGCATGATTCTCATTCAAATTTCATTAAAACAACATGTTAAGAGATCCGAGCCCGAGATTCGCGCGGCATCTGCGCTGCTTGCTTGCACCTTATGTGCCGGGTCTGATAAGATGCATCCACAAGATATAGACCCAGCACAAAAAACGGGCAGTTTACGTGAGCGATACGCCAGAAATCCCCGAAAACATGGATGAAACCCCGCCCGAGCGTCCGGTTTACGACGGCCCGACGGTATCCATCGAATCCGAGATGCGTACGTCCTATCTGGACTATGCGATGTCGGTCATCGTGTCCCGTGCGATCCCCGATCTGCGCGACGGTTTGAAACCGGTGCATCGGCGCATCCTCTACGCGATGCACGAGACCGGGAACACCCATGACAAACCCTATCGCAAGTCGGCTCGTCCAGTGGGCGATGTGATGGGTAAGTACCACCCGCACGGTGACAGCGCGATCTATGACGCTTTGGTGCGGATGGCGCAGGATTTCTCAATGTCGCTGCCGCTGCTGGACGGCCAAGGCAACTTCGGCTCGATGGACGGCGACAACCCGGCGGCCATGCGCTACACCGAGGTCCGCATGGACAAGCCCGCCGCCGCCCTGCTGGCGGATATCGAGAAAGAGACGGTCGATTTCCAGGACAACTACGACGGCAAGGACAAGGAACCCACCGTCCTGCCCGCGCGGTTCCCGAACATGCTGGTCAACGGCGCCGGCGGCATCGCGGTGGGGATGGCGACGAACATCCCGCCGCACAACCTGGGCGAAGTGGTCGACGCGACGCTGGCGCTGATCGAAGACCCGGACCTGACCAGCGAACAGCTGATCGAGTACATTCCCGGCCCCGACTTCCCCACCGGCGGCGTGATGCTGGGCCGGTCCGGCGCGCGCAAGGCCTATCTTGAAGGCCGCGGCAGCGTCATCATCCGCGCCAAGACCCGCGTCGAGGAGTTGCGCAAGGATCGCTATGCCATCATCGTGGACGAGATCCCCTATCAGGTGAACAAGGCCTCGATGATCGAGAAAATCGCCGAAGCCGTGCGCGAAAAGCGCATCGAAGGTGTCAGCCATGTTCAGGACGAATCCGACCGGAACGGCGTGCGGGTGGTGGTCGAGCTGAAACGCGACGCAACGCCCGAGGTGGTGCTGAATCAGCTGTACCGGTTCACGCCGATGCAGACCTCGTTCGGCTGCAACATGCTGGCGCTGAACGGCGGCCGCCCCGAGCAGCTGACCCTGCGCCGTTTCCTGACCAGCTTCATCGACTTCCGCGAAGATGTCGTTGCCCGCCGCACCGCCTATGACCTGCGCAAGGCGCGGGAACGCAGTCATATCCTGTGTGGTCTGGCCGTGGCGGTCTCGAACGTGGACGAGGTCGTTGCCACGATCCGGTCCTCGGCCGATGCGGCCGAGGCGCGCGAAAAGCTGATGACCCGCCGCTGGCCCGCAGCCGAGATCGAGAGCTATCTGCGGCTGATCGACGATCCGCTGTCCAAGATGAACGACGACGGCACCTACAACCTGACCGAGGTTCAGGCCCGCGCCATCCTTGATCTACGCCTGCAACGCCTGACCCAGATCGGCGTCAAAGAGGTGACGGACGAGCTGGAAGACCTGGCCGCCAAGATCAAGGAATACCTGGATATCCTGTCCTCGCGCGAACGCATCATGGGCATCATCGCCGACGAATTGCGCGAAGTGAAAGAGAACTTTGCCGTTCCGCGCCGCACCGAGATCGTCGACTGGTCGGGCGACATGGAGGACGAAGACCTGATCGAACGCGAAGACATGGTCGTGACCGTGACTTCGGGTGGCTATATCAAGCGCACCCCGCTGGCCGATTTCCGCGCGCAAAAGCGCGGCGGCAAGGGGCTGTCGGGCATGCAGACAAAGGAAGAGGACGTGGTCACCACCCTCTTCGTGGCCAACACGCATACCCAGCTGTTGTTCTTCACCACCGACGGGATGGTCTACAAGCTCAAGACCTGGCGCCTGCCCCAGTCGGGGCGCACCGGCAAGGGTAAGGCGATCGTCAACATCCTGCCGATTCCCACTGGCGTTTCGATTGCGGCGATCATGCCGGTCGACGTGCCGGATGAAGAATGGGAAAACCTCCAGATCGTCTTCGCCACCAGCGCCGGCGACGTGCGCCGCAACGCGCTGAGCGACTTCACCAACGTCAAGCGCAACGGCAAGATTGCTATGGACCTGCCCGAAGGCGTGGAACTCGTCAACGCACGCATCTGCTCGGACGAGGACGATGTTATGCTGGTCACCAATTCCGGCCGGGCGATCCGTTTCCCCACGACCGACGTGCGGGTGTTCAAGGGGCGAAAATCGACCGGCGTGCGCGGCATCCGGCTGAACGCGGGCGACCGCGTGGTCTCAATGTCGGTTATCCGCCATTTCGAGGCCACCCCGGACGAGCGCGCCGCCTATCTGAAGATGCGTCGCCTGATGGCCGGCGTGACCGACGATACTGAGACCGACGAGGATGGCGGCAATGCTGACAGCATCCTGCCGCAGGAACGCTATGCCGAGATGTCGGCGGCCGAGAACCTGATCCTGACCATCACGGCCAAGGGATCGGGCAAGCTCAGCTCGTCGCATGACTATCCGGTGCGCGGCCGTGGCGGCATGGGCGTGACGGCGATGGACAAGGCGATGCGGGGCGGCCCTCTGGTGGCCTCGTTCCCGGTCGAAATCGACGACCAGATCATGCTGGCCACCTCCAAGGGGCAGTCGATCCGGGTCCCGGTCGACGGCATCTCGTTCCGGTCCCGCAGCGCCGGAGGGGTCAAGGTGTTCAACACCGGCAAGGGTGAAGAGGTCGTCAGTGTCGCCCGGATCGCCGATCAGGGTGATGACGAAGGCTCCGCAGAGTGAAAAACAAAGACCCGGCTCCAATCGGAGCCGGGTTTTTTGTCAACTAAGGTAGTTTTCAAAAAACACCAGCGTCCGCTTCCAGGCGAGGGTCGCAGCCGCGTCGTCGTAGCGCGGCGTCGTGTCGTTGTGGAAGCCGTGGTTCACGTTCGGATAGAAATGGACGCTGAACTTTTTCTGATTGGCTTTCAAGGCCTCGGAATAAGCGGGCCAGCCTGCGTTGATCCTGTCATCCAAACCGGCGTAGTGGATCATCAGCGGTGCTTGAATCGCCGGAACATCCTCGGCCGGTGGTTGGCGACCATAGAAGGGAACCGACGCCGCCAAATCGGGATACGCAACAGCCAAAGCGTTGCACACGCCTCCGCCATAGCAGAACCCAACCGCCCCGACCTTTCCGGTTGATCCCGGGTGATCCCGCAAAAATTCGAACGCCGCAAAAAAATCCGACATCAGCTTTCCCGCATCCATCGACTTTTGCATCTCCCGCCCTTGTTCATCCGTACCGGGATAACCGCCCAAAGGCCTCAGCCCGTCGGGTGCGAAGGCTAGGAACCCGGATTTCCCAAGGCGGCGCGCAACATCTTCGATATAGGGATTGAGCCCGCGGTTTTCATGCACGACCAGCACCGCTGGCAATGGACCTTCCGCGGCGGAGGGGCGCACCATGAGCCCGCCTGTTCCCTCATGTCCGTCAGGGCTTTCGAATTCGACAATTGCGGTTTCGATATCGGGATCGTCCGGCGCAACCTGCTGCGCCCAGGCATAGTTGGGCTGCAATTGCTCCAGGATCATCGCTCCCGTGACCCCGGCGGCCGTGTACCGCCCGGCTTTCGCGATGAATTCCCGTTTTGTCATCTTGCCGTGAACATAACCGTCGAAGATCTCTAGGATTCGAGGGTCAAAATCACTGGCTTTCTTTCGGGCAGTTCCTGTCATTGGCTGGTCCTCCGCGATGGCAACGCCAATACCAGCTTAACCGTTCACCCCGGATCAAGAAACTTACAAGTCGTAGAGTTCGCCGAATTTCTCTTCGAGATAGTCCAGCAGTGGCTCGGGGCTCGGCTCCTGACCGCTGGCCCGCCGGATCACCTCGCGGGGTGCGTACAGACCGCCATGCTGCTGAACATGCTCGCGCAGCCAGCCGGTCGCAGCACTGGTATCGCCCTGCGCCAGTTGATCATCTAGACCTGGAACTGCCGCCCGCAGCGCCTTGTACAGACAGCCTGCGTACACATTGCCCAGCGAATAGGTCGGGAAGTAGCCAAACAGGCCGACCGACCAATGCACGTCCTGCAGGCACCCGTTCGACGGCTTGTCGACCGCATAGCCGAAATCAGCGTGGAAGCGGTCGTTCCACGCGGCTTCGAGGTCCTGAACCTTCAGATCGCCCGACATCAGCGCGCGCTCCAGATCGAACCGCAGCATGACGTGCAGATTGTACTGAACCTCGTCCGCTTCGGTGCGGATGTATCCGTTGTGCACCCGGTTTACGGCGGCATAGAAGGAATCTTCATCCGTGATGCCGAAATCACCGAAGGTGTCCGTCATCTGCCGGAACAACCAGCCAGTGAAGGCGCGCGAGCGGCCCAGCTGATTTTCATAGATGCGGCTCTGGCTTTCATGAACGCCCATCGACACGCCCTGGCCGAGCGGTGTCAGAGCGTAAGCCGGGTCGATGCCCTGCTCATAGCAGGCGTGCCCGACCTCGTGAATGGTCGAGTAGAAGCAGTTGAAAGGATCGGTTTCGCTGGTACGGGTGGTGACGCGCACGTCGTCGCCGCTGCCCGAACAGAACGGGTGTACGGCCTTGTCCACCCGCCCCCGTTTCAGGTCGTACCCGAAAGTGACCGCCAGCTTTTGCGTCAGCTTCATCTGGGCCGCTTCGTCGAACGTTCCGGTCACGCCCGCAGGGGACGGCCGGTCCAGCACAGCCGCGCGCAGCGCAACCAGACGCGGGCGCATGGCGTCGAAGATGTCGGCGATCTGGGCGGCTGTCGTGTACGGCTCATAGTCCTCGACCAGCGCGTCATAGACATCGCCGCCCTGTGCCAGAGCCGCGCCTTCTTCGCGTTTCAGCGCCACGACCTCCTCGAGAACCGGCAGAAACGCGGGCACGTCCTCGTCGGCGCGGGCCTGTGCCCACTTGCCCTGCGCGGCCGAGGTCACGCGGGCTATGGCCGTGGCCAGATCAGCAGGCACTTTGATCGTGCGCTCGTAAGTGCGGCGGATTTCGCGCAGCTGCGCCTGGCCGACCTCGGTGTCGGCATGGGCGTTCTCCAGCCACTCGGCCACACGCGGATCCGAACGGCGCGCGTGCAACACGGCTTCGATCGCGGCCATTTCCTCGGCGCGCTGGTTGACGGCGCCGCGCGGCATGACGGTCTCCTGGTCCCAGCCCAGCCGGCCGGAAATCTGTGCCAGCGCCTCGGTTTCGCGCTGAAAGGCCATCAGGTCATTGAATGCAGTCATTGGGTCAAGCTCCGCGCAGCGAGGTTGCGATGGGATAAGCGGTCAGGAACCGGGCGCGCAGGATCAGGGTCCAGACGATCACGGCCATAAACTGGTGGAAGATGGCGATCTGCCAGGGCGCGCCGTAGACCACGGTGAGGATGCCCACGACCACCTGCAGCGAAAGCGCCGCGAACATGGCGTTGAAGGCGAACCGCGTCTGCGGGTGGGCGCTGCTGCTGCCGCGCCGCCAGACGAAAATGGCGAAGGCGAACAGTGCATAGCCTACGCAGCGGTGGATGAACTGCACCAGTCCCGGACTTTCGAAGAAATTGCGCCACAGCGGTTCAAGCGCGGTGGCGTCCGGCGGCAGCAGTTGCCCGCCGATCAGCGGCCAGTCGGTATAGGACCGGCCGGCGTCGATGCCAGCCACCAATGCGCCGATCAGAATCTGCAGAAAGGCAAAGTGCAGCAGCCCGGTCGACAGGGAGGACAGCCGAGCCTCTTTAGCGCGGCGGGCTTGCATCAGGTCGCGTTCCTCGCGCCCTAGCATGAAGATGTACCAGGCCAGAAAGCCCAGGATCACGAACGCAAGGCCAAGATGGGTGGCCAAACGATAACTGGCAACCGCGGTCATCCCCTCGCCCTGCGTCACCCCCGAGGCCACCATCCACCAACCGACAGCGCCTTGAACGCCGCCCAGCAGTCCTGGGATCACAAGGCGCCCGGTCCAGCCTGCGGGGATCTTGCGCAGCACCAGAAAGCCAAAGAAACCAAGCGCCCAGACAAGACCGATCACCCGGCCCAGCTGCCGGTGGCCCCATTCCCACCAGTAGATGGTCTTGAAGTCATCCAGCTCCATCCACTGGTTCATGATCCGCCACTGGTCGATCTGTTTGTACTTGTCGAACTCGGCCTGCCAGTCCGCCTCCGACATCGGCGGGATCGCCCCAGTGACTGGGCGCCATTCGGTGATCGACAGGCCGCTGTCGGTCAGGCGGGTCAACCCGCCCACTGCGATCATCACGACGACAAGTGCGAACAGGATCATAAGCCAGGTACGGATGGCCTTGCGCGCGCCACCCCGGCCGCGGTCGATCATGCCGGGCTGGACCATTTCATGCTTTTGTTCACCCGAGACTTCTTCGAAGATGCTGCGCTTGCCGCTCATGCCGTCCTCATGTCCTTGATTTTCCCGCAAGCTAGGGCCAGTGCCCGCGAAGGTCCAGCCTCAGCCCTTGTCCTTCCAGCGGACCATCTGACGCATGATCCCGTGCAGCATCTGCACATCGGCCCGCGTCATGCGCATGCGCGACCACAGGTTGCGCAGGTTCACCTTCATCCCTTCGGCCTTTTCCGGAGGGTAGAAGAACCCGGCCTCCTCCAGCCGCTGCTCGTAATGCTCGGCCAGTTTCTCGACCTCGATGCCGGTGGCCCAGTCGCCTTTGCCCAGATCGGTGGCCTCGTGCACCACGTCGCCGGTCTGGCGCATCCACTCATAGGCGGTCAGCAACACGCACTGCCCCAGGTTCAGCGAGGCATATTCGGGGTTCACAGGCACCGAGATGATCGCATTGGCCTTGGCGATGTCCTCATTCTCCAGACCGGCCCGCTCAGGCCCGAACAGCACGGCCACCTTTTCGCCCGCCGCCACCTTCTGGGCCGCGATCTGCATGGCGCGCTCGGGGCTGTAGACGGGCTTGGTCAGGCCGCGCTGACGGGCGGTGGTGGCAAACACAAATGTGCGGTCGCCCAAAGCGCCGGCCAGATCGTCGAACAGCTGCGCCTCGTCCAGCAGCCGCCCGGCACCGCTCGACATGGCCACGGCTTTGGGGTTGGGCCAGCCGTCGCGCGGGGCAACGATGCGCATCCGGTCCAGGCCGAAATTCCACATCGCCCGGGCCGCGGCGCCGATGTTTTCGCCCATCTGCGGGCGCACAAGCACGAATGAGGGCTGGGGTCTGTCGCTAGGCATCCTGATCTCCGAAAGTTGCGCCTGCCATACTGCCGCCTTTGCCACAGGGCAAGCCCGGCCGCCCTGCCCGATTGCAAATCGGCCGGTCTGCGGGCAATAAAGTTTGCTTCCCCGCCGCAATCGGCTAAACCGCGCCAACGACCAACCGCGAAGGATCCGCCAATGGACACCCCCGAGCAGCCTCAGATCTATCTGATCACCCCGCCGACCATCGACCCGGCCACCTTCCCCGACCGGCTGGCCCGCGTTCTGGACGGGACCGAGATCGCCTGCATCCGGCTGGCGCTGGCCGGCAGCGACGAGGACGCCATCGCCCGCGCGGCCGACGCCTGCCGCGAGGTGGCCCATGCGCACGACGTGGCGCTGGTGATCTCGAACCATGTCCTGCTGGCGCAACGGCTGGGGCTGGACGGGGTGCATCTGGACGATGCGGCCCGCTCGGTCCGGGCCGCGCGCAAGGAGTTGGGGGCGGATGCCATCGTAGGCAGCTTCTGCGGAACCTCGCGCCATGACGGGATGACCGCGGGCGAAGCCGGGGCCGACTATGTGGCCTTCGGACCCGTGGGAGATATGTCTCTGGGCAAAGGAGCCCGCGCGGAACGCGACCTGTTCCAATGGTGGTCCGAGATGATCGAGGTTCCGGTGGTCGCCGAAGGCGGCCTGACGCCCGAGTTGGTGGCCGACCTCGCGCCCTGCACCGATTTTTTCGGGGTCGGTGACGAGATCTGGGGCGACGACGACCCGCTGCGCGCGCTCGACACCCTGCTGGCGCCGATGCGCTAGAGCGGCAGGACCGGCAGCGCGACCCAGTAGAGACCCAGACCCGCCAGCATCAGCGATGCGACAGTCGAAATGCGTCCCCGCAACCGGGGTACATCGGGCAGCAACACGGTCACTGCGGCATATGCAAGTCCGGCGACACCCGCGATTCCCAGCAAGACCCCGCCCGAATAGCCCAGCAGGGCCGGCACGACGTGAAGGGGTGGAACCCCCAACCGGATCAGTTCGTGCGACAGGCCCAGGCCAAGTATCGCGCCGGTCACGAAGACGGCCCCCAACCGAAACGCTCCGGCCCGCGACCCGATCAGGTTCCATGTCGCCAGAATGACGACGGCCCCGGCGACCGCCAGCCAATACGCCTCGTCCCCGAACCGAAGCAGGCGGGACAATCCCAGCGGCTGCGCCAGCAGAACACCCAGCGCCAGGGCGGCGAATTGCGCCAGAAGGGGGCGCACCCGCAGGTTTAGAAAAACCAGCACCAAGGCCAATGCCAGAACTTGCCCCTTGTCTTGCCAAACCCGCGCTACGCCGTGCCGAAAGAAGGTCTCGGCGGTCTGTCGTGGCCCCATCCCTGCCCCGCCGCGCAAGGGAATGGCGGGGCTGGTCTCGCCCCCCTCCAGCAACCCGGTATAGGGTGCGTCGACGCCCGTCTGCCTGAGAACTACCGGGCCGAACCCGGCAGGCCAGGTCAGGCGCACCTCGGTCGCCCCGGGCGGCAAGGTACCGACCAGCAACACCCGAGACAGCCTGGGTTTGTCGGAATCGCCCACCACAGGAATACGCGCACCCTCGTAGGACAGTTCGACCGGGCCGTTCGCATCGATCGTCAGCGCGTTTTTCCACACCGCCACACGCGCGTGCAGCAAAGGTTCCAATTCCGAGGAAGGCAAGCGGCGTAACCGTGCATAGTCGGCGCTGCCGCCCCCCTGCGCCACGGTCTGCGGGTCAAGCCCGGCCAGCAACGCCTCGGCATTCAGGATGATTTCCACAAGCACCCGGTCGCCTTTGACCTGAAACTCCACGACGGACCGGCCTGCGCCTTGCGCCGCAACCGGCCCGGCCAGAACAAGAAAAGCACAAAGGTAACGGATAGGCCGAAAATGGTGCCAAAGAACCGCCAGCAAGCGAATGATCAAAACCATCCCGAAGGATCCAGAAATAAATCTAAGCACTGGCCCCGAGTGTTTCCGGGATACAGGCGTTTGACAAGCCCGATTGGTCAGGGCGGCCCGTTTCCGCACCCTTCCGGCTTGCGCCCATGGCGACCCTGCGGCATGACGAGGACATGACTCGGAATTCTGACATCCTGTGTATCGGGTCCGTCCTGTGGGACGTGATCGGACGATCCGCCAGCCACATGCGGCAGGGTTCGGATGTGCCCGGCCGCATCACGCGCCTGCCCGGTGGCGTGGCGATGAACATCGCCATGACGCTTGTGCGCTTCGGCATGACACCGACCCTTTTGACCGCCATCGGCAGCGACCCCGAGGGCGACGAGCTGGTTCACGCCTGCAAGCGGCTGGGCATGGACACGACACATGTCTACCGCTCGCAAGACCTGCCCACCGACCGTTACATGGCGGTCGAAGGCGCAAACGGCCTGATCGCCGCTATCGCCGACGCCCATTCTCTCGAGGCTGCCGGTGCCAAGATCCTGCGCCCGCTGATCCATGGCCCGCTGGGGTATGAAAACACCCCGTTCGAGGGCCAGATCGCGCTGGACGGCAACCTGACGCTGGACCTTCTGGAAGAAATCGCCGTCAGCCCGGCCTTCGCCCGTGCCGACCTGCGCGTGGCCCCGGCGTCGCCCGGCAAGGCCGAGCGGCTGCTGCCTTTCCTCAAGCACGGACGGGCCACGCTGTATGTGAACCTCGAGGAAGCCGGGCTGCTGTGCCAGCGCGAGTTTGCCGATTCCGAAACCGCCGCCCGCGCGCTGCTGGACAGGGGCGCGCTGCGTGCGCTGGTGACCGACGGGGGCAACTCGGCCACCGTGGCCAGTGCCGAAGCGGTGATCACCCAGAAACCCCCGTCGGTTCTGGTCACGCGCGTGACCGGCGCAGGCGACACGTTCATGGCGGCCCATATCGCCGCCGAAGCCAATGGCGCGAGGATCGACGAGGCGCTGACCCGCGCCTTGCATGCCGCCGCAACCTATGTATCCGGAGAGACCCCCCTGTGATCGACATCCAGTATTCCGCCGAAGTGCGCGCGGCCAAGGACGACGAAACCCCCATCGTTGCCCTAGAAAGCACCATCATCACCCACGGCATGCCCTACCCGCAGAACATCGAGGTGGCGGCCCAGGTCGAGCAGGACATCCGCGACGCGGGTGCCGTTCCTGCCACGATCGCAGTGATTGACGGCCGGCTGCATGTGGGGCTGGAGCCCGATCAGCTGAAGGATCTGGGACAGGCGCAGGGTGTGGCCAAGATCTCGCGCGCGGACATGGCGGCCTGCATCGCTTCGGGCGGCACCGGGGCCACCACCGTGGCCGCCACGATGATCGCCGCCCATTTTGCGGGGATCGAGGTCTTTGCCACCGGCGGCATCGGCGGGGTGCACCGTGGTGCGGAAACCAGCTTTGACATCTCGGCCGACCTGCACGAACTGGCGCAGACCCCCGTCACGGTCGTGGCCGCCGGGGCCAAGGCGATCCTCGATCTAGCTAAGACGCTCGAGGTACTGGAAACGCTGGGCGTGCCGGTCATCGCCCATGGGCAGGATGAATTCCCGGCTTTTTGGTCGGCCAAGTCGCCCTTTGCCGCGCCCCTGCGGATGGATACGGCCGAGCAGATCGCCAAGGCCCATGCGACGCGCCGCGCGCTGGGTCTGCCCGGCGGGCAACTGGTGGCTAACCCGATCCCGCAGGCCGATCAGATCCCATCCGAGGAACTGGACCCGATTATCGCCTCGGCGCAGCAGGACGCTGAAGCACACCGCATCACCGGCAAAGCCGTCACGCCCTATCTGCTGCAGCGCATCTACGAGCGGACCGAGGGCCGATCCCTGATCGCCAACATCGCCCTGGTGCGCAACAATGCGCGCCTTGCGGCTGGCATCGCCAAGGCTTTGAAGGCTCAGGCGGACTGAACGCCAATCGGACCTATTGTACCAAGGCGCCGGACTGATTAACTATCCGGTAAACCGCTCGGAACCGCGATGAACACACCGTTTGATGAAGAACCCCACCGCCGCCCCGGCCTGCTGTCGCGGCTACGCGCGTCGTTTCTGACGGGTATCGTCGTCATCGCACCAGTCTGGCTGACGCTGTGGTTGATCCTGTCGGTAGTCGGCTGGATCGACAGCGCGGTTCTGCCCCTGATCCCGCACCAGTTCCGCCCTGAACAATATGTGGGCATCAACCTGCGCGGCGTAGGCGTACTGTTCTTCCTGATCTTCACGGTTCTGGTCGGCTGGATCGCCAAAGGTATTTTAGGTCGGTCACTGATCCATTTTGCCGAAAGCCTGGTCAACCGGATGCCCGTCGTCCGGTCGATCTATTCCGGGATCAAGCAGATCTCGGAAACCGTCTTTGCCCAGACCGAGCGGTCATTCGAGAAGGCCTGCCTGGTGCAGTACCCCCGCCGGGGCATCTGGGCCATCGGCTTCGTCTCGACCGAGGCCAAGGGCGAGATCAACAAACGCGCCGAAACCGGCGGCGGCCTGCTGAGCGTGTTCATCCCAACCACGCCGAACCCGACTTCGGGTTTTCTGCTGTTCTTCCCCGAGGAAGACGTGATCCTGCTGGACATGACGATCGAGGATGCCGCCAAGCTGGTGATCTCGGCCGGGTTGGTCTATCCGAACCAGAAAGACCCCACACAGCCGCCCGAGTGATCAGCCGAACATCGCGGGCAGATCGACGGTGCTGCGTGCACCCAGATCGGGTTTGTGATCGGCCAGAAACCGGTCGGCCGCGGCCCGTCCCGCCTGTTTCAGGCTGTGCAGAACCACCGGGTTTGGCACCGTCTTGGTCGCAACCGACAGGCTGTTCATCAGGGCGTCATCTGCAATCATGTGCACGAAGACACGGCTCATCTCGCCCGCTTTCAACTTGCCCTCGGCCAGCAGGCGCTGCACGAAGTTGATCGCCCGCAATTCGCGCAGAAGGGACGAGTTGAAGCTGATCTCGTTGATCCGGTTCTGGATCTGCTGCGGGGTCTTCGGAACCTCGTCGCGCTCCAGCGGGTTGATGTTCACGATCACCACATCCTTGGGCAGACCCGCGTTGAACAGAGGGAACAGCGCCGGGTTGCCGGTATAGCCGCCATCCCAATAGGCTTCGGTCCGGCCGCTTTCGGGGTCGTAAATTTCAACGGCCTGGAAAAGGTTCGGCAGGCAGGCCGAGGCGAGGATCGCTTCGGTCGTCACCTCATCGCCCGTGAACACCCGGATCTTGCCGCTGCGCACGCAGGTGGCGCAGACGAACAGACGCGGCCCCTGATCGGCGCAGACCTCGCCAAAATCAAAGGCCTCGACCACTGGGGCCAGCGGATTGCGGTAGAACGGCCCATAGGCATAGGGCGACACCATCCGCGACCAGGTATCGGCCACCGAGAACGGCACGGAATACTCCATCGCCTGCGCGATCTGGGCGGGCTCCATCCCGGCCAGCCAGTTGGCGATGCGCATGTCGCCCACCGCGCCCATCCGCTCCCATAGGGCGTTCAGGGTCTCGCGCGCGCCATCGCGACCGGCATGAACCATGCCGGCCTTGAACGCAGCCCCGTTCAGCGCCCCGGCCGAGGTTCCGGTGATCGCCGCAACCTCGATGTCTTCGTCGTCCAGCAGACGGTCCAGCACGCCCCAAGTAAAGGCGCCATGCGCGCCGCCGCCCTGCAGGGCGAGATTGATGCGCTTTACCATGTCCGCCGGCCCCGGCGCGCGCCGCGGATCACAGCGCGGTCCAGCCGCCGTCGACCGAGATCGTGGTGCCGGTGATTTGGGCCGCCGCGTCCGAGCACAGGAACACCGTGGTTCCACCCAGTTGTTCGACGGTCGCGAACTCTTTCGAGGGTTGCCGTTCGAGCATGACGTTCTTGATTACGTCCTCGCGGCTCATGTTGTATTCCTTCATCGTGTCGGGGATCTGCGCCTCGACCAGCGGCGTCAGCACATAGCCCGGACAGATGGCGTTGCAGGTGATCGGCTCCTGCGCGGTTTCAAGCGCAACGGTCTTGGTCATGCCCACGACCCCATGCTTGGCCGCCACATAAGCCGCCTTGTAGGGCGACGCCGTCAGCCCATGCGCCGAGGCGATGTTGACGATCCGCCCCCACCCGGCCTTGCGCATCATCGGCAGCGCCGCCGCCGTCGTGTGAAAGGCCGAGTTCATGTTGATGGCGATGATCGCGTCCCATTTCTCGACCGGAAACTGGTCGATCGGTGCCACGTGCTGAATGCCTGCGTTGTTGACCAGTATATCGCAGGCTCCGGCCTGTTCGACCAACGCCCGGCATTCCTCGCTCTTGGACATGTCGGCCTTAATGTAGCGCGCCGTGGTTCCGGTTTCCTTGCTGATCTCGGCCGCAAGCGCGTGATCTTCATCGCGGTCGGTGAACGAGTTCAGAACCACGTCGGCCCCCGCCTTGGCCAATTCGCGCGCGATGCCCAACCCGATGCCCGAATTCGATCCGGTAATGATTGCAGTTTTTCCCGACAGGTTCATTTGGGGTCTCCCACAGACTCATGATTTGGAGACACAGTGCCATGCTGCACCTGCAAAATAAACGGGGAAAGACCCGGTTGCGGATACGGTCAATTTATGGGCGGGAAACTCGGAGCTCGTGGCAGAAAAAAACGCCCGCACGAAGCGGGCGTTAAGTTATTGAGGCAGGTTTCATACAGGCAAGAAACCTATCGAGCAGTGGAACCTTTATAAGCAATTCCGCGCCGTCATCCAAGCTAAAAGTTTGAAAATAAGAAAAATCATCGGTACGGTGAATCCCAACAAAATAAGGCCAGAGCAGGATTGTTTCCAAAATGAGCCCCGATTTTCTTCGCCCGCTTCGCCCTGTGATCGCGGGAATCACCGCCGCGCTTTCCGTTACGTCAGCGCTCGCAGATTCGGCCCATGGCATAGCTATGTATGGCGACCCTGCCCTACCACCGGATTTTGTGTCTCTGCCCTATGCCAACCCGGATGCGCCCAAGGGCGGCAAGGTCGTGTTCGGCAACACCGGCGGCTTTAACAGTTTGAACCCGTTCGTGCAAAAAGGCACCGCCCCCTGGCAGCTGAGGTTCTGGACGCACGAGGGGTTGATGGGCCGGTCCTGGGACGAACCATTCACACTTTATGGGCTTCTGGCCGAATCAATCGACACCGCGCCCGACCGATCTTGGGTCGAATTCACCCTGCGGGAGAATGGCCGATTCTCGGACGGGTCCCCAGTCACGGTGGACGACGTGATCTGGTCATACGAGACGCTGGGCACCCAGGGGCACCTGCGCTATCGCGGTCTTTGGTCCAAGTTCGACAGCATCGAACAGACCGGGCCGCGCTCGGTCCGGATAACGTTCAACGAACCCGACCGCGAACTGGCCCTCATCGCGGGCCTGCGTCCGATCCTTAAAAAGGCCCAGTGGGAGGGCAAGGATTTCGCCGAGGCGCCACTGCAGGACATTCCAATCGGCACCGGCCCTTACGTGATCGACGACTACGAAGCCGGGCGTTTCGTGAATTTCAAGCGCAACCCCGACTATTGGGGCAAGGATGTCCCCTTCCGGCGCGGCACGATGAATTTCGACGAGATGCGGATCGAATTCTACGGCGATCAGACCGTTCTGTTCGAGGCTTTCAAGGCCGGCAAGTTGTCGGCCATCCGCGAATTCAACGCCGACAAATGGACCACGCAGTACGATTTCCCTGCCGTCCAGCGGGGCGACATCGTCACAACCGAGATCCCGCACAAGAAACCGTCGGGGATGACCGGGCTGGTCATGAATACCCGACGCGCGCCGTTCGACGACTGGCGCGTGCGCGAGGCGCTGATCCTCGCCTTCAACTTCGAATACATCAACGGCACCTTCACCGGCGGGGCACAGCCGCGGATCACCTCGTATTTCTCGGGGTCCGACCTGGCCATGCAGCCCGGGCCGGCCAAAGGGCGCGTGGCCGAGTTGTTGCAGCCCTATGCCGATGATCTGCCCCCCGGTGCGCTGGAAGGGTACGATCTGCCCAAGGGCGACGCCTCGGTCCGCAACCGAAGGGACATCCGCAAGGCGGCCGACCTGCTGGAACAGGCCGGCTGGACCATCCAGGACGGGGTGCTCCGCAACGCCGAAGGCCAGCCATTCAAGGTGAACCTGATCATCAGCCAAGGCGGCCTGAACGTGGTGCAGAACGTCGACGCCATCGCCGAGATCTATGCCCGAGCGCTGGAACGGCTGGGGATCGAGCTGACCATCGACAAGGTGGATGACGCCCAATACACCCAACGCATTTCCGAGTTGGATTTCGACATGACCCCGTTTCGCCGCGCGCTGTCGCTGTCGCCGGGCAATGAACAGCGCCTGTACTGGGGCAGCGAAGGCGCCGACACGCCGGGCACACGCAACCTGATGGGCGTAGCCTCGCCCGCCGTCGACGGGCTAATTGACGCGATGCTGGCCTCGGAGAGCCGCGAGGATTTCGTGGCCGCCACCCGCGCGCTGGACCGGGTTCTGACGGCGGGCCGCTACGTCATTCCGATCTGGAGCTTTGACGTGGGCCGTATCGCCCATGTCAAGCAGATGCGACAACCTGAAATTCTGCCGATCTATGGCGACGGCCCGCAATTCATGCCCGACGTCTGGTGGTACGAGGACTGACTCACGGCCCGCGGGGGCGGTTGACCCTGCGGGCGGATTCAGACTTGAGTGCGCCAGCGGAAGATCGGCGAAAAACGGCACATCGCCCAACCACAAGATAATGACCCGGCCCGGGCACGTCCGACCGCATACCGGGTTGGACGGCAGATCAAGCGGCTGCGATCGAACGCACCCCCAAATATTGGAACAGCTTGCACGAAAGCCCGGTTAGTTATCGCAGCTTCTTTTAGGAAAATGCACGACATGAAAAGAGTTTGCAGGCGCGGGCCGACGATTGAGGCCGATCGTTTCAGACGGGGTCGATGTCGTACCCAAGCTCCGTTGTCCTGCTTACGCCCGGCTGTACACAGCGCGAGACGAACTGCGACATTTTGTCATGTCTTACATAGCATCACCTCCTCCTTACGCTGATCTGGGGAAGAGCAGTCCTGAAACCCGAACCGCGGGAGGCTCACAGATGTTGAACTGGACTGATTTGACACAAGACTGGAGCGCGACCTATGCCCGCGCCAAGCGCCGTTTTCCGAACCTGCGCGACCAGGATATGGCGCGCGTCAGGGCCGACAGAAAACGGTTCGAGGCCTACCTGGCCGAACGTCATCACCTGACGATGACCGAGGCCCATGAAGAAGTCGAAGATTTCCTGTTCACCGAAGGACTGAACCGCGAGCTGGCCCGCAGCTAGGCCAGCGACGTGACCCACAGGATGGTCGCGTCTTCCTCGCTGACCGAGATCACGTTGTGACCCATGCTGCCGTCGTAATAGGCGCTGTCGCCCCGGCGCATTTCGACGGGCTCGTAGAACTCGGTATACAGGCGGATTACGCCGGTGAGCACATACAGGAACTCTTCGCCGTCGTGACGCACCCAGCCATCGAACTCGTCCATCGACCGCGCCCGCACGCGCGCACGATAGGGCAGCATCTGCTTTTTCGTCAGCGTCTCGGCCAGCAGCTCGTGTTCATAGGTCGTGGTGGCATGGGCGGTGCCCTGCCCGTTTCGCGTCACCGCCATGCGGCCGATGACCTGATCGCGCTCAGGCGGGGTGAACAGCTGCGGCACCGAAATCTCAAGTCCTGTCGCCAGCTTTTTCAGCGCATCATAGGTGGGCGACATCTGGCCGTTTTCGATCTTGGACAGGGTCGAGCGCGCCAGTCCGGCCTGATTGGCCGCCTGTTCCAGCGTCCAGTTGCGCGCCTTGCGCAGCTCGCGCACGCGTGCGCCCAGATCGACCGGCTCGGGCTCGGACTGGGCGCCGTTGTCGCGGGCGATGCGTACGATGGATTTGTGGTCTTTGCTCGTCATGCGTCATTCTATAGGGCCAGCGCCGCGCGCTTGCAACGCGTGACAAAGGGCAATAGCCAAGGCGCATGTTGTCAATCTTTGATCAAGGGCCACCGCCGCCCTGTCCTACGCCATTCAACCTGGCCGCCCACGTGTTGCGGCGCGCCGATGCCACGCCGGACAAGGTAGCTCTGTCCGTGCTGCGCGCCGACGGTTCGGACGATTGGTCCTATGCGCAGCTGAAATCCGCAGTTCTGGGCACCGGAACCGGGCTGCTGCGCGCGGGCCTTGTGCCCGGAGACATCGTGCTGATGCGCCTGGGCAATACGGTCGATTTTCCAATCGCCTATCTGGGGGCAATCGCAGTCGGTCTGATCCCGGTGCCGACATCCTCGCAACTGACCCAGCCCGAAACGGAACGAATGATCCGGGATCTGTCCCCAGCCGCCATTCTGCGCGATCCGTCCGTGGCCTGTGCCGCGCATCCCCAGCAGATCGGCCTGACCGACCTTGCCGCCATGCGCGACCTGCCGCCCGCGTCGTTCGACATGGGCGACCCGGAACGCATGGCCTATATCGTCTATACCTCAGGCACCTCGGGCAAGCCACGCGCCGTGGCCCATGCGCATCGCGCGATCTGGGCGCGGCAGATGATGGTCGATGGCTGGTACGGTCTGCGCGAGGCCGACCGCCTGTGCCACGCGGGCGCGTTCAACTGGACCTACACGCTGGGCACCGGCCTGATGGACCCGTGGACCATCGGCGCCACTGCGCTGATCCCCGAACCCGGAATCGACCCGGCAGCCCTGCCCGGGTTGCTGCGCCGCCACCGCGCCTCGATCTTTGCGGCCGCCCCCGGCGTGTACCGCAAGATGCTGAACGCGGCAGACACGCTGCCTCTGCCCGATCTGCGCCACGGCCTGAGCGCCGGCGAGAAACTGTCGCGCGCCCTGCACGAACGCTGGGTTCAGGCCACCGGGACAGAGCTGTACGAGGCTTACGGCATGTCGGAATGCTCGACCTTCATCTCATCGAGCCCATCCCACCCTGCGCGCGGAGACTCTCTGGGCCAGCCGCAACCGGGGCGCCGCGTGGCGATCCTGGGGCCTGACGGGCCGGTTCCGCAGGGGCAGGAAGGCACCATCGCCATTCACCGCTCGGACCCGGGGCTGATGCTGACTTACCTCAACGCCCCGGACGAGGCCCGCGCGCGCATGCAGGGCGACTGGTTCCTGACCGGCGATCAAGGGGCGATGGCCGTGGATGGGCAGATCACCTATCTGGGGCGCGACGACGACATGATGAACGCCGGCGGCTACCGGGTATCTCCGGTCGAGGTCGAATCCGTCCTGTCACGCTTTCCCGGAATCTCGCAGGTCGGCGCGGCGGCGGTCGAGGTCAAACCGGACACCTTCGTGATCGCTGCCTTTTATTCCGGGCCGGAAAAACTGGACGAAACCGCCCTGCGCGCTTATGTCGAGGCCAACCTGGCGCGCTACAAGCAACCCCGCGCCTTCATCCATCTTCCCGAACTGCCCACCGGGGGCAACGGAAAACTCCTGCGCCGCGCACTGCCGGCCTATTTCAAGGCACCCTCCGAATGACCCAGACCGTCAAGCTTGATATCCTGTCCGACCCGATCTGCCCGTGGTGCTATATCGGCAAGACCAACCTGGACAAGGCCCTGGCCTCGGTCCCGGACCATCCGTTCGTGATCGAATGGCATCCGTTCCAGCTGAACCCCGACATGCCCGAAGGCGGCATGGACCGGCGCGAATACCTGGAACGCAAGTTCGGTGGCAAGGAAGGTGCGGTCAAAGCTTATGCGCCGGTGGTGGAGCATGCCGAAAAGGCCGGCCTGAACATCAATTTCGAGGCCATGAAGCGCACCCCTAACACGCTGGACGCCCATCGCCTGATCCACTGGGCCGGGATCGAAGGCAAGCAGAACGAGGTGGTGGATGCGCTGTTCGACGCCTATTTCGTGCAGGGCCGCGACATCGGCGACCACGAGGTGTTGGCCGACATCGCCGACAGCGTGGGCTTGGACGCCGCTGTGGTTCTGAAACTGTTGAAATCCGACGCCGACCGGGACGACATCCGCAAACGCGACGCCCATTCACGCGAGATGGGGGTGAACTCGGTGCCGACCTTTATCGTCGCCAACCAGCACGCAGTACCTGGCGCCCAGCCGCCCGAGCTATGGAAGCAGGTCATCGATGAAATCATGTCTCAGTTTGAGCCCTCATCTGCAGAATAGCACAGAGTTCTGTGCGCGGTTGCACCTAGCCCACCTTGCCCTGTCGTGTTAGCGCGTTGGGGCAAGGAGTCCCCGCATGGCTGACCGTATTTCCAGGGCCGAATTCATCCCGCTGATCGCGATGATGTTTGCCACCATCGCATTTTCGATTGATTCAATGCTGCCTGCCCTGCCCGAGATCGGCGCGCAGCTCAGCCCTGATGACGTGAACCGGGCGCAGCTGATCCTGACCAGCTTTGTTCTCGGCATGGGGATCGGCACGTTCTTCACCGGTCCGATCTCGGATGCGGTCGGACGCCGGCCGGTGATCTTCGCCGGCGCGGCGCTCTATATTCTGGCATCGGCCGTGGCCTGGGCAAGTTCATCGCTGGAGCTGGTTCTGGCAGCCCGGGTGGCTCAGGGGCTGGGGGCCGCCGGTCCGCGTGTCGTGGCCATGGCCATCATCCGTGATCTGTTCTCGGGCCGGGAAATGGCGCGGATCGTGTCGATCGCGATGATGATCTTTACACTGGTGCCTGCCATCGCGCCCATGGCCGGTGCCGCCGTGATCGCCTTCGCCGGTTGGCGCGGTGTGTTCATGTCGTTCATCCTGTTCGCGCTGGTGATCATTGTCTGGATGGGGTTCCGACTGCCGGAGTCCCTCGCCCCGGAAAACCGCCGCCCGTTCCGCCTGCCGCTGATGGTCGGTGCGGTGAAAGAGATGTTCGCCCACCCCACCGTGCGCTTGTCGATCTTTGTTCAGACCCTTTGCATGGGCATGTTGTTCACCATGCTGACCATGGTGCAGCCGGTCTATGACGTGATCCACCACCGCGCCGACAGCTTCCCCTTCTGGTTCGGGTTCGTGGCGCTGATGTCCGGCTCGGCCAGCCTGCTGAACGCGGCCGTCGTGGTGCGCGTGGGGATGCGCCGCATGGTGACCTGGGCACTGGCCGGACAGATCCTGATCACCTCGCTGGTGATTGCCCTAAATATGTCGAACCTGTCGCCGCAGGCCTCGTTTGCGCTGTTCGTGTTCTGGCAGACTACGGTCTTTTTCATGGCCGGCGTCACGATGGGCAACCTGAATGCCATCGCGATGGAGCCGATGGGTCATATCGCCGGCATGGCGGCCTCGGTCATCGGGTCGATCTCGACCGTGCTGGCCGCCGCGATCGCCGCACCGGTGGGGCTGCTGTTCGACGGCACGCTGGGGCCGTTGACCATCGGCATCCTGACCATGTGCGTGCTGGCCTTCGGCCTGATGGTCCACATGGGCCGGATCGAAGACCGCGTTCCCGCCTGACCTGTGCAGCGCACCTGAACTGCGCTAGGCTCGCCCCATTCAGGGGGGAATCCGGAATGAGCGACTATTACGATCTGGGCACGCATAGCTGCCCCGTCACCACGTCCTCGGATCAGGCGCAGCTGTGGTTCGACCGGGGCCTTGTCTGGACCTACGGCTACAATCACGAAGAGGCGGTCGTGTGTTTCCAGCGCGCGCTGGAGCATGACCCGGACTGCGCCATGGCCCATTGGGGCGTGGCCTATGCCGCCGGGCCGAACTACAACCTGCCCTGGGAGCTGCTGGACGATGCGGGCAAGGCCAAAGCGCTGGCCTGCGCCTATGACGCGACCCAGTGCGCACTGGCCCTGCTGGATCGCTGCACGCCTGTCGAACGCGAACTGATCCGCGCCCTGCCCGCCCGCTATCCCCAGCGTGACCCGGCGTCCGACATGCACCGCTGGGACCACGACTTCGCCGACGCCATGCGCGCCGCCTTCGCGGCCCGACCCGATCATCTGGACTTGCGCACCATCTATGTGGAGTCATTGCTGAACCTGACCCCATGGCAGATGTGGGACCTGAGGACAGGCCAGCCCGCCGAGGGCGCCGCCACGGTTGAAGCGCAGGAGGCGTTGGAATGGGCCATGGCCCATGATCCGGCGGCGATGTCGCATCCGGGCCTGCTGCACCTCTACGTGCACCTGATGGAGATGTCGCCCACGCCGGAAAAGGCACTGAAGGCCGGTGACGTGCTGCGCACGCTGGTGCCGGATGCCGGGCATCTGGTGCACATGCCAAGCCATATCGACGTGCTGTGCGGCCACTACCAGAACGTCGTCCACTGGAACGAACAGGCCGTCATCGCCGATCTGAAATATTACCAGCGCGAAGGCGCGTTCAACATCTATACCGGCTATCGCCAGCACAATTACCACTTCGTCATCTATGGCGCGTTGTTCCTGGGTCAGATGGAGCCCGCCCTACGCGCCAACAAGGGCCTGTGGGCCACCACGCCCGAGGAAATGCTGCGCATCGAAAGCCCGCCCATGGCGGATTACTTCGAAAGCTACATGGCCATGGGACCGCATATCCTGATCCGTTTCGGCCGGTGGGAGGAAGCCAAGGCTCTGCCCCTGCCCCCCGATCCCGACCTGTACCTGACGGTGACGGCCACCACGCATTATGCCCGCGCAGTCGCCCATGCCGCCACGGGCGACGTGGCCGAGGCCGAAGCCGAAGAACGGCTGTTCCTGGTCGCCAAGGACCGGGTGCCCGAAACCCGCCTGTTGCACAACAACCGCGTGATCGACCTGCTGGAGATCGCGCGCGAGATGCTGCGGGGCGAGATCGAGTACCGCAAAGGCAACTTCGACACGGCCTTCGCCCATCTGCGCCGCTCGGTCGAGTTGGACGACAACCTGCCCTATGACGAGCCTTGGGGCTGGATGCAGCCCACCCGCCACGCGCTGGGGGCGTTGCTGTTCGAACAGGGCCATGTGGCTGAGGCCGAAGCCGTCTATCGCGAGGATCTAGGCCTGGGCGGCACCCTCAGCCGCGCCTCGATCCATCCCGACAATGTCTGGAGCCTCAAGGGCTTGCACGATTGCTTCAAGGCGCGTGGCGCGCAAGAGGAGTTGCAGCTGATCCGACAACGACTTGACCTGGCCCTGGCGCGGGCCGACCACAGCGTCGGCGCCTCATGCTTCTGCGCCCAGGCCGCGATGAGAGCCGCTGAATGAAACTGTTGAACGCTGCGCTGGTCGCACTGTTCTGCGGCCCCGCCTGGGCCGACCGTCAGACCTTTCCGCCTGTGGACGAGGCCAGCAACGACCCGGCGCTTGAAGCCTTCCGTGCGGAGCTGCGCGCCAAGGTCGCTGCCCGCGACCTGGAGGGCGTCATGGCCGCCACCTGCCCCGAGATCTACACCAGCCACGGCGACCCGGACGGCCCCGAGACGTTCCGCGCCAACCTGACGGTCGATCCCGAGACCCTGCCCGAATCCGACCGCCGCCACGCCGCCACGATCCGCGAGGACTACTGGCGCGACCTCGAGACCACGCTGGCCCAGCCCGGCTATTTCGACGAGGATGGCGAGTTCTGGATGCCGCACCAGTGGCGCATCACCCTGCCGGCGGCGCTGGACCCGTTCACCGCCTATTTCGTGACCGGCCAGGATGTCACCCTGCGCCAGACTCCCAACCGTGGCGCGCCCATTCTGGACCTGATCAGCCACGAGGTGGTGATCGTGCCGGAATATCTGGAAGAGGCCGAGTATCAGGGCGTCATCCTGACCGACGGAACGCGCGGCTATATCTATTCCGATTTCCTGTGGTCGATGGTCGGCTATCGCGCGGCCTTGGTGAAATCGGACAGCGGTGCCTGGCAGCTGTGCACATTCGTGGCCGGGGACTAGGCCGCGCCCTCAGGCGCTGGCCTTCTTCTTTTTCTCGGCCGCCACCTTCTCGGCCAGATCGCGGGCAATGGCAAAGGCGCCCTTGATCTTGTCGCTGTCCTTCTTCCAGTCGCGCCGCACCACGATCTTGTTGTCCTTGACCTTGGCCAGCCCGCGCTGGTTCTGGATGAACTCGACCAAACCTTGCGGTGAGGCGAACTTGTCATTGTGGAACTGGATCGTGGCCCCTTTGGGTCCGCCGTCCAGCTTGGCAATGCCCGCGCGTTTGCACATCGCCTTGATCCGCACCACCAAGAGCAGCGTGTTCACCTCTTTCGGCAGCGGGCCAAACCGGTCGATCAACTCGGCGGCAAAGCCCTCCAGCTCGACCTTGGTCGACAGCGACGACAGGCGGCGATAGAGGCCCAGCCGCACGTCCAGATCGGGCACATAGTCTTCGGGGATCAGCACCGGAACGCCCAGGTTGATCTGCGGCGCCCACTGGTCGTCGGCTTCGCTCAGCCCCTCCATCTCACCGGCCTTGATCTTGGCAATCGCCTCTTCCAGCATCGATTGGTAGAGTTCATACCCCACGTCGCGCATCTGGCCCGACTGTTCCTCGCCCAGCAGGTTGCCCGCGCCGCGAATGTCCAGGTCCTGGCTCGCCAGCGTGAACCCGGCCCCCAGCGTATCGAGCGAGCCCAGAACCCGCAGGCGCTTTTCGGCGGCCGGGGTCAGACGTGCGCGCGGCTTGGTGGTCAGATAGGCGTAGGCGCGGGTCTTGGACCGCCCCACCCGGCCCCGGATCTGATAGAGCTGCGCCAGCCCGAACATGTCGGCCCGGTGCACCACCATCGTGTTTGCGGTGGGAATGTCCAGCCCGCTTTCCACGATCGTGGTGGCCAGCAGAATGTCATACTTGCCGTCGTAAAAGGCATTCATCCTGTCGTCCAGCTCACCCGCCGCCATCTGGCCGTGGGCCACCACATAAGTCAGCTCCGGCAGCTGCTCTTTCAGGAATTCCTCGATCTCGGGCAGGTCCGAGATGCGCGGCACCACATAGAAACTTTGCCCGCCGCGATAGTGCTCGCGCAGCAGCGCCTCGCGGATGGTGACGGCATCGAATTCGCTGACATAGGTGCGGATCGCCAGGCGATCGACGGGCGGTGTGCCGATGATCGACAGGTCGCGCACCCCGGTCAGGCTCAGTTGCAGGGTGCGCGGGATCGGCGTCGCGGTCAGCGTCAGCACATGCACGTCCGAGCGCAGTTGCTTGAGCCTTTCCTTGTGGGCCACGCCGAAATGCTGCTCTTCGTCGATGATCAACAGCCCGAGGTTCTGGAACCGGATGCCCTTGGCCAGCAGCGCATGGGTGCCGATCACGATATCGACCGTCCCCTTGGCCAGCCCTTCGCGGGTCTGTTGCGCCTCTTTGGCCGAGACGAAACGTGACAATTGCCGGACTTCCAGCGGGAAGCCCCGGAACCGTTCCTTGAAGCTGGCGGCGTGCTGACGCGCCAGCAATGTTGTGGGCGCGATCACCGCCACCTGCAGCCCGGACATAGCCGCAACAAAGGCCGCGCGCATGGCGACCTCGGTCTTGCCAAAGCCCACGTCGCCGCAGATCAGGCGATCCATCGGCGTGCCCGAGTGCAGGTCCTCCATCACGTCGGCGATGGCGCGCAGTTGATCCTCGGTCTCTTGATAAGGAAAGCGGGCACTGAACTCCTCCCAGGCGTGGGGAGGCGGGTCCATGATCGGGGCCTTGCGCAGGGCGCGTTCGGCCGCGATGCGGATCAGCCGGTCGGCCATCTCGCGGATGCGTTCCTTGAGCTTGGCCTTCTTGGCCTGCCACGCGCCACCGCCCAGCTTGTCGAGCAAACCTTCCTCGTGCCCGTATTTCGATAGCAGTTCGATGTTTTCGACCGGCAGGTACAGCTTGGCGCCTTCGGCATATTCCAGCAGCAGGCATTCATGCGCGGCGCCCAGGGCGGTCACGACCTCCATGCCCATGTACCGGCCGATGCCGTGATCGACATGCACCACCAGATCGCCGGGGCTGAGCGACTGGGTCTCGGTCAGGAAATTCTCGGCCTTGCGGCGTTTCTTGGGCTGGCGGATCAGGCGGTCGCCCAGCACGTCCTGTTCCGAAATCACCGTCATGTCGGGCGTCTCGAACCCGTGTTCCAGCGCCCAGACCGCCAGATGCAGGCCGCGCTTGCCGATGCGTGAGCCGTCGGTCACAGGGATTGCCTCGGCCAGGCCCTCATCCTCGATCAACCCGGTCAGGCGTTCGCGCGCGCCCTCGGAATAGGACGCGACCAGAACCGGCCCCTTCTCAAGCTTGTTCTTGATGTGGCTGGCCAGCGCGCCGAACAGGCTGATGCTTTCCTGCTGGCGCTCGGGGGCAAAGTTGCGCCCGATCCGACCGCCCGCGTCGATCACCCCCGGGCCACTGGCCTGCGGCAGAGGACTGAACTGCAGCACCCGCCGCTGCGTCACCGCCTGGGTCCAAGCAGCATCGTCCAGATACAGCAGACCCGGCGGCGTGGGTTTATAGACCGAATCCATCCGCGAGCGGTTCTCGAGCGCCAGACGCCGGGTTTCGTATTGATCGGCGATGCTGTCCCACCGGGCCAGACGCGCGGGCGTGACCTGATCGTCCAGCGTGATCGTCGCGCCCGGAAGGTAGTCGAACAACGTTTCCAGCTTTTCGTGGAACAGGGGCAGCCAGTGCTCCATGCCCTGATGCTTGCGTCCGGCGCTGACCGCTTCGTACAGCGGATCATCCGTACCGGCCGCACCGAATTCGATGCGATAGTTCTGACGGAACCGGGTGATGGCGGCTTCGTCCAGTATCACCTCGGAGACCGGGGCCAATTCGACCAGATCGAGCTTTTCTGTGGTGCGCTGGGTGGCCGGATCGAACCGGCGCGCGCCGTCCAGCACGTCACCGAACAGGTCCAGCCGCACTGGCCCTGCCTCGCCCGGCGGGAAGATGTCGATGATCCCGCCGCGCACGGCATAGTCGCCGGGCTCCATCACCGTGGGGCTTTGGCTGAACCCCATCCGCACCAGAAAGTCACGCAACGCGGCCTCGTCGATGCGTTGTCCGACCCGTGCGGTAAACGCCGCCTGCCGCAGCACGTCGCGCGCCGGCACGCGCTGGGTGGCAGCGTTCAGCGTGGTCAGCAGAACAAAGCGTTCGGGCATCTGGTGCACCAGCGCCGCCAGGGTCGCCACCCGCGCCGCCGCAATGTCGGGGTTGGGCGAAACCCGGTCATAGGGCAGGCAATCCCAACCGGGAAACAGGATCACGGGCATGTCGGGCGCAAAGAAACGCAACGCCGCGCGCATCGCCTCGGCACGTTTGTCGTCGCGCGCCACATGCAGAACCGGCCCGCCCGAGCGGGCGACCTCGTTCAGCACCAACTGCGCGTCGAACCCCTCGGGGGCGCCGCCAACTGTCACGTGGTTCGGAGCCTTCATCGCCTCGCCTTTCCGAATTTTCTATCCCAGAACGCCGATCGAAAAGTTCTGATACATGCCCCACATCGAAGTGACCAGTATCGCCAGCATACCGATGATCTGGGTTGCCAGCCGGCACCGGTGCAATGCCTTGGATACACCTTCAACCGTCAATTCCTGCCGCCGCAGGTTCCGGGCCACCCGCAGGCTGTTTGCGCCGACAAGAACCATCGGGAACAACAGCAGAAACACGGCCTGTGCGAACTCGACCTGATAGTAGAATCCCAGCGTGGCCAGCCCGGCGAACAGGAAGCAGCACAATGTCAGAAGAATGACGCCCGAAACTTCGGCCACATAGAGAATTCGGTTGGTGTTGATCCGCACGATGTCCAGCAGGTCAGCCTCGGCCTGGCCTCCGACGCGGCGGGCACGCACGACCAGATCATAGGGAACGCCCAGCACCCAATGGCTGGCCGTCGACCACAGGACCGCAAGCGCAATCCAGTACCACAGATTCGAAAAGCTGCGCATGTCGATGAGCTCGAAGATCGTGGAGTACCAGTCCAAACTCGGTCCTTTTTTCAAAATTCTCAGGCGGTTCTATCGCAACGGCGCGGCCATTGGTACCCTTGAGACCTGCGCGAATTCATGCCACCCAATGCGCGACTGTTCAAGGAGAACGCGCCATGAAACCGACAATCGCTCCCTACCCCCACGGCCGCTTTCGCCGCGCCCGCCAGTCCGAGGCGATCAGGGGCCTGGTGCGCGAAAACACCCTGACCGTTGACGACCTGATCTGGCCGGTCTTCGTGCGCGACGGCGAGGGCATTGAAGAGCCCGTGCCCTCGATGCCCGGCGTGGTACGCCGTTCGGTCGATCTGATCGCCGGGGCCGCTGCCGAGGCACAAGCGATGGGCATCCCGGCGATCTGCCTGTTTCCCTACACCGATCCCAGCCTCAAGACGCAGGATTGCGCCGAGGCGTGGAACCCCGACAACCTGTCGAACCGCGCCATCCGCGCGATCAAGCAGGCCGCGCCCGAAATCGCCGTGATGACCGACGTGGCGCTGGACCCTTACAACATCAACGGCCACGACGGATACGTAGTGGACGGCAAGATCGTGAATGACGAGACCGTCGAGGCGCTGGTCAAGATGACGCTGGCCCAGGCCGAGGCCGGAGCCGACATCATCGGCCCGTCTGACATGATGGACGGCCGGGTTGGCGCGATGCGGCAGGCGCTCGAGGCCGCCGGCCATCATGACGTCATGATCCTCAGCTATGCCGCGAAATATGCCAGCGCCTTCTACGGGCCTTTCCGTGATGCGGTGGGGGCTTCGGGCGCGCTCACCGGCGACAAGAAGACGTATCAGATGGACCCGGCCAACTCGAACGAGGCGCTGCGCCTGATCCAGCGCGACCTGACTGAGGGCGCCGACATGGTGATGATCAAGCCAGGGATGCCCTATCTGGACATCTGCCGGAGGGTCAAGGACACGTTCGGCGCACCCACCTATGCCTATCAGGTGTCGGGTGAATACGCGATGATCCAGGCCGCAGCGCAGAACGGTTGGATCGACGGCGACAAGGTGATGCTGGAAAGCCTGCTGGCCTTCAAACGCGCGGGTTGCGACGGCATCCTGACCTATTTCGCGCCGCAGGTCGCCAAGCTGCTGCAAGGCTAATCCCATTGGAATCCGCGATTTTTCGCCGATTAGCCGGCCTTGGTCTGCCGGTTTTCCCGTGACACCCCACGCCGTTCGGCGTATTCTTGCACACAAGACCGGGACCACCCGGCTTTTCAGGCACATCGACAGAGAAAAAGAAACATGAGCAGTTCCAACACACCACGACTGAGCCGTCGCGGCTTTGCCTTCGGCATGGCCGGACTGACCCTGACCGCCGCTTGCGGCAACGGCGTCGGCAATTCGAACGCGGCCACGATCGACGCCCGCGTCGATGCCACGCTGAACGAGATGTTCGCCCGGTATCCCAACACGGTCGAAATCGCCAACAAAGCCAACGGTATGCTGGTCATGCCGCTGATCACCGAGGCCGGATTCGTCTTTGGCGGCGGCTATGGTCGCGGCGCGCTGCGCATCAACGGTGCCACGGTCGATTACTACTCGTCCGTCAAGGGAACGGCGGGGCTGCAGATCGGCGCCCAGCAATATGCGCATGTTCTGTTCTTCATGACCCAGGACGCACTGAACGAGTTCCGCCGCTCGAGCGGTTGGACCGCGGGCGCCGATATCGGCTATGTGATCAGCGACGAGGGCGACCAGCTGTCGGCCGATCTGACCACCCTGCGCAAACCGGTTCTCGCTGCCGTCTTCGGTCAGGCCGGGCTGCAGATCGGCGCCACCGTAGAAGGCGTCAAATACACGCGCATCATCCCGTGATCATCCGAACAGGACCGGGCCCCAACCCTGCCCTCCGCGCGGCGTGACGGCAGGGTTTTTCATTTCCAGCCGGTATTTTCCGGGGGCGGGCTCTTTTGGTCGGCGGCGGCATGATTTAACCTCCGCCGCGATTGGATGGGTTGATTTGGGGCGCTGCTGATGGGTCTAGTCTTTCGCTGGTTGTTGCGGATCGCCTCGGGGCTGGTTGTTCTGGCGGTGGCCGCGATCGGGCTTGTCTATTACCTCGCCAGCCAATCCCTGCCCGACTATGACCAGACGCTGGAGGTCAAGGGCCTGTCGGCACCGGTCGAGATCGTGCGCGACAACGCCAACGTGCCGCACATCCTGGGCCAGTCCGACCCCGACGTCTTTTTCGGCCTTGGCTACGCCCACGCGCAGGACCGGCTGTGGCAGATGACCGTTATGCGCCGCACCGTCCAGGGACGCCTGTCCGAACTGTTCGGCCCGCGCACCGTCCAGATCGACAAGCTGATGCGGCGGCTGGACCTTTACACGCTGGCGCATCGGTCCTTGGAGGTTCAGGACGACTATACCAAGGCTGCCCTGCGCGCCTATGCGGCCGGGGTGAACGCGCGCCTCAACGAGATCAACGACCGCGCCTTGGGTCGTGGCGCGCCCGAAATGTTCCTGTTCGACGCTCCCGTGGCCCCCTGGCAACCCGGCGACAGCATTGCCCTGATCAAGCTCATGGCGGTGCAATTGTCCGGCCACCTGGCCGACGAGGTGCTTCGCGCGCGCGTATCGCTGATGTTGAACGATCCCGCGCGTCTGGCCGATATCCTGCCCGACGTGCCCGGTGACGGTATCGCCGCGCTGCCGGAATATTCCGCGCTTTTTCCCGGCATGCCACGCTATGCCCAAGGGACAGACATGCCGGATTCACCACTGTCACCCTTTCCCGAACGCGGTTTGGCGGGGGCGTCGAATGCCTGGTCTGCTGCGCCGTCTCGCTCGGCCAGCGGCGGCACCCTGTTGGCCAACGATCCGCATCTGGGCCTGACCGCGCCGGGGATCTGGTATCTGGCGCGGCTGGAACTGGCCAAGGGCGGCGTCATCGGCGCAACCATCCCCGGCATTCCGGCGGTTATGTCCGGACGCAGCGACCGGTTGGGATGGGGGCTGACCTCGTCCTACCTCGACGATCAGGACGTGCATATCGAAAAGATCAACCCCGACAACCCCGAGGAATACCTGACGCCCGACGGCTACAAACGCTTCAAGACGCGCCCCTCGATCATCGAAATCAAGGGCGCGCCACCGATCACCCTGACTCTGCGCTGGACCGAGAACGGCCCCGTCTTGCCCGGCACGCATTACAACCTGGAAACCATCACGCCGCCGGGCCATGTGGCTTCGCTGTCCTGGACGGCGCTCAGCCCGCGCGACACCTCGATCAGCGCCTCGATGGCCCTAATGAACGCGGACAGCGTTGGCGAAGCCATCGACGCGGCCGAGAAGTACATCGCGCCGTCCCAGAACCTGTCGGTGGTCGACAAGACGACCGTCGGCATGAAACTCATCGGCGCAATGCCAAGCCGCGACCTTAACAACCAGAGCCTCGGGCGCATCCCGACCCCGGGCTGGATCGCAGCAAACCGCTGGCAGGGCCGTCTGCCCTATTCCGACAACCCCGAATTTGTGGCGCCGACCGGCGGCGTTCTGGGCAACACCAACAACAAGATCATCGACCGGCCCTTCCCCCTGCATGTGTCCTATGAATGGGGCGATACGCAGCGAGTCCACCGCTGGGAATACCTGATGCAATCGCGCGAGGTGCACACCCGCGACAGCTTCATCGAGGCGCAACTGGACACGGTCAGCTTTACCGCGCGGTCACTGTTGCCGTTGATCGGTGCCGACCTGTGGTTCACCGGCGAGGCCGCGCCTGAAGGCACCCCCGAACGCCAGCGCCAGATTGCCTTGACCCTGCTAGCCGAATGGAACGGTGAAATGAACGAGCACCTGCCCGAGCCGCTGATCTATGCGGCCTGGGTCCGCGCGCTGCAAAACCGCCTAATCGCCGATGACCTCGGGCCACTGGCCAAGGAATTCAAGCATGTCGAGCCCTTGTTCATCGAACGCGTCTTCCGCGACATCGACGGGGCCTCGGCCTGGTGCGACGTCCGGCAGAGCGCACCGGTGGAAACCTGCACCGACATGGCCCGGCTGGCCTTGGACGACGCGCTGGTCTGGATTTCCGAGCGCTATGGCAGCCAACTGGAATCCCTGCGCTGGGGCGATGCCCACCAAGCCACCCATGACCACCCGGTGCTGGGCGAGGTTCCGGTGCTGCGCTATTTCGTTAACATCCGCCAATCGACCAGCGGGGGCGACAACACCTTGCTGCGCGGGCGCACCTCGGGCGACGGGCCGGATCCGTTTCAGAACGTGCACGGTGCGGGCTATCGCGGAGTCTATGACTTTGCCGACCCCGACAACTCGGTCTTCATCACGGCCACAGGGCAATCGGGCCACTTCCTGTCGCGCTACTATGACGATCAAGCGCAACTGTGGCGCCGGGGTGAGTACATTCCGATGTCGCTGGACCTGGATCTCGCCCGCGCCGCCGCCGTCGGGACCACCCACCTGATGCCGCAATAGGCGAGGTTTCGGCGGACCCCCGCCCCTTTTTTGCCGCCCCGTGGACGTGGCCCCGTGGCTTGGCCTACCATTCCGGAGCGTCCAGACCGTAGCGCGAGGGGGAAAATAATGGCCAGTTTGCGCGATACCCTGAACAATCTTGCCCGCGACTATGCCATCGCCTGGAGCTCGGGTGACGCCGATGCCGTGGCCCAATTCTTTACGTCGGATGGGCAGATCACGATCAATCGCGGCGACCCCATCGTCGGGCGCGCGGCCATAGCGGACATGGCGCGCGGTTTTCATACCGACTTTCCCGATCTTGAGGTGCGCTGCGATATGCTGCGATGGGCCGGTCCCCACGCCATTTTCGTCTGGACCCTTGAAGGGCATCATGCCCGGACCGGCAATGCAGTCATCACACGCGGCTGGGAAGAATGGGAGCTGGATGCAGATTACAAAATCCAGTCGTCGTCGGGCTGGTTCGATGCCGACGACCATCAGCGCCAGATCAACGGGGCCTGAGCGTCAGAGGCCCGCGAACTGATTGGCCTGCTTGTCGGTCCACAGAACGGTGATCTCGAACCCGTTCTCAGTCTGTTTTTCTCCGCGCACCACGTCCTGCCGGAACAGCCAGGCGCGTTTGTTGCCGTCGGCAAACCCCAGTTTCAGAACCTCTTCCCGGCGCACGCCCTGCAGGATCGTGGCAATCTCGGTCAGCAGCGGATCGATCCCCTCGCCGGTCACGGCCGAGATCGGGAACACCGCCGGATCGCGCCCGGCCCGCGCCTGCACGGCTTGCCGGTCTTCATCGGACAGCAGGTCGATCTTATTCCAGACTTCAAGCTGAGGGCGGGTATCGTCCACACCCAGCGAGGCCATGATCGTGCGCACATCCTCGGCCTGCTCCTCGGTCTCGGCATGACTGATGTCGCGCACATGCACGATCAGGTCGGCGGCCAGAACCTCCTCGAGCGTGGCGCGGAAGGCCGCGACCAGTTCGGTCGGCAGGTTCGAGATGAATCCCACCGTGTCCGACAAGATCACCTCGGGCCCGTCGGGCAGTTCGATCCGGCGCATGGTCGGGTCCAGCGTGGCAAACAGCATGTCCTTGGCCATGACTTCGGCCCCGGTCAGGCGGTTGAACAGCGTGGATTTGCCCGCGTTGGTGTAGCCGACCAGCGCCACGATCGGATAGGGAACCTTGGCCCGCGCGGCCCGGTGGAGCGTCCGTGTCTTCACGACCTTCTGCAACTGACGGCGCAAGCGCACCAATTGATCGTCGATCGCACGACGGTCGGCCTCGATCTGGGTTTCCCCCGGTCCGCCGACAAAGCCCAGCCCACCGCGCTGACGTTCCAGGTGGGTCCAGGCCCGCACCAGTCGCGTGCGCTGATAGCTGAGCGCGGCCATCTCGACCTGCAACACGCCCTCACGCGTGCGGGCGCGGTCCGAGAAGATCTCAAGGATCAACCCCGTTCGGTCGAGAATCTTGACCTTCCAAGCCTTCTCCAGATTGCGCTGCTGAACCGGCGTGACCGGCCCGTCGATCAGGACCAGCTCGATTTCGTTTTCAGCAAAACGCGCGCCCAG
>NZ_JBXWRT010000016.1:0-84621 GCF_059613045.1 Ruegeria sp. BHSC037
CAGCAGCGCGCCGATGTTGTCGCCGGCTTCGCCGCGGTCCAGCAGCTTGCGGAACATCTCGACACCGGTGCAGGTGGTCTTCTGCGTGTCGCGGATGCCGACGATCTCGATCTCGTCGCCGACGTTGATCACGCCACGCTCGACACGGCCGGTCACAACGGTGCCGCGGCCCGAGATCGAGAACACGTCTTCGATCGGCATCAGGAACGGCTGGTCAACGGCGCGCTCGGGCGTGTCGATGTACTCGTCAACGGCCGCCATCAGCTCGCGGATCTTGTTCTCGCCGATCTCCGGGTCGCGGCCTTCCATCGCGGCCAGAGCCGAACCCGCGATGATCGGAATGTCGTCGCCAGGATATTCGTAGCTGGACAGCAGTTCGCGGACTTCCATCTCAACCAGTTCCAGCAGCTCTTCGTCGTCAACCTGGTCAACCTTGTTCAGGAACACGACCATCTTCGGGATGCCAACCTGACGGCCCAGCAGGATGTGCTCGCGGGTCTGCGGCATCGGGCCGTCAGCTGCGTTCACAACCAGGATCGCGCCGTCCATCTGCGCCGCACCGGTGATCATGTTCTTGACGTAGTCGGCGTGGCCGGGGCAGTCGACGTGCGCATAGTGGCGGTTGTCGGTCTCGTATTCCACGTGGGCGGTCGAGATGGTGATGCCGCGCGCCTTCTCTTCCGGCGCACCGTCAATCTGGTCATACGCCTTGAAGTCGCCGAAATACTTGGTGATCGCTGCGGTCAGCGTCGTCTTGCCGTGGTCAACGTGGCCAATCGTGCCGATGTTGACGTGCGGTTTTGTACGCTCAAACTTTTCCTTTGCCATGATGGCCTCCTTTTTCGGTAATGACGGGAGCCCGGAGACCGGGCCCCCTCAAACTTTGTCGCTTAGGCGTATTTCGCCTGGATCTCTTCCGCGATGTTCTGCGGAACCGGATCGTAGTGGTCGAACTGCATGGTAAACTGGGCACGGCCCGACGACATCGAACGCAGGGTGTTGATGTAGCCGAACATGTTCGCCAGCGGCACGAAGGCCTGGATGGCGATCGCGTTGCCGCGCGGCTCTTGTCCAGACACCTGGCCCCGACGCGAAGTCAGGTCGCCGATGATACCGCCGGTATACTCTTCCGGGGTAATCACTTCGACCTTCATGATCGGTTCCAGCAGTTTCGCGCCGGCCTTTTTCAGACCTTCGCGCATGCACATCCGCGCCGCGATTTCGAACGCCAGAACGCTCGAGTCGACGTCGTGGAATTTACCGTCCAGCAGAGCAACCTTGAAGTCGATCACGGGGAAGCCGGCCAGCGGGCCGCTGTCCATGACGGACTGGATGCCTTTTTCGACACCCGGGATGTATTCCTTGGGAACGGCGCCACCCACGATGCGGCTTTCGAACGAATACCCTTCGCCCGGTTCGGTCGGAGTGATCTCGAGCTTGACCTCGGCGAACTGACCCGAACCACCCGACTGTTTCTTGTGGGTGTAGGTGTGTTCAATCGGCATCGAGATGGTCTCACGATAGGCCACCTGCGGCGCACCGATGTTGGCTTCGACCTTGAACTCGCGCTTCAGACGATCAACCAGGATGTCCAGGTGAAGTTCGCCCATGCCCTTCATGATGGTCTGACCCGATTCCAGGTCGGTTTCCACGCGGAAGGACGGGTCTTCGGCGGCCAGACGGGCCAGACCCTGCGACATCTTCTCCTGGTCGCCCTTGGTTTTGGGCTCGACCGCGATCTCGATCACCGGATCGGGGAAGGTCATGGTTTCCAGAACCACCGGATCCTTCGCGTCGCACAGGGTGTCACCGGTGGTGGTGTCCTTCAGACCCGCCAGCGCGATGATGTCGCCTGCAAACGCTTCTTCGATCTCTTCCCGGTTGTTCGAGTGCATCATCATCATACGACCGATGCGCTCTTTCTTGCCCTTGGTCGAGTTCAGGATCGAGTCGCCCTTGTTCAGCACGCCCGAGTAGATCCGGGTGAAGGTCAGCGAACCGACGAACGGGTCGTTCATGATCTTGAACGCCAGGCCAGCGAAGGGCTGGTTGTCATCGGCACGACGGGCGATGTTGCGCTCTTCGGTCTCGTCGCCAGGCTTGAAGCCCATATAGTCGACAACGTCCAGCGGGCTGGGCAGATAGTCGATCACGGCGTTGAGCAGCGGCTGAACACCTTTGTTCTTGAACGCCGAACCACCCAGAACCGGAACGAAGTCCAGCGCCAGAGTGCCCTTGCGCAGCAGTTTGCGCAGGGTCGGGATGTCGGGCTCGTTGCCTTCCAGGTATTCCATCATGGCGTCGTCGTCTTGCTCGACGGCGGCTTCGATCATCTTGCCGCGCCACTCTTCGGCTATGTCCTTCAGGCTGTCGCGGATCGGAGCCTTGACCCAGCTTGCACCCAAGTCTTCGCCCTGCCACAGCCATTCTTCCATGGTGACCAGGTCGATCAGGCCTTCCAGCTCATTCTCGGCGCCAATCGGAATACCGACCGGAACGGCGCGCGCGCCGGTGCGGTCTTCGATCATGCGCACGCAGTTGAAGAAGTCGGCACCGATCTTGTCCATCTTGTTGACGAACACGATGCGCGGAACCTTGTAGCGGTCAGCCTGACGCCACACGGTTTCGGTCTGGGGTTCAACACCGGCGTTTGCGTCCAGAACGCAGACGGCACCGTCGAGAACGGCCAGCGAGCGCTCCACTTCGATGGTGAAGTCAACGTGGCCGGGGGTGTCGATGATGTTCAGGCGGTGCTTGGGGGTATCGGCGGTCTTACCGTCCTCGGTGCGCTCCCAGAATGTGGTGGTCGCAGCCGAGGTGATGGTGATGCCGCGTTCCTGCTCCTGCTCCATCCAGTCCATGGTGGCTGCACCATCGTGCACCTCACCGATGTTGTGGGATTTGCCGGTGTAATACAGGATACGCTCCGAGCAGGTGGTCTTGCCTGCGTCGATGTGCGCCATGATACCGAAGTTACGGTATAGTTCGAGCGGATATTCGCGTGCCATTTGGATAAGCCTCTAGGGTTACCAGCGGTAGTGGCTGAAGGCTTTGTTCGCCTCGGCCATCTTGTGGGTGTCTTCGCGCTTCTTAACGGCAGTACCGCGGGACTGTACGGCGTCCAGCAATTCACCGGCGAGGCGTTCTTCCATGGTGTTTTCGTTGCGGTTGCGCGCGGCGGCGATCAGCCAGCGGATTGCCAGCGCTTCGCGGCGCTCGGGGCGCACTTCGACCGGAACCTGATAGGTTGCACCACCAACCCGGCGCGAGCGGACCTCGACCGACGGTTTGATGTTGTCGAGCGCTTCGTGAAACACTTCGACGGGTGCGCGCTTGATCTTGCTTTCGATGCGGTCGAAGGCGTTGTAGACGATGCGCTCGGCGACCGACTTCTTGCCGTCGATCATCAGGTTGTTCATGAATTTCGTCAGAACCTTGTCGCCAAATTTGGCGTCAGGCAGGACTTCGCGTTTTTCGGCGGCGTGACGACGGGACATCTCGGCCTCTCCTTCTTACTTGGGACGCTTCGCGCCGTATTTCGAACGACGCTGCTTACGGTCTTTGACGCCCTGGGTATCCAGAACACCGCGCAGGATGTGGTAACGGACACCCGGAAGGTCTTTCACACGGCCGCCACGGATCAGGACCACCGAGTGCTCCTGCAGGTTGTGGCTTTCACCGGGGATGTACGATATGACCTCGTATCCGTTGGTCAGGCGCACCTTGGCGACCTTCCGCATGGCCGAGTTCGGCTTCTTCGGCGTGGTAGTGTACACGCGGGTGCACACGCCGCGCTTCTGCGGGCACTGCTCCAGGTGCATGGACTTCGAGCGTTTCACTTTGGGCTGCCGCGGCTTGCGGATCAGCTGCTGAATAGTTGGCATTCCGGTTTCTTCCCCGTTTTGCAACACACATGACATGCACGCGCATTGCGTGCGGTTAACTTCGCTGCGCCAATGCGTCCACAAGCGCAAAACCCGCGAGCGTTCCCATTCCGAGGTGAACGTCGCGGTTGGTTATCAGAGGGCGCGAACGACAAAATTGTCCGGGCCTTGACCAGTCCGTTTCTGATTTCGGTTTCGGGGCGGCCCCCATACCGAGATGACGGGCGTATAGGGGGAGTCGGCCCAAGTGTCAACAGCCACGGCCGCACTGGCCGGAAATGGCCCCTGTTGCAGCCTGCGGCGGGCCGATGCATAGTCCGGCGTGGCGATACCCAAGCGGACGAGATCATGCAAGTCATTGGCCTGTGCCGGTTCTCCTACCCTGCGATCGGTGGGTACCAGACCGAACATGACACGATCGAGGCCCGGCGCCGCCACCTGTACCGTACCGACCGTCTGGTCGAGCGCTTCCGCCTGTTCGAAACCTGCGCCCTGCCGGGCCTGAAGGCCCAGACCGACCCCGATTTCGAATTGATCATCGTGACCGGCACCTGCCTGCCGTCACCGGCCAAGGCTCGCCTGCGCGACCTGACGGCCGGAATGCCGCAGGTCAGGATCATCGAGCGCGAGCCCGGACGGCATCGCGCGGTGATGAAGCAGATCCTCAACGACGCCCGCCGTCATCCTGACCGGCCCTGCCTGCAGTTCCGGCAGGATGACGATGACGCCGTCGCGGTCGACTTCATCGAAAGCTTGCGGCAGGCGGCGGTTGAGGCGACCGAGCTCGCGGCCCGCAACCTGTCCGTGGCGATTGATTTCGACCAGGGGTATCTGGCCCGGTTCGGTCCCTTCGGCGTGCAGGCCAAGCCGGTCCGGCGCAAACTGCTGGGCGTGGGTCTGGGTATGCTTGTCCAAGGCGGCTGCCCCTTGACCATCATGAATTTCGCCCATCAGCGCATGGGACGGTTCATGCCGGTGGTCACGGTGCCCGATCGGCCGATGTGGGTCCGAACGTTCAACGGCTTCAACGACTCGCAAAAGGCGCGAACCAACCGAAGCGCCCTGCCCCCCCTTGACGATGCAGAGCGGGACCTGTTCCGCACCCGGTTCGCAATCGACGCTGACGCCGTCCGCCGCGGCTACTCCGAGGCTTGAAGCCGCCGCTCGCGGAACAGGGTGAACAGCCCCGCCCCTACGACCAGCACCGCGCCCAGCATCGTCAGCCGGTCTGGCCAGTCGCCGAACACCGCCCAGCCCAGCACCAGCGCCCAGATCAGGCTGGTATAGCGGAACGGCGCGACGAACCCGACCTCGCCCACCCTCATGACCATCACGCTGAACAGATACCCCAGCAAAACGAAAATGGCAGCCGAGCCGATCAGAAGACCCGTCGGCGCGGCGACGGGCACCCATCCCTGGAACACCGAGGCCACGGCCGCCGCCAGGGTGATCGTCAGCGATGTCGCCAGCGTCACCACCATCGACGGGACCTCAGACGACATCCGCCGCGTGATCAAGTCGCGCGCAGTCACGCACATGACAGCTACCAGCGCATAAAGTGCATACAGGCTGAACCCGTCCGGCCCTGGCCGCACGATCAACAGCATTCCAGCAAACCCCATGGCGATGGCCAGAACTCGCCGCCATCCGATCGGTTCGGCGAAGAACATTGCCGCGCCGAGGGTCACCGTCAGCGGCAGCGCCTGCAGAACCGCCGTCACATTGGCCAGCGGCATGTGCATCAGCGCGGTCAGAAAGAAGAACGTGGCCAACAGCTCGGACAGCGAGCGCACCGCCACCAGAACCCTGTCATGGCCGGAAAACCGCAGGTGCAACGCGCCCAGACGCCGCGCCAGTAGAAACACCAGGGTAGTGGCCAGCAGCCCGCGCATCGCAACCAGCTGAAACAGCGGCAGATCCTGTCCAGCCGCTTTGACCAGCGTATCGTTCACGGTGAAGGCGGCCATGCTGCCCATCATCAGCAGCGCGCCCTTGACGTTCGGAGTCATCGAAATGGCCCATTGGGAAATCACCGGCCCATTGGCCCGCGCCACCGGCCCGTTGTCAATATGCCGGGAGCACTCGGAAAAACGAAAAAGGCCCCGCAGATGCGGGGCCTGTTTCGTTCCACGGAAATCGGAGTTTACTCGCGGCTTTCCGGGGTTTCGATCAGCGCGTCCAGATCGTCGCCCATCACGTCGTCGTCGATCACCGGAGCCGCCAGGGCGGCTGCGGCCTCGGCCTCTTCGCGACGGGCCTCGATGACCACGTTGTCACGCTGCTGTGCGATCTGGCGCACGGCCTGCGTCGCGCCACCGGTACCCGCCGGGATCAGGCGGCCGACAATGACGTTCTCCTTGAGGCCGACCAGCTTGTCCTTCTTGCCCTGAACCGAGGCTTCGGTCAGCACGCGGGTGGTTTCCTGGAACGATGCCGCCGAGATGAACGAACGTGTCTGCAGCGACGCCTTGGTGATCCCCAGCAGGATCGGCTCGCCCTGGGCCGGACGACCACCGCGGGCGATGGTCTTTTCGTTGGCCGCGTCGAACTCCTGCTTGTCGACATGTTCGCCCTTCAGCAGGGTGGTATCGCCCGAGTCGAGGATCTCCCACTTCTGCAGCATCTGGCGCACGATGACCTCGATGTGCTTGTCGTTGATCTTCACGCCCTGCAGACGATAGACCTCCTGCACCTCGTTGATCATGTAGTCGGCCAGAGCCTCGACGCCCAGAATCGACAGGATGTCGTGCGGAGCCGGGTTGCCGTCCATGATATAGTCGCCCTTCTGCACGAAGTCGCCTTCCTGCACCGGGATGTGCTTGCCCTTGGGCACCATGTATTCGACAGGCTCCATCGATTCGTCGACGGGTTCGATCGAGATGCGGCGCTTGTTCTTGTAGTCGCGGCCAAAGCGCACGTAACCATCGATTTCGGCGATGATCGCGTGATCCTTGGGGCGACGGGCCTCGAACAGTTCGGCCACACGCGGCAGACCACCGGTGATGTCTTTGGTCTTGGCGCCTTCGCGCGGGATACGCGCAACGACGTCGCCGGCCTCGATCTTCTGGCCGTCCTCGACCGACAGGATCGCATCCACGGACATCGGATAGTGAACCGGGTTGCCCGCATCGTTGCGGACCGGCTCGCCGTTTTCGTCCACCAGGATGATTTCCGGCTTCAGGTCGCTGCCTTTCGGCGCCGCACGCCAGTCGATCACGATCTTCTGAGTCATGCCGGTTGCATCGTCGGTCTCGTCCCGCACAGCGATGCCCGAGACCAGGTCGACATATTTCGCGGTACCGGCCTTCTCGGCGATGATCGGCAGGGTGTAGGGGTCCCACTCGAACAGCTTGTCGCCGCGCTTGACCTTGTCGCCATCCTTGACGAACAGCTTCGAGCCGTAGCCCAGCTTGAAGCTGGCGCGCTCTTCGCCGTGCTCGTCCTTGATCACCAGCTTCATGTTCCGGCCCATGACCAGGCTTTCACCTGCGGCATTGACCAGGATCTGCGGGTTCTCAAAGGCGACGACGCCGTCCTGGTTGGCTTCCTGGAACGACTGCTGGCCACCCTGTGCAACACCACCGATGTGGAAGGTCCGCATCGTCAGCTGGGTGCCGGGTTCACCGATCGACTGGGCGGCGATGATACCGACCGCTTCGCCGGTGTTGACCATGGTGCCGCGTGCCAGGTCACGGCCATAGCACATGGCGCAGACGCCCTCTTCGCTTTCGCAGGTCAGCGGCGAGCGGATGCGGGCCGACTGGACACCGGCTTCGTGGATCGCGTCGGCCATGCGTTCGTCGATCAACTGGCCGGCAGCGACCAGAATCTCGTCCGAACCCGGGCGCAGGATGTCCTCGGCCGCGACACGGCCCAGAACGCGCTCGGCCAGCGAGGCGACCACTTCGCCGTCATTGACGGCGGCCTCGGCAGTGATGGCGCGGTCGGTGCCGCAATCATGCTCGCGCACGATGCAGTCCTGCGCCACGTCCACCAGGCGGCGGGTCAGGTAACCCGAGTTCGCCGTCTTCAGAGCGGTATCCGACAGACCCTTGCGGGCGCCGTGGGTCGAGTTGAAGTACTCAAGAACGGTCAGACCTTCCTTGAAGTTCGAGATGATCGGCGTTTCGATGATGTCACCGTTCGGCTTGGCCATCAGGCCGCGCATGCCGCCCAGCTGCTTCATCTGCGTGACCGAGCCACGGGCACCGGAGTGCGCCATCATGTAGACCGAGTTCGGCTCCTTGTCGGCGCCGCTCTCGTCCTTCTGGACGGCCGAGATGGTGTTCATCATCGCCTCGGTGACGCGGTCGTTGCACTTCGACCAGGCATCCACGACCTTGTTGTACTTTTCGCCCTGGGTGATCAGGCCGTCCATGTATTGCTGTTCAAAGTCCTTCACCTGCTCGCGGGTCTCGTCCACGATGGCCCATTTGTCGGACGGGATTACCATGTCGTCCTTGCCGAACGAGATGCCCGCCTTAAACGCCTCGCGGAAGCCCATCGACATGATCTGGTCACAGAAGATCACCGACTCTTTCTGACCGCAATAGCGGTAGACGGTATCGATGACCTGCTGCACCTCTTTCTTGCGCAGCAGACGGTTGACCAGATCGAACGGCGCCTTGTTGTTCTTGGGCAGCAGAGCCCCCAGGCGCACGCGGCCCGGCGTGGTCTCATAGCGCTTCTGAACCTCGTTGCCCTCTTCGTCGATCTGGGTGATCCGCGCGGTGATCTTCGAGTGCAGGTGCACCTCACCCGCGTCCAGCGCGTGCTGGACCTCTTCGATCGAGCCGAACACCTTGCCTTCGCCCGGCATGCCTTCGCGTTCCAGGGTCAGATAGTACAGACCCAGAATCATGTCCTGCGACGGAACGATGATCGGCGCGCCGTTTGCAGGCGACAAAACGTTGTTCGTCGACATCATCAGCACGCGCGCTTCCAGCTGTGCCTCAAGGCTCAGCGGAACGTGAACGGCCATCTGGTCCCCGTCGAAGTCGGCGTTGAAGGCCGAACAAACCAGCGGGTGCAGCTGGATCGCCTTTCCTTCGATCAGAACCGGCTCGAACGCCTGAATGCCCAGACGGTGCAGCGTCGGCGCACGGTTCAGCATCACCGGGTGCTCGCGGATCACCTCGTCGAGGATGTCCCACACTTCGGGGCGCTCTTTCTCGACCAGCTTCTTCGCCTGTTTCACGGTCGAAGACAGACCCTTGGCTTCCAGCCGCGAGTAGATGAACGGCTTGAACAGCTCCAGCGCCATCTTCTTGGGCAGGCCGCACTGGTGCAGCTTGAGCTCGGGGCCGGTCACGATGACCGAACGGCCCGAGAAGTCGACGCGTTTCCCCAGAAGGTTCTGGCGGAAGCGGCCCTGCTTGCCCTTCAGCATGTCCGACAGCGATTTCAGCGGACGCTTGTTGGCGCCGGTGATCACGCGGCCACGACGGCCGTTGTCGAACAGGGCGTCAACCGATTCCTGCAGCATCCGCTTTTCGTTGCGGACGATAATGTCAGGCGCGCGCAGTTCGATCAGACGCTTCAGACGGTTGTTCCGGTTGATGACGCGACGATACAGATCGTTCAGATCCGAGGTCGCGAAACGGCCACCATCCAGCGGCACCAGCGGGCGCAGTTCCGGCGGGATGACCGGGATCACGGTCATCACCATCCATTCCGGGCGGTTGCCCGATTCCAGGAAGGATTCGACGACCTTCAAACGCTTGATGATCTTCTTGGGCTTCAGCTCACCGGTGGCTTCGGCCAGATCCGCGCGCAACTGCTCGGCCTCGGCCTCGAGGTCGATGTTCTGCAGCATCTCACGAATGGCTTCGGCGCCGATATTGGCCTTGAACGCGTCCATGCCATAGGCATCCTGCGCGTCCATGTACTCTTCCTCGGTCAGCATCTGGCCATAGGTCAGGTCGGTCAGACCGGGCTCGATGACGACATAGTTTTCGAAATACAGAACGCGTTCCAGATCGCGCAGGGTCATGTCCAGCATCAGACCGATGCGGGAGGGCAGCGATTTCAGGAACCAGATATGTGCGACGGGCGCGGCCAGTTCGATGTGGCCCATACGCTCGCGGCGGACCTTCTGCAGGGTGACTTCCACACCGCATTTCTCGCAGACGACGCCGCGATACTTCATCCGCTTGTACTTGCCGCACAGACATTCGTAATCTTTGATCGGGCCAAAGATACGCGCGCAGAACAGGCCGTCACGCTCGGGCTTGAACGTGCGATAGTTGATGGTTTCCGGCTTCTTGATCTCGCCATAAGACCAAGACAGGATCCGTTCCGGCGACGCCAGCGAGACCTTGATTTCATCAAAGACCTTGGGCGGGGTCAGCGGGTTGAAGGGATTGTTTCCTTGGGTCAGTTCCTGATTCATCACAGGTCTCCAGCAGGTTTGGCCGTCTCAGTCACTTTGGTGTCCTTTGCCGGTTTGCGCGCCAGGCGCGCCTTGATCGCTTCGGACAGTGTTTTCAAGCCGTATTTCAATCGGGCAATTATCTGGTTGTCGACCCCGCAATACTGTTTGCGGAGTTTCGACATGATCGCGGTTGGCGGAAAATCGGGGTCGGCGGGCGCCAGGTCGTTCAGCTTTCCGCCGACCATGAACCCATCGCACACCGTGGGCCATCCATTGACTTGGATATAGTGTACATGCGGGTTTCCGGGCAATTCGAACTCGAACCGCCAAGGGTCGTGGATGCCGGCTTCCAGCTTCTGCTCGGCCATCCATATCAGGTGATCGATGTCCCAAAGCGCAGCCACTAGCGAATTCGGCGCCTCCCAGTCCCGCCGCATTGGAACCAGTTCCATGTCCGGACCGAAGAAGGTCGGCCCAACCGTCCGGTCATAGGTCCAGGTAAAATCACCATGCCACGGGAAAAGCACATATTTCAGGCCATGCGTCCGCGCCTTTGCCACGGCCGCCTCGATCATTGGGGTGTTCACCGGTCCAAGCGGGCACAGGTCTTCGAGCATCAGAAACACGAACCGGGTATCCGGTCTATCCTGTTTGATCCTGCGCGCGGCATCGCCCAGGATTTCAACAAAACTGCGACCGGGAAACCGCAGGGTGTTGGGCACGTCCAGATCCCCGTCCGTCGCAACGAAACAGTCCGGATGACCCGGCCACATCCGGTCGACCGTGTGCAACACGGCGGGGATGTAATGTTCGTTCTTCGAGTAGGTCGACACCAGAAGGACCGTGTCATGAAACACGTCCGACGGTCCCGCACTGGGTTCACGCGCTGCGATCTCTTTCCAGCGGCGCCGCCGCTCGGACCCACGCTTGAACCATCCGGCGATTTTGCCCAGATCATATTTGCGGCGGGCCGCCTTGGCGCTATCGACACCGCAATATTCGACCCGCAGCTGCGACAGCAACGGTGACGCCGGAAACTCCTTGCGCGACACCGCCTTGGGATTGATCTGGCCGTCGGACAGAAACCCGCCACCGACCACGGGCCACGCCTCCATCTGCATGTAGTGCAGGACTTCGTTCGTTTGAGAAGGCTGCTCGAACAGACGCAGACTGTCGTAACCTTCCGCGGCTTTGTGGCCGGCGACTGACGCAAGGTGATCAAGGTTCCACAACGCCGGGGCCAGAGAATTCACGGCTTCCCAGTTTGAGCGGATCGGGGTCAGTTCCAGGCCAGCGTCCCGGATCACCGGACCACTTTCCGGGTCAAGCGCTTTGCTGAAATCGCCCGGCCATTGGAACAGGACATATTTCAGGCCATGCGCACGAACGCTCTCCATGGCGGCGGCGACCATCGCATTGTCCACCGGCGCGAGCGGACAGAACACGTCCTGCAGCAGAAACACATGCCGTAGATTCGGACGATCGCGGCGCAGTTGCTGTACGGCCTCATCCAGAATGCCCGTGACGGTCGCACCGCCGGTGCGAATGACAGGATCGGCGTCATAGGCACCATTGGTCACAACGATGCATTCCGGATGTCCACGCCAGAACTGCTGCAATGTTCGCAGGATCGCAGGCACGAAACGCTCGTTCTCTGCATTTGTCACCAAAAGCAGAGCCACGTCACGAAACACGCCTTCAGACCCCGCAGCAGGGACCGAAACCGCTGCGCTGGACACACGATCCGCCATTACGCCTCCACCCCACCCGAAACGGGCAGGCGCAGAAAGACGCGACTGGCGCCAGGCGCCACCAGCAGACCTCTGAGCGTGACCTGGTTCATGCAAGAACCCTCGTGATTGCGTTTACCGGGATGGGCAAAGCCCATCCCGGTGCTTTTTAAAGGCGCGGTAGGCAAAAGGGTTTACCCTTCGTCCTCAACCGCGTCCAACAACTCCATGTTCAGGCCGAGACCACGGACTTCTTTCACCAGAACGTTGAACGATTCCGGTACGCCCGCCTCGAAGTTATCCTCGCCCTTGACGATCGACTCATAGACCTTTGTCCGGCCGGCGACGTCATCCGATTTCACCGTCAGCATCTCCTGCAGGGTGTAGGCGGCGCCGTAAGCTTCCAAGGCCCAGACCTCCATCTCACCAAAGCGCTGACCACCGAACTGCGCCTTGCCGCCCAGCGGCTGCTGGGTCACCAGGCTGTAGGGCCCGGTCGACCGCGCGTGGATCTTGTCGTCCACCAGGTGGTGCAGTTTCAGCAGGTACTTGACGCCCACGGTCACTGGACGCGCGAACTGCTCGCCGGTGCGGCCGTCGAACAGGATGCTCTGGCCGCTGGTGTCAAAACCGGCGCGAACCAGCGCGTCGTTGACGTCGGCCTCTTTCGCACCGTCGAAGACCGGGGTTGCGATTGGCACGCCGCGGGTGACGTTGCTGGCCGCTTCGACCAGTTCGTCCTCGTCCATGTTCGAGATACCCTCGGCATAGACGTCCTCGCCATAGGCGTGCTTCATCGCATCGCGCACCGGCGTCAGGTCGCCCGAGCGGCGGTATTCCTGCAGCGCCTCGTCGATCTTCAGACCCAGACCGCGCGCGGCCCAACCCATGTGGGTTTCAAGGATCTGACCGACGTTCATTCGCGACGGCACACCCAACGGGTTCAGACAGAAGTCGACCGGGGTACCATCGGCAAGGAACGGCATATCCTCCATCGGCACGACTTTCGAGATCACACCCTTGTTCCCGTGACGGCCGGCCATCTTGTCGCCCGGCTGCAGCTTGCGCTTCACGGCAATGAAGACCTTGACCATCTTCATCACGCCCGGCGGCAGGTCGTCGCCACGGCGGACCTTCTCGACTTTGTCCTCGAAGCGGGCATCCAGGGCGCGTTTCTGCACCTCGTACTGCTCGTTCAGGGCCTCGACGACCTGCGCGTCCTTCTCGTCTTCCAGCGCCAGCTGCCACCACTGACCGCGGGTCAGCGACTCGAGCAGCTCTTCGGTGATTTCCGAGCCTGCCTTGACGCCTTTCGGCCCCTTGACGGCGGTCTTGCCCAGCAGCATCGACTTGAGACGCGCATAGATGTTGCGGTCGAGGATCGCCAGCTCGTCATCCCGGTCACGGGCCAGACGTTCGACTTCCTCGCGCTCGATCTGCAGCGCACGCTCGTCTTTCTCGACGCCGTGACGGTTGAAGACGCGGACTTCGACGACCGTACCGTAATCGCCCGGCTTCACGCGCAGCGAGGTGTCGCGCACGTCGGATGCCTTTTCGCCGAAGATGGCGCGCAGCAGCTTTTCTTCCGGGGTCATCGGGCTTTCGCCCTTCGGAGTGATCTTGCCGACCAGAATGTCGCCCGGCTCGACGTCCGCACCGATGTAGACGATGCCCGCCTCATCGAGGTTGCGCAGCGCTTCTTCACCGACGTTCGGGATGTCGCGGGTGATCTCTTCCGGGCCAAGCTTGGTGTCGCGGGCGGCGACTTCGAATTCCTCGATATGGACCGAGGTGAATACGTCGTCGCGCGCGATGCGTTCGGAAATCAGGATCGAGTCTTCGTAGTTGTAGCCATTCCACGGCATGAACGCGACGATCACGTTCTTGCCGAGCGCCAGTTCACCCATGTCGGTCGACGGACCGTCGGCGATGACCTCGCCCTTCTTGACTTCCTGGCCCACCTTCACCAGCGGACGCTGGTTGATGCAGGTGTTCTGGTTCGACCGCTGGAACTTGCGCAGACGATAGATGTCAACGCCGGCATCGCCCAGCTCCAGATCTTCGGTGGCGCGGATCACGATACGCTGGGCATCGACCTGGTCGATGATGCCCGCGCGCTTCGCCTGGATCGCAGCGCCCGAGTCGATGGCAACCTTGCCCTCGATCCCGGTACCGACCAGCGGCGCCTCGGCGCGCAGCAGCGGAACCGCCTGACGTTGCATGTTCGAGCCCATGAGAGCGCGGTTCGCGTCGTCGTTTTCCAGGAACGGAATCAGCGAGGCCGCAACCGACACCAGCTGTTTCGGCGACACGTCGATCAGGTCCACGTTCTCGCGCGGGGCAAGCGTGTAGTCGCCGGCCTGACGGGTCGAGACCAGATCGTTGATGAACTTGCCGTTCTCGTCCAGCGTCGCGTTGGCCTGCGCCACGGTGTGACGCATTTCCTCGGTCGCGGACATGTAGTGGACCTCGTCGGTCACCTGCCCGTCTTTGACGACGCGATAGGGCGTTTCGATGAAGCCGTACTTGTTCACGCGGGCGAAGGTGGCCAACGAGTTGATCAGACCGATGTTTGGACCTTCCGGCGTTTCGATCGGGCACATCCGGCCATAGTGCGTCGGGTGCACGTCGCGCACCTCAAAGCCCGCACGTTCACGGGTCAGACCGCCGGGGCCAAGCGCCGACAGGCGGCGTTTGTGGGTGACTTCCGACAGCGGGTTGGTCTGGTCCATGAACTGCGACAGCTGCGAGCTGCCGAAGAATTCACGCACGGCAGCCGCGGCCGGTTTCGCGTTGATCAGGTCCTGCGGCATGACGGTGTCGATCTCGACCGACGACATGCGCTCCTTGATGGCGCGCTCCATGCGCAGCAGGCCGACGCGGTACTGGTTTTCCATCAGTTCGCCGACCGAGCGGACGCGGCGGTTGCCCAGGTGGTCGATGTCGTCGATGTCGCCCTTGCCGTCGCGCAGCTCCACCAGCGCCTTGATGCAGGCTACGATATCTTCGCGGTCCAGCGTGCGCTGGGTGTCGGGCTTGTCTAGCGCCAGGCGCATGTTCATTTTGACGCGGCCCACGGCGGACAGGTCATAGCGCTCGCTGTCGAAGAACAGCGTGTCGAACAGGGCCGAGGCAGCCTCGACGGTCGGCGGCTCGCCCGGGCGCATGACGCGGTAGATGTCCATGAGCGCGGTTTCCCGGTTCATGTTCTTGTCCTGCGCCATGGTGTTGCGGATGTAGGGGCCGACGTTGACGTTGTCGATGTCGAGAACCGGAATGTCGGTGATGCCCGCGTCGATCAGCTCCTTCACGGTGCCGCCGATCAGCTCGCCATCCTTGTCGTATTCCAGCGTCAGCTCGTCACCGGCCTCGACATAGATCGCGCCGGTTTCTTCATTGATGATGTCCTTGGCGACGAACTTGCCCACGATGTGATCGAAGGGCACCAGCAGGTGGGTAACCTTGCCCTCGTCGATCAACTGCTTGACCGCGCGCGGAGTGACCTTCTTGCCCGCCTCGGCAATGACTTCGCCGGTCTTGGCGTCGACCAAGTCATAGGTCGGGCGGGTGCCGCGTACGCGCTCGGGGAAAAACGGGGTGACCCAGCCCTTTTTCTTGTCCAGCTTGTAGGACACGGTGTTGTAGTAGGCATCCATGATGCCTTCCTGGTCCAAGCCCAGCGCATAGAGCAGCGTGGTCACCGGCAATTTGCGGCGACGGTCGATGCGGGCATAGACGATGTCCTTGGCGTCGAACTCGAAGTCCAGCCAGCTGCCGCGATACGGGATGATGCGGCAGGCGAACAGCAGCTTGCCCGAAGAATGGGTCTTGCCCTTGTCGTGGTCGAAGAACACGCCCGGGCTGCGGTGCATCTGGGACACGATCACGCGCTCGGTGCCGTTCACGATGAAGGTACCGTTCGGCGTCATCAGGGGCATGTCGCCCATGAACACGTCCTGCTCCTTGATGTCCTTGACCGATTTGGCCCCGGTATCTTCATCGACATCGAACACGATCAGACGCAGGGTGACCTTCAGCGGCGCGCTGTAGGTCATGTCGCGCTGCATACATTCCTCGACGTCGTATTTCGGCTTTTCCAACTCGTATTTCACAAACTCCAGCACGGAAGTTTCGTTGAAATCCTTGATCGGGAAAACCGACTGGAACACGCCTTGAATGCCTTCGCCGTCGGTCGGCTGGTCGGCATCGCCAGAGCGCAGGAACAGATCATAAGAAGATTTCTGGACCTCGATGAGGTTCGGCATTTCCAGCACTTCGCGGATTTTGCCGTAGTATTTCCGAAGACGTTTCTGGCCAAGGAACGATTGAGCCATGTCAGATGTCACCTTTCGATATTCTCAGCGGAGAAAGGCACCGCCGGGCTCCGGCACCTTTTCCATACGAGACGACACGTCCGGATCAATTCATGGCCACCGTCCCGAGTGGCAGCCTCCCGATCCGCGAACCGCGTCTTAGAAAACACCCCGCCGCATGGGGCCCTTTCTAAGACAGGTTCGGCTGAGCCCGGATTTCTCCGGACCCAGCCAGAATTTGCGGTGCTTCAGCGATGCACCAGCAGACCGACTTAGGCCAGCTCGACCTCGGCGCCAGCTGCTTCCAGCTTGCCCTTGATCTCTTCGGCTTCGTCTTTCGACACAGCTTCTTTGATCTTGCCGCCGGCCTCGACCAGTTCCTTGGCTTCTTTCAGGCCCAGGCCGGTGATGCCGCGAACTTCTTTGATGACGTTGATTTTCGAAGCGCCGGCGTTCTTCAGAACGACGTCGAATTCGGTCTTCTCTTCCTCGGCTGCGCCACCGGCGGCATCGCCACCAGCTGCGACCATGACGGCGCCGCCAGCTGCGGGCTCGATGCCGTACTCGTCCTTGAGGATGGTTTTCAGTTCTTGTGCTTCCAGCAGGGTCAGACCAACGATCTCTTCTGCCAGTTTCTTCAGATCAGCCATTGTATCAGCTCTTTCCGTTTACAGTGTGTGTTCCAACGTCAGGGCATGCGCCCCACGCAGATCATTCAGTGCCAACCGCTTACGCAGCTTCCGCCTTCTCTTCGATGGTGGAAAGGATGCTTGCGATGTTGCTTGCAGGTGCGCCAATCGCGCCGGCGATGTTCGAAGCAGGTGCGCCAATGCAGCCCACGATCGAAGCAATGAGCTCCTCACGCGACGGCATTTTCGAGACGGCTTCGACGCCTTTGCGATCAAGAGCGTTCTCGCCCATTGCACCGCCAAGGATTTCGAACTTCTTGTTCTCCTTGGCGAAGTCCTCGGCCACCTTGGCTGCTGCCACGGGGTCCTCGGAATAGGTTAGAACGGTCATACCCGTCAGCAGGTCGGCCATGCTTGCACACGGCTTACCCTCGAGGGCGATTTTGGCGAGCCTGTTCTTGGCAACACGCACGGAACCGCCCGCTTCGCGTGCACGCGCGCGCAGGTCCTGCATCTCGGCAACTGTCAGACCGGCGTAGTGAGCAACCACCACGACGCCAGAGCTTTCGAAGATCTGGCCGAGTTCCTCGACCACTTTCTCTTTCTGGGCTCTATCCACAGTTCTCTCCAAGTTAGGGACGAAATTTCATCCCGGCTCAATTTTGCCGTAGCTTGCGCCACGGCGTTCAGGTCCGTGATACGGGGTGGAGCCAAAATATCGCCCGAGGGCGGGACCCTCGATCTTTTGGTCTTACCCGTCTCAGGCAGGAAATTAAGGGACCGGATGGACCCACCCACCGTCTTGGACGAAACGAAATAAAGCGCACGACGAATCGCACGCTTTATTCCGTAGCTCTCTTTAGGGCAGATGGCCGGGGTTTCCAAGGCCTAAATTGGCCCATTCCTCAAGCCGGTAGACAATAGCCGAAAACCCGAACAGGATCGACGGATGATCGATCTGAAATCCATTTCAAAGCCGCAGTTCCTGTTCCGGCAGATTTCCCGTCAATTGTGGGTTCGCACCAGCCTGATCGCCGCGTTGGCCGTGGTCAGCGCGGGAGTTGGCACCTACCTGGGCGGCTTTGTCCCGGATTTTCTTGCACAACGGCTGAGCGCCGAGGCGGTGGCAAAGATTCTTGCTATTCTCGCATCGTCGATGCTGGCCGTTACGACATTCTCACTTTCGATCATGGTCGCGGCGCAGCGATGGGCCTCGAACCAGTCGTCACCGCGCGCGCAGCAGGTGATCGAAGAAGACAGTGTTTCGCAGAACGTGCTGGCGACCTTTCTCGGCGCTTTCATCTTCGCCCTCGTGTCGTTGATCCTGGTTGAAACCGGGGTCTACACCCAGCAATCCATTGCCGTAGCGCTGGCGTTCACGCTTGTGGTCATCTTCCTCGTGACGCTGGCCCTGCTGCTGTGGATCGACCAGTTGCCCAGCTACGGCAGTATTTCCGAAACAGCACGGAAGATCGAACAGAACGCAACGGACACGATCACCCGATCCATCGAACTCCCTTGCCTTGGCGCCTTGCCCTACCAAGCCTCCGATGACATTCCGCCGGCCAGTCACGAGGTTAGGGCAAGTGCCACCGGGAACGTGCGGCACGTGGATGTGGGAATGCTGAATTCCTGCGCCGAGGAAAACGACAGCGAGATATGGATCATTGCGCTGCCGGGGCAGTTCGTCATCGAAGGCGAACCGTTGGCCAAGACCACCAAGGAAATTGACAGCAAGACCATTCAGGAAGCCTTTGTGATCGGAACCGAGCGCAGTTTTGACCAGGATCCGCGCTTTGGCATTCAAACCCTGTCGGAAATCGCCCAACGCGCGCTGTCGCCCGGGATCAATGATCCGATGACGGCGATCCAGATGGTCGAGAGACTACTGCGAGTTCTTTTGCCGCTTGGCGCACGGCGCCTTCACACCGACGAGCCGCGCTTCCCGAGAATCCACGCGCCTGCGATCCCAACGGATCTGTATCTGCGCGACGCCTATGCGGCCATTTCTAGAGATGCAGGCGACAAGGTCGAGGTGCACGAAGCTCTTCTGAACGCATTGACGCGGCTGGCACAATCGCAAGATGCCGCCATGGTGAAGGCGGCCCAAGAGGCCGCCGACCAGGCGCTGTCCATTGCAGAACGCGACCTCAGGCTCGAGGCTGACAAGGCGCGCGTCCGTGAGGTGTCCCATCAGGTTTTCGGCGGTCATGCCGGCTGAAGCACCCTCGGAGAAATGAAAAACCCCGGGCAGCAGGGCCACCCGGGGTTCGAAATTCCGTCGGAACGTGTCGGCTTATTCAGCCGCAGCCTCTGCGACGTCCACGGTCACGCCGGGGCCCATGGTCGAGCTCAGCGCGATTTTCTTCATGTAGGTGCCTTTGGCGCCCGACGGCTTGGCCTTGGCCACGGCCGAAATGAAGGCGCGGACGTTCTCGGCCAGCTTGGCTTCGTCGAACGAGGCTTTGCCGACACCGGCATGCACGACGCCGCCTTTTTCCGCCTTGAACTGAACTTCACCGCCCTTGGCTGCTTCCACGGCCGCTTTCACGTCCATGGTCACGGTGCCGACCTTTGGGTTCGGCATCAGGTTGCGGGGGCCCAGGATCTTACCCAGACGACCGACGATCGGCATCATGTCCGGGGTCGCGATGCAACGGTCAAAGTCGATGTTGCCGGCCTGGATGCTTTCCATCAGGTCCTCGGCGCCGACGATGTCAGCACCGGCCTCTTTCGCCTCGTCGGCTTTGGGGCCACGGGCGAAAACGGCAACGCGCATGTCCTTGCCGGTGCCGTTCGGCAGACCGACGACGCCGCGCACCATCTGGTCGGCGTGGCGGGTGTCGACACCCAGGTTCATGGCGATTTCGATGGTTTCATCGAACTTCGCGGTCGCGTTGGCCTTGACCAGTTTGACAGCTTCCTCGACCGACAGGTTTTCCTTGCCGGCGACGGCTTCGCGTGCTGCGCGGGTACGTTTACCGAGTTTTGCCATCTTATTTCACCTCGATGCCCATGGAACGGGCCGAGCCCAGGATGATCTTCATTGCGCCTTCGATGTCGGTCGCGTTCAGATCCTTCATTTTGGCTTCGGCGATTTCGCGCACCTGCTTGGTGGTCACGGTTGCCACGGTCTCACGACCGGGGTTCTCCGCACCTTTCGGGCGGTTGCGCTTGCCGACCGGCTTCAGACCCGCCGCCTTCTTCAGGTAGTAAGACGCGGGCGGCGTCTTGATGTCCATGGTGAAGGACTTGTCCTGATAGTAGGTGATCACGGTCGGGCACGGAGCGCCGGGCTCCATGTCTGCGGTCTTGGCGTTGAACGCCTTGCAGAATTCCATGATGTTGATGCCGCGCTGACCCAGTGCCGGACCAACCGGCGGCGACGGGTTCGCCTGACCTGCAGGAACCTGCAGCTTCATCGTACCAGCAAGCTTCTTGGCCATTTGGTTTTCCTTTCAACGTAGGTGAAACGCGTTTCACCCGGTTTGTGTTGCGTGGTCCGATCCGGAATCGCGATCCCTGCGATCTCCCACGAGAGAATCTCGCCCGAAGACGATAGAGGCGGCGTTTACAGCGGAAAGGAGGGGTTGGCAAGGGGCTGCCGATAGGAGCTTAACACGGGCCCGCCTGGCCCGCATGCGCCTCGGCACTTCGGCGACGAAGCCTTAGAGTTTCACGTTGTGTTTGCTGAAGAACGCCCGCATCCGGCTGTCGAGAAAGCCTCTGCCCGTCGCAATCTGCATGAGCTCGAACGCACAGCCGTTGTTGACCTCGACCGCAACCGGCCCATCGTCCGACAGTGCGATATCAGTCGACCCAAAGTGGTTCGCCGCATGCAGAAACGCGATCTTCCGATTCAATTCCCTCAAATCGTTCCAGAACGGCAGCGTTTCACCGACAAGTTTACGCTCCGAGTCCGGCAGCGCATCCAACGCGACACGGCGACCATTTTCCACGGCCGCCAGGCCCTTCACTTCTCCGGTCTCCGGGTCGAGGTTGCACAACAAGTTGCCCGGACGCCAGAAATTGTCGGCGATATTGCCTGCCATGGGCAGCTTGAGCATCGCAAACGGCACGGAAAGCTGATTGTCGTCGATGAGGTTCAGGCAACGCACGGTTGCGATCGCATCGGTGATGCCATCGAAGAACCTGTGCGGCTTGAGACAGTCCTGAAAGATGTAGGGGATCTCACCAAGGACCGAGTCGGCGAACGCGTCGAATGTCTGCGGGTCATGGCCATCCGCGATGACATGCGTGTCGGTATGCGCCGATATTCGCATGGCGCCGGCGCTCCACATGCCACCGATGGGCTTCGCAAAGACAGGGGCCGGCCCCCGGGCCGACAGGAAGGACTTCAGGTCTGCGCCGCTCGTCAGCTTCGGCGTAGTGCCGAAATGGCGGGCGCTGCGGTCAAAAACGGCCAGTGTCTTCGGGGTCGGCACGCCGTTATGTTCGAGAAAACAGGCGGACAGCCATTTGTCTTCGGTCAACGCCCACCACTGTGCGTCATTGCAGGCATTGACGAGCGGCCAGTGAATGTGGGCGGAAACGAATTCCTCGCGCTCGATATCCGACCATCGCGCGCGGTCATAGAGTTCATACAGGAAATACTCATAGAACTTCAGCTTGCCGCTTTTTCTGCGCAGCTTGAGAAAATCAAAAGCAAGCGAAAACGGGCTTATGCCAGTCGCACGCGCGACTTCTACAAGTTGACTGGAAACATTGACCGTCTCCTTGCCTTTGATGGCCTCTACATCCTGCGCAAAAGCTGTCATTTTTCAGCCGTTCCTCGATTGTTGCCCTGCTGGAAAAAATCCAAGAAAAATGTGTCGATACTTGGGCGCAGACAAGCCCCGCCCCGACTCGTTGCACACGAAATGAAAAACGCCGCGATGCGTGTGACATCGCGGCGCGTATAAAATGATGGAAGAGCCTTCAGCCCTGCTTGGTCACCTGGGTAAAGTCCAGCTCGACCGGGGTTTCGCGACCGAAGATCGAGACCGAAACCTTCAGCTTCTGGTTCTCTTCGTCCACGCCTTCGACCATGCCGTCGAAATCCTCGAACGGGCCGTCGTTGACCTTGACCTTCTCGCCCACCTCGAAGCTGATGAGGGTGCGCGGCGCTTCTTCGCCTTCCTGCACGCGGTTGAGGATCTGGTTTACCTCGGCGTCGCGCATCGGCATCGGGCGGCCCTGCGGGCCCAGAAAACCCGTGACCCGGTTGATCGAGTTGATCAGGTGATAGCCCTTGTCCGACATTTCCATGTGGACCAGAACGTAACCGGGCATGAAGCGGCGCTCGGTCGTGACCTTCTTGCCGCGGCGCACCTCGATCACCTCTTCGGTGGGAACCAGAACCTCGTCGATCTCGTCCTCAAGGCCCTGTTCGGCCACAGCCGTGCGGATCTGCTCTGCGATCTTCTTTTCGAAATTCGAAAGAACGCTGACCGAGTACCACCGTTTCGCCATGAACCTGCCGTCCTTGTTTGCCTTTGGCGCGCCGCGTCAAAGGGCGCACCGGAATTGAAATTCTGTCGCGGCCCCGCCGCGTGATCCGGAATAAAAAGCGGCGCGCAGCCCGAATCGCCGCACGCCCATCCCGTAAGGTACCGCGTCACCTAAACCGACATCGCACGCTGTGCAAGAGGGCAGTGCGCCAAGAGGGCGTTATGACGGGATCTCCTGCGCGGCCCCACCCGCGCGTCCAGACCTAGTTGAACGCACCCAGGATCAGTTGCAGCCCGCCGCGGATGCCCAGATCGACCAGCGCGAAGAACACCGCGGTCAGCGCCGCCATGATGAACACCATGACCGTGGTCAGCAGCACCTCGCGCCGGGTCGGCCAGACGACCTTCGAGACTTCGGCACGGACTTGCTGAATGAACTGGATGGGGTTTGTGGTGGCCATGAGGCTTGATCTCTCTGCTAGCGAATGGGCCGGACATAGCCGGGCATTGCGGCAATTTCAAGGGCCGCCGACGGGACCGTCACGGCTTGGGGTGATCATCCCACTGGTTGCTCAGGATGCGGCGGGCGTCGCCCTCGGGGTCATCATACTGGTTGGTGCGCACGGTATAGATGAAGGCCACAAGGCCAACGCCGCCCAGAAACAGGGAAATCGGGATCAGATAAGCCAGCACTTCCATTCAGGTCACCTCAGGCGCAGGGCGTTCAGGGATACGGTAATCGACGAGGTCGACATCGCCAAGGCCGCGATCAGGGGCGTTGCCAGGCCGGCCACCGCCAGCGGCACGGCGATCACGTTGTAGATGGTCGCGATCCGGAAGTTTTCGCGAATCCGCTTCGTTGCCTTTTCAGCAGTCCGACAGGCATCGGCGATCGGCGACAGATCGGTGCCCAGCAGCACGATATCCGAGGCCACACGCGCCGCGTCCAGTGCCGAGGCTGGCGAGATCGACACATGCGCCGCCGCCAGCGCCGCCGTGTCATTCAGCCCGTCACCCACCATCAGAACGCGATGGCCCTGATCGGTCAGCTTCTGGATGTGGGCCGCCTTGTCCTGCGGCAGGGCCCGGGCGATCCAGCTCTCGATACCCAGCTTCTCGGCCAAAGCCTGCACGGCACTCGACGTATCACCCGAGATCAGGATGACATTCTTGCCGCCGTCGCGCAGGGCGCGCACTGCCTCGGCCGCTCCGGGGCGCAGGCTGTCGACAAACCGGAAGGCAACGGGCGCGCGGCCCCCCACCGCCAGCCAGGCCGTGGTTTCGGCGCTGTCCGGAGCGCCCACCCATTCCGCCCGACCCAGACGCACCCGCTGTCCGGCATGCTGGCCCTCGGTACCAAAACCCGGAACCTCGGCGATCTCGGAGATATCTGCCGGGGTGATCCCCGCATCCCGCGCCGCGCGCGCCAAGGCAACCGACAAGGGGTGCGCCGACGCCTCGGCCAGCGCCAACGCAATGGCCAGATCGTTCCGGGCGATTTCAGGCAGGTTCACCAGATCCGGCGTACCTGCGGTCAGAGTGCCGGTTTTGTCGAACACGACCGTGTCGACCTCGGCCAGACGTTCCAGCGCCGTGGCGTGCTTGATCAGCATCCCCTTGCGGAACAGGCGCCCTGATGCCGCCGTCGTCACCGCCGGAACCGCCAGCCCCAGCGCACAGGGACAGGTGATGATCAGCACTGCGGCGGCGATGTTCAGCGCCGTACGGATATCGCCGGAATAGAGGTACCAGCCCACGAAGCTGAGCGCCGACAGAATATGCACGCCGGGCGCGTAAAGCTTGGCCGCCTTGTCAGCCAGCGAGGTATAGCGCGACCGCCCGGATTCGGCGATGGCCACCAGATCAGCCATCCGGTGCAGCGAGGTGTCCTCGCCCACCGCCGTGGCGCGGATCGTCAACGGGCCGGTCAGGTTCACCTCACCGGCGCTGACCTGCGTACCGGGTTGCGCGAATACCGGCAGCGTCTCGCCGGTCAGCAACGACCGGTCCAGCTCGGACCGGCCCGACACGATCTCGCCGTCCACGGGCATGCGGGCGCCGGGGCGCACCAGTATCAGGTCGCCCACCTTCAGCGCCGCGACGGCGACCTCCTCCTCGGCCCCGTTGCGCAGGCGAATGGCGCGGGGGACCTCGAGCGCCGTCAATTCCTCGGCCGCCGAGCGGGCGGCGGCACGGGTGCGGTAATCCAGATACCGCCCCGCCAGCAGAAAGAAGGTGAGCGTCAGCGCCGCATCGAAATAAGCATGCTTACCGCTCAGCGCGGTTTCCCACAGCGAAGTGACCAGCGCCAGCAGGATTGCCAGCACGATCGGCACGTCCATGTTCAGGCGGCGCACGCGCAGCGCGCTCCAGGCGTTTTCGAAAAAGGGCTGGGCCGAGAAGGCGATCGCCGGCAGTGTGATCGCCGCCGAGATCCAGTGGAACATGTCGCGTGTCGCGTCCGTGGCCCCGGACCAGACCGACACCGACAGCAACATCACGTTCATCGAGGCAAAGCCGGCAACCGCCAACCGCATCAGCAGATCGCGCCCGGCCTTGTCGGTCTGGGTGGCGGACAGCGCGCCGGCGTCCAACTCGTGCGCCTCGTATCCAACCCGTTCGAGCACCGGGATCAGATCGGCGGCACGCAGATTCGGTGCGGCCTTGATCAGCGCCCGCTTCAGCGTCAGGTTCACGCGCGCGTCCTGCACGCCGGTCACGGCGTTCAGGGCCTGCTCGACATTCGCGATACAGGCTGAGCAGTGAATGCCGGGCAGCGACAACGCGATCTGTGCATCCGGCGGAACCGGACGGGCCGCATCAGCCGGGGCGGCAATGCACCCGGGACAGGCTGCAGCAGTCGGCGTGATCTGCCCGCTCATCGGATTACCCCTTCACATACAGCGGAATGCGGCGAGAAAACTCGGCTCCGTCATGGTCACGCGCCACCAGCCGGATGTTCCAGTTGCCCTCGGCCAGAGTCGCCGGGGCGGAATAGGCCACACCGTCAAAGGTGAAATCCGGCGCGAAATCGTCGCGCACATGGGTGGCACGCCCCACGACGGCCTGCAATTCGGCCACGCGCACCGGATCGCCCTGCGCGTCGGTGATGTGCAGAATCAACAGCCCGCCCTTGGTCTCAGCCGTGGCGTCCCAACCCAGCGCGTGCTGTTCGTGCAGACGTTCGTTGAACTCCTGGCTGGCCACGTACGAGTTCTTGACCTCGAGTCCCGGGAACGTCTTGACCGCGCTGTAGGCCAGAACGAGGTTGACCGCGATGATGACGCCGAACGCCCCCACGAATACGGCCAGAGCATGTTTGCCGGTGAATTGCCGTTCGCTCATGTCTCAGTTCCCCCGCCCATTGAAAGTGGTGTCTTTGTAGGCCCGCTCGCCGCTGGCCAAATCCTCGACCCAGATGCGGACTGGTGTCGTGTCCGCCGCCGCCGGAGCCGAATCCTTGTCGGTGACAATATACACGCGCGTCAAATGTGCGGTATCGGCCGGGACGTTCACGGTATCCAGCGGCGTACCTTCGATCTGCAGCTTCATCGCGGGATCGCCCACCAGCGACAGCTTGAACAACCGGTCCTCGCCGTGCTTGTTGCGCAGCCGCACGTCATAGGTATTGCGGATTGAGCCGTCGGACATGGTCACGAAGGTCGGGTTGCGCACCGGCGCCACCGTTAGGTCGATGTCCGACCGGATGAACAGGGCGAACAGCAGGGCAACCCCCACCGCCGACCACAGCGACGAATACAGGACCGTGCGCGGACGGAAGATATGCTTCCAGATGCTCTTGGGCGGATGCCCTGCGCGTTCGCGCTGCTCGTCGCTGAGCGCCATGTAGTCGATCAGGCCGCGTGGCTTGCCGACCTTTTCCATCACTTCGTCGCAGGCATCGATGCACAGGGCGCAGGTGATGCATTCCAGCTGCTGCCCGTCGCGGATGTCGATCCCCATCGGGCAGACGTTGACGCAGGCATAACAGTCGATGCAGTCGCCCAGGCCTTCGCGGTTCTTGCCCTTGCCGCGGGGTTCACCCCGCCACTCGCGATAGCCCACGACCAGCGTGTCCTCGTCCATCATCGCTGCCTGGATGCGCGGCCAGGGGCAGGCATAGATGCAGATCTGTTCGCGTGCGAATCCACCGAAGAAGAAGGTCGTGCCGGTCAGGATCAGCATCGTTGTATAGGCGATCGGGTGGGCATTGCCAGTGATCAGATCGCGCGCCAGCGTCGGCGCATCGGCAAAATAGAAAACCCAAGCCCCACCCGTGGCCAGACCGATCAGAAACCAGGCCGTCCATTTCGACAGGCGCAGCCGCGCCTTGTGGAAGTCCAGCTTTTTCTGCCTGTGCAGACGCAGGCGGGCGTTGCGGTCGCCCTCGATCCAGCGCTCGACCAGGATGAACAGATCGGTCCAGACCGTTTGCGGGCAGGCATAGCCGCACCACACGCGCCCAAGCGCCGAGGTGAACAGAAACAGCCCGAGACCAGCCATGATGAGCAGACCCGCGACGAAATAGAATTCGTGCGGCCAGATCTCGATCCAGAAGAAATAGAACCTCCGGTTCGCCAGGTCCAAAAGTACCGCCTGGTCCGGCAGGCTGGGGCCACGGTCCCAGCGGATCCACGGCGTCACATAATAGATGCCGAGCGTGACTGCCATGATGATCCATTTGAGGTCGCGGAACTTTCCTGACACGCGTCTGGGAAAGATCGGCTCTCGGGCGGCATAAAGGCTGGGGGCGGGATTGGAATCGCTCACGGGCTGGCTCCGGATCAGGCTGTTTTCTGGCGACTTGTTCCAGATCATGAACGCGTTAACTTTGACATGGGTCAAAAGCGCATCGTACAGACATCTTTTGTCACACCTGAACCCGACACTATCGCATTGCCGCCGTTTCGGCGAAACCTTACTGCCGGGCAGAGTCATAAACGCGCCGGATCTGGCATGTCTCAAAATAGGCGCCAACCGGTCGTGTATCATCATCGACGAAATGCCGCAGGCAGCCGGGGCGATGCGCGCAACTGCCGCGCCAAATTCTGGACCGGCGCCGCGACACGCACTAGGTTTGGAAAAATGGTGCCGGCTGTTCAGGAAACGCGCGAACAGATGGAACAGCCGGCACCTAGGCCTTCGGGCGGCGAACCGCCCGAAGGTTTTCTTGTGTCTACTGACCGCCACCCAATTGGTGGACGTAGAGCGAAACCGCGCGAATCTGCGCTTCGCTGAGACGGTTTTGCCAACCGGGCATGACGCCGAAGCGGCTGTTGGTCACGGTGTCGGTCAGGGTGTCGTAGTCGCCGCCATAGAGCCAGATCGCGTCCGCTAGGTTCGGCGCGCCCTGGTCGCGGTCGCCTTCGGCGTTTTCGCCGTGGCAGGAGGCGCAGTTGTCGGCATAGACAACGGATCCGGCCTCGACCAGCGCGGGATCGTTCGGCTCTCCGGAAAGCGACATGACATAGTTGACGACTTGCGAGATCTCCTCGGTCGTCAACAGCTCGTCGCGACCGAAGGCGGGCATCTCGGAATAGCGCGCCTCGTCATATTCCTCGTTGCGGATGCCGGCGGCGACGGTGTGATAGATCGATTCCAGATCTCCACCCCAGAGCCACGAGTCGTCCAGGAGGTTCGGATAACCGACGGCGCCCGCCGCGCCCGAACCGTGGCACTGAGCGCACCAAGTCCGGAACACCGCCGCGCCAGAGGATACCGCGAAACTGCTGAGGTCGGGATCGGCAGCGATGTCGATCAGTTCGGCCTGCTCAAGGCGTGCGGTGATCGGTGCATTCGCCTCCTCCACCGCGGCGATTTCCGCATCCACGTTGGCGCGCGACGACCATCCCAGAACACCGGCCGTCGCGTGGTTCACCAGCGGCCAAGCCGGATATAGGATCGTGTAGATGAGGCCCCAGAAGATCGTGACGTAGAAGGTCCACAGCCACCAGCGCGGAAGCGGGTTGTTGAACTCTTCGATGCCGTCCCATTCGTGGCCGGTCGTACCGGGATCGCCCGGCTTCTTTTCGGGTGCTTTGCTCATTTCCGCGCCTCCTCGGATGTGGCGGGTTTGTCTTCATGCCGAAACGGTATGCCGGCAGTATCCTCGTATTGCTTGCTGGCACCGGGCCGAAACACCCAGATCACCACGCCGATGAAGAAGGCGAAGAGGGCCAGCAGCATCCAACTGTCGGCGAATTGCCGAAGGATCGTGTATTGCTCCATGACAGCCCCCTTACCGGTTCGCGTCCGGGGTGAAGGTCGAGAAATCGACCAGCGTCCCCAGCATCTGCAGATAGGCGATCAGCGCATCCGCTTCAGTCAGCTCGGGCTGGCCGTCAAAGTTGCGCACGTTCACCTTGTCGCCATAGCGCTCCAGCAGACCGTCATAGTCGCTGTCGGGATCGGCCTGAGCGCGGAAATCCGCCTCCGCGTTCTCCAGCATCTCGTCGGTATAGGGCGTTCCGACCGCGGCGTTCGCCGCCATGATGTCGCCGATATACTTTCCGTCCAGCTTGCGCCGTTCGAGGAAGCCGTACTTCGGCATCACCGATTCCGGCACCACCGATTGCGGATCACGCAGATGGTCCACGTGCCATTCGTCCGAGTAGCGGCCGCCGACGCGGGCCAGGTCCGGCCCGGTGCGCTTGGAGCCCCACTGGAACGGGTGGTCGTACATCGACTCGGCCGCCAGCGAGTAGTGGCCATAGCGTTCGACCTCGTCCCGCATCGGGCGGATCATCTGGCTGTGGCAGACATAGCAGCCTTCGCGGAGGTAGATTTCCCGTCCCGCCATTTCGAGAGGGGTGTAGGGGCGCATGCCCTCCACCTTCTCGATGGTGTTCTCAAGGTAGAACAGGGGCGTGATCTGCACGATGCCACCGATGGTCACGACCAGGAAGCTGAAGATCAGCAGGAGGGACGCGTTGGTCTCGAGGATCTTGTGTTTGTCAAGAATTGCCATTGCTCCGGCCCTCCTTATTCAGCCGGGACCGCGACGGTCAGGCTGGCCTCTTTGGCCGGCGCCTTCCGGACGGTCATCCACAGGTTGTAGCACATGATCACTGCACCCGCGACGTACAGCACGCCGCCCAGGGCACGCACCACGTACATCGGGAACTTGGCCGCCACAGTGTCGGCGAACGAGTTCACCAGGAAGCCGTTGGCATCCACTTCACGCCACATCAGGCCTTCCATGATGCCGGTCACCCACATCGACGCGGCGTAGAGCACGATGCCGATGGTGGCGAGCCAGAAGTGCCAGCTGACCATCTGCAGCGAGTACAGGCGCTCACGTTTCCAAAGAACCGGCACCAGGAAGTACAGCGCACCAAAGGTGATCATGCCGTTCCAGCCCAGCGCACCCGAGTGCACGTGGCCGATGGTCCAGTCGGTGTAGTGCGACAGCGAGTTTACCGCACGGATCGACATCATCGGGCCTTCGAAGGTGGACATGCCGTAGAAACCGACCGAGATGACCATCATGCGGATGACCGGGTCGGTGCGCAGCTTGTCCCATGCGCCCGAGAGCGTCATCAGACCGTTGATCATGCCACCCCACGAAGGCATCCACAGCACGACCGAGAACACCATGCCCAGCGTCGAGGCCCAGTCAGGCAGCGCGGTGTAGTGCAGGTGGTGAGGACCGGCCCAGATATAGATGAAGATCAGCGCCCAGAAGTGGATGATCGACAGCTTATAGCTGAAGACCGGGCGTTCGGCCTGTTTCGGGATGAAATAGTACATCATGCCCAGAAAGCCTGCGGTCAGGAAGAATCCCACGGCGTTGTGGCCGTACCACCACTGGATCATCGCATCCTGCACGCCCGACCAGACGATCACGGATTTCGAGCCCCAGATGCTGACCGGCAGGGTCATGTTGTTGACCAGGTGCAGCATCGCGACGGTCACGATGAAGGACAGATAGAACCAGTTGGCCACGTAGATATGCGGCTCTTTCCGTTTCACGATCGTGCCCAGGAACACGGCCAGATAGGCCACCCAGACGATGGTCAACCACAGATCTACATACCATTCCGGCTCGGCATATTCCTTGGACTGGGTGCCGCCCAGCACATAGCCGGTCGCGGCCAGCACGATGAACAACTGATAGCCCCAGAACACGAACCAGGCGAGGTTTCCGCCCCATAGACGTGCCGCGCTGGTGCGTTGCACCACGTAGAAGGACGTGGCGATCAGCGCGTTGCCGCCAAAGGCGAAGATCACGGCCGAGGTGTGCAGCGGACGCAGACGGCCAAAGTTCAGGTATCCTTGGGCCCATTCGAAATTGAGCACCGGGAAAGCCAGTTGAAATGCGATGAACGTACCCGCGAGGAATCCGACGACGCCCCAAAAGGCGGTTGCGATCACGCCATAGCGGATCACGCCGTCCATGTATTCCCCCGAGCGATCGACAAGAATGTCGGGCTCGTCGGTGTTGCGAAGCGTCCAGATGAACAGGCCACCGGCGATCAGCATCACCAGTATCGCATGCACCTGATACGCCAAATCCCGCGCATAGTTGGCCCCGATCGCTGCGAACAGCGTGACCAGGCCAAGCGCGATCAGCTTGATGTAATTCGACATATTGCGTCCCTTTGCCATGTCGCACGCGATTCTCTTGCCGCGCGCGGCTTTTTTGACTGCCTGCTGTATCGGCCAACCGCGGGCCCTACTGCTTTGATCTGTATCAAGACAATAGAGTGAAAACTGTGACACGCATAACCAAATGAATGACCTGCTCGAAACCGCCGCACCGAGCAATGGAACAATGAGGTCAAGATGGCTTACAAATCGCTTCTCTCAGTCGTGACGGAAACAAAATTCGCAAAAAAGGCGCTGGAGCAGATGGCTGCTTTGGCCGAAGCTCAGGATGCCCATGCCGAAGCGCTGTGTCTGGGCGTCGATCGCAGCCAGACCGGATACTACTATGCCGGGGCCAATGCGTTGATCTTGCAGGAAACCCTGAACCGGGCCAATGCCGAGGCTGAGGAGAACCTGAAATTCGCCGAAGAATTCCTGGGCAAGTCCGGCGTGCGCTGGTCGGCCGAAAGCGGCGTCGCGCAGATCGCAGATCTTGGCCGGCATGTCGCCCACAGGGCCCGATTCTCGGATCTGGTGGTGCTGCCGCAACCCTATGGCGAAGGCCGGGGCGCCGAGGCCGAGCCCATCATCGAGGCCGCGATGTTCGACGGCCACGCCCCGGTTCTGGTGGTGCCGGATAACGCGGAAATCGTGTCTCGGCCGCGCACCGTTCTGATCGGGTGGAACGAAAGTGTCGAGGCGATGCGCGCTATCCGGTTCGCCCTGCCGTTCCTGATGGCGGCGGATCTGACCCGGATCGTCGTGATCGATCCGCCGACCCACGGCCCTGATCGGTCGGACCCGGGCGGGCTGTTGTCGCAAATGCTGGCCCGGCACGGGGTGAGATGCGAAATCGACGTGCTCAGCAAGACGATGACCCGCGTGTCGGACATTCTGAACCGCCATGCCGAGGACACCGCGGCCGACATGATCGTAATGGGGGCCTACGGACATTCCCGCTTCCGCGAGGCCATTCTGGGCGGCGCCACGCGGAACATGCTGGAAAAATCCGCCGTGCCGGTTTTCATGGCGCATTGACGGGAAACAGGGTCGGCCGCCTCGGGTTGGGGCGGCCCACTGGCTCAGACCTTCTTGACCAGTCCGATCAGGAACAGAAGGATCACCGCCCCGATCGTGGCGAAGAAGATCGACGAGAAAATCCCGCCGCCTACGGAAAATCCAAGCGCCGGAAAGATCGTCCCCGCCAGAAACGCCCCGACGACACCGACGATGATGTTGCCGACCAGGCCAAACCCGCGGCCGGACATGATCTTGCCCGACAGCCAACCGGCAATCGCGCCGATGAACAACATCGCTAATATACTGCTGAATTCCATGACCGCTCCCTGACTTGGGTTGATGCGCCCTTAGTTAGAGCACGGACGCGCCTTGGCGTCACGCATCAAGATCGCCGGGCACTGTACTGTCAGATATGCCCTCAGACCAGAAAGCCGCCATCGGCATCGTCGCCGGCTTCTTCCATCAGGCGCCCGATATCCGGCACGGTGACGTGGCGCTTGCCTTCCAGCAGGATCACCTCGTCCTTTTTCAGGGCCGATATCTGACGGCTGACCGTTTCCAGCGTCAGGCCCAGATAGTCGGCCATCGCCTCGCGCGTCAGCGGCAGATCGAACACGATCGGCCCCGAAAGCCCCTTCTGGCTGACCGAGGCGTCCCGACGGGCGATGATCGACAGCAGGCTGGCGATCTTCTCGCGCGCGGTCTTGCGGCCCAGGACCAACATCCATTCACGCGCGGCGTCGAGTTCGTCCAGCGTCATCTGCAGCAGACGCTGCGCGATATGCGGCGTTCTGTTCATCAAGTCTTCGAACGGTTTCTTGCGGAAACAGCACATCACCACGTCGGTCGTGGCCACCACGTCATAAGGCGCCGACTCGCGCCCCGGGCGGCCGACGAAATCGCTGGGCAGCAGCAAGCCCACCATCTGGGTACGCCCGTCCTCCATGGTTTGCGTCAACGATGCAATTCCAGACACCACCGAGCCGACGAAATTCATCTGGTCGCCCGACCAGATGATCGTCTGCCCCGCCTCGAAGCTGCGATAATACTTGATCTCTTCCAACGCGACCAACTCGTCCGCGTCACAGCGCGCGCACACCGCTCGGTGACGAATTGGACAGTCTTCGCAGTTCGAATGGTCAACGAGTGTAGTCAGGGTCATGCGCGCGTCCACTTGATCTCGGTCAAGGTCTTCTGGTTTCCGAGCCTATACCGGTGTCGCCATGATAGTAAAACCTCAATTGGCAAAGCTTGGACTATTTGACGCGAAGGTACCGCGTTATACCAGCTATCCGACCGCCCCCCACTTCAGCAATGACGTGGGGCCCGACATGTTCAGCGACTGGATTTCCGCCATCCGGCCGGGCAGTTCGATCTCGCTCTATGTCCATGTGCCGTTCTGCCGCCGGCTGTGCTGGTTCTGCGCCTGCCGCACCCAGGGCACCCAGACCGACAACCCGGTCATCGCCTATGTCGATGTCCTCAAGGCCGAACTGGACCTGCTGGCCGCGCGCCTGCCCAGCGGGGTGACCCTGTCGCGCCTGCACTGGGGCGGGGGAACGCCCACGCTGCTCAACCCCGACCTGATGCGCGAACTGGCCGCGCATATTCTGGGCATCGTCCCACTTGGACCCAACGCGGAATTCTCGGTCGAGATCGACCCCAACGAGGTGGACGCCGCCCGTCTTGACGCGCTGGCCGAAGCCGGGATGAACCGCGCCTCGATCGGGATTCAGGATTTCGATGACGAGATCCAGAAGAGCATCGGGCGCATCCAGAGCTATGACACCACCCGCGAGGCGATCGACATGATCCGTGAGCGCGGCGTGCCCAGCCTGAACGCTGACATCTTGTACGGACTGCCGCACCAGACCAAGGCGCGGATGACCGAAAGCGTGCAGAAGCTGCTGTCGCTAAGCCCCGACAGGGTGGCACTGTATGGCTATGCGCATGTACCGTGGATGGCGAAACGCCAGCAGCTGATCCCGTCCGACGCCCTGCCGACGCCGGAACAGCGGCTTGAGCTGTTCGACACCGCCCGCCGTCTGTTCCTGTGGGACAATTACGAAGAAATCGGCATCGACCATTTCGCCACCAAGGATGATGGGCTGACCCACGCGCTGAAAGCCGGACGGCTCAAGCGGAACTTCCAGGGCTATACCGACGATCAGGCCGAGGTTCTGATCGGGGTCGGCGCCAGCTCGATCTCGCGCTTCCCACAGGGTTATGCGCAGAACGCGCCGGCCACATCGGCCCATACCAACGCGGTGCGCGAAGGCCAATTCTCGACCGCGCGCGGGCATCTGTTCAAGGGTCAGGACATCCTGCGCGCACGCCTGATCGAGGCCCTGATGTGCGACTTCCGCATCGACACTGCCGAGATCCTGCGCGACCACGACATCTCGGCGGCCGAGCTGACGGCGATGTACCAGCGCGCCAATGACACCTTCGACGGGTTGTTGCAGATCACCGATAACGGGCTGTTCATCCCGCCCGAAGCGCGCGCGTTGACCCGGATGATTGCCCGGACCTTCGACGCCTATGACCTGAGCAAGGCGGGCCACAGCTCGGCGATCTGACGGCAGGCGTCAGGCCGCAACCCGGCCGGTCGCCACAATGCAAAAAAGCGGGGGGTTGACGCGTGCGGTGGCTTTTCCCCACACTCGGAAGGCGGGCGGCAGGCCGCCCGACCCCGAGGCAGGCCATCATTCAGACAGACTCGCCGGCGCATCCGCGTTCGACAGCTCCTTTCGTGCAACCACTCTGCAACTTGACGAAGGGACAGCACCCATGCGCGTTTTTACCGTCCTCGGCCCCAGCCAATCGGGCAAGACAACCCTGGTCGAGGCCATCAGTCGCCTTGATGGCCGGCCCACCACATTCGACCTGTCCGGAACCGTGCATATGCACGGTTTTTCTTATCTGGACGAACCGTGGTGCGCGATAGATGTCGATGGCGGAGGCGATGCGATGGCCTATGCCGGGCCCGCCATGGCCATTTCCGACGCGGCGGTGGTCGTGGTCCCGCCTGACCCGGACGCGGCTGTTCTGTGCGCCCCCTACCTGCGGCTGGTCGAGGAGGCGGGCATTCCCTGCTTTCTGTTCATCAACCGGATGGACAACCCCAACGGCCGCATCCGAGACATCGTCGCCGCACTGCAGACCTATTGCAGCCATCACATTACCCTGCGGCAAGTGCCGATCCGTGAAGGCGAAACCATTATCGGGGCCGTCGACCTGATCTCGGAGCGCGCGTGGAAATATCAAGAAGGTCAGCCCTCGGCGCTGATCGAACTGCCGCAATCGGTTGCGGATCGCGAGGCCGAAGCCCGCACCGAACTGCTCGAGACCCTGTCGGATTTCGACGACCACTTGCTTGAGCAGCTAATCGAGGACAAGCAGCCGCCCAGCGCCGAGATCTATGACTTGGCCGCGCAGGTGTTGCAGAACCACCAGTTGATCCCGGCCTGTCTGGGCGCGGCCAGCCATGGCAACGGGCTGACCCGCCTGATGAAGGCCCTGCGGCACGAGGCGCCCGAGTTCGACATCGCCGCCGACCGCGACGCGGCGCCCGAGGCCGCCCGCGCCATCACCGGTTTTGCCGACGTCAAGAAGCACATCGGCAAGATCATCGTCCTGCGGGGGCTGGGCGACGGGATCAAGGCGCATGATCCGCTGGGCGGCGAAACCGTTGGCAACCTGACCGCGCTGGATGCCAAGACCCAGATCGACGGGCTGAAGGCCGGCGAGATCGGGCTGGCGGTAAAATCCGATCACCTCAACCCCGGCAATGTCTATGACAGCAGCGACTCCACGCCGCTGCCGGATTGGGCCACGGCGCATCCGGTCGCCTATCGGCAGGTTGTGTCGCCAGCCCATGAACGCGACGACGTGCGCCTGTCCAACGCGCTGTCCCGGCTGGTCGAGATCGACCCGGGCTTGACGCTGGAACAGGACGAGCTGAGCGGCCACGCCGTTCTGGGCTCGCAGGGGCCGCAGCACATGCGGCGGGTGGTCGCCAAGCTGGCCGAGGATTTCGGGATCGAGATCGAGACCTCCCCGGTCGAGACCGCCTATCGCGAGACCATCCGCGCCGCGGTCGAACACCGGCACCGCCACCGCAAGCAATCCGGTGGCGCGGGGCAGTTCGCCGATGTGGTGATCTCGGTCGCGCCGCTGCCGCGCGGATCGGATTTTCACTTCGACGAGGTGGTCAAGGGCGGCGCGGTACCCAAGAACTATATCCCCTCGGTCGAACAAGGCGCGGTCGATGCATTGGCGCAAGGCCCCGAGGGCTTTCCGGTGGTGGATGTGAAGGTCACGCTGCATGACGGCAAGCATCACAACGTGGACAGTTCCGATTTTGCCTTCCGGACGGCCGGAAAAAACGCAGTCCGCGAGGCCCTGCCGCAGGCCAAACCCGTCGTGTTGCAGCCGATCCTGAACGCCGAGATCCATGTTCCGTCGGCCTTCGTGGGCGATCTGGTGCCCACGATCAGCTCGCTTCAGGGGCAGGTCTTGGGGTTCGAGGGCAACCCGAACGCGCCGGGCTGGGAAATCTTCAACGCCCAGCTGCCCGCCGTGGCTGAGGACGAACTGCACCGCACGCTGGCCAGCGCCACACGCGGTACCGGCTGGGTCAAGCTGCAGTTCGACCACTATGAAGAGCTGCGCGGCCCGCTGCCCAAATCGGCGGCGCGCGAAGCGGCCAACGCCTAACCCGCCGCAGCGATCAGTTCGCGGGTGTAGTCATCCTGCGCGTTGACGAAGAGGTCTTCGGCAGCGCCCATCTCGACCACGTCTCCGTTGCGCATGACGATCACCTTGTGTGACATCGCCCGCACCACCTTCAGGTCGTGGCTGATGAACAGGTAGGCCAGCCCGTATTTCTTCTGCAAGTCGCGTAGCAGTTCGACGATCTGCACCTGAACCGTCATGTCCAGCGCGCTGGTGGGTTCATCCAGCACCAGCAGCTTGGGCCGCAGCACCATGGCGCGGGCAATCGCGATGCGCTGGCGTTGCCCGCCCGAGAATTCGTGCGGGTAGCGGTCCATGGCCGCCGGGTCCAGGCCCACCTCGGTCATCACCTCGGCCACCAACTCGCGCGGGGCACGGTGCGGATCGACCTTGTGGATCGCCAGACCCTCGGCGATGATCTGCTGGCAGGTCATACGCGGGCTGAGGCTGCCGAACGGGTCCTGGAATACGATCTGCATGTCCTTCCGCAGGCGGCGCAGTTCACGCGTGGACCAGCGGCGCACATCCTGCCCACGGAAGGTGATCCCGCCCTCGGAAGCGATCAGACGCATGATCGCAAGCGCAAGCGTGGTCTTGCCCGAGCCGCTTTCGCCCACGATCCCTAAGGTCTCGCCTGCCCGCACGCTGAGCGTAGCGTCGTTCACCGCCTTCACATAGCCGACCGTGCGTTTCAGGAACCCGCGCTGGATCGGGAACCAGACCTTCAGATGCTCGGTCCGGGCCACTTCTTCGGCCGCGGGGTCTATCGGATCGGGAATGCCTTTGGGTTCGGCCGCCAGCAGCTTGCGGGTATAGGGGTGCTGAGGGTTGTCGAAGATCTCGGCCACCGGGCCGGTCTCGACGATCTCGCCATCCTTCATCACGCAGACCCGGTCGGCGATGCGCCGCACGATGCCCAGATCATGGGTGATGAACAACATCCCCATGTTTTCCGATTTCTGCAGCTCGACCAGCAGCTCGAGGATCTGCGCCTGAATGGTCACGTCCAGCGCAGTGGTCGGCTCGTCAGCGATCAGGATATCGGGCTGATTGGCCAGCGCCATGGCGATCATCACCCGCTGCCGCTGTCCGCCGGACAGCTGATGGGGATAGGCGTCCAGCCGTTCCTCGGGGTCGCGGATGCCGACCTTTTTCAACAATTCGACGATCCGGGCGCGCGCCGCGTCGCCCGTCAGCCCCTGGTGCAGGGCCAGCGATTCCGCCATCTGCTTCTGAATCGTGTGCAGCGGGTTCAACGAGGTCATCGGCTCCTGGAAGATGAAGCTGATATCGTTGCCGCGCACCTCCATCAGACGCTGCTCCGAGGCGCCGATCATCTCTTGGCCGTCATAGGTGACCGATCCTTCGACGATTGCGCTGTCGCCCAGCAGCGACACGGTCGACAGCGCGGTGACCGATTTGCCCGAGCCGGATTCGCCTACCAGCGCCACGGTTTCCCCGCGATCGACATGGAACGACACGCCCCGAACCGCCGTGGTCACCTGCCCGTCCTGGCGGAACGAGACCCTGAGGTTTTTCACATCCAGCAAGCTCATGAGAAGGTCTTTCGCGGGTCGAACGCGTCACGCACGCCTTCGAAGATGAAGACCAGCAGCGACAGCATGATGGCAAAGGTGAAAAAGGCGGTGAAGGCCAGCCACGGGGCCTGCAGGTTTTGCTTGGCCTGCAGGGTCAGCTCACCCAGAGACGGGGCCGAGGACGGCAGCCCGAAGCCAAGGAAATCGAGGCTGGCCAGCCCCCCGATCGTGCCGGTCACGATGAAGGGCATGAAGGTCAGCGTGGCCACCATCGCGTTGGGCAGCATGTGGCGGAACATGATCGTCAGGTTGCCCACGCCCAGCGCCTTGGCCGCGCGCACATATTCCAGGTTGCGGGCGCGCAGGAACTCGGCCCGCACCACGCCCACCAGCCCCGTCCAGGAAAACAGGATCATCAGGAACACCAGCAGCCAGAAACTTCGCCCCAGCACCGCGAACATGATGATGATGACGTAAAGCGAAGGCGTCGCTGACCAGATCTCGATGATGCGTTGGAAGATCAGGTCCAGCCAGCCGCCGAAAAAGCCCTGCAGCGCGCCGGCGAATATACCGATCAGGCTGGCCGCACCGGTGACGATCAGGGTGAACAGGATCGACAGGCGGAAGCCATAGATGACACGCGCCAGAACGTCGCGCTTGGTGTCGTCAGTGCCCAGCAGGTTCTGCCCGTTAGGCGGCAGGGGTGCTGCGCCGGGGCGGTCGACGCTGGTGTTGTAGGAATAGGGGATCGGCGGCCAAATCGCCCAGCCCCGCTCGAAACCTTCGGCCTGGAATGTTCCCGCTTCGATCTGCTCGATGATGCCTTCGGGGTCGTCGAAACACTCCTCCAGCCCGCCGCTGTCGATCAGGCACTGAACCTCGGGATCGCGGTAGATCGCCTCGGTCTCGAAATCGCCGCCGAACTCGGTCTCGGCGTAGAAATTGAAGATGGGCGTGTAGAACTCGCCCCGGTACTTCACCAGGATCGGTTTGTCATTGGCGATGAATTCCGCAAACAGTGACAGGCCGAACAGCACCGAGAAGATGATCAGCGACCAAAAGGCCCGGCGGTTGCGGCAGAAATTGCGCCAGCGGCGCTGGTTCAGAGGAGAAAGCGCCATTTACCCCTCGCGTTTCTCGAAATCGATGCGCGGATCGACCAGCACATACATCAAGTCGCTGATGATGCCGACGACCAGCCCGAGCAGACCGAAGATGAACAGCGTCCCGAAGATCACCGGATAATCGCGCGCCACCGCGGCCTCAAAGCCCAGACGGCCCAAACCATCCAGCGAGAATATCGTCTCGATGATGATCGACCCGCCGAAGAACACGCCGATGAACACCGCCGGAAAACCGGCGATCACGATCAGCATCGCGTTGCGGAATACGTGGCCGTACAGAACGCGCTGCTCGCTCAGGCCCTTGGCGCGGGCGGTCATGACGTATTGCTTCTTGATTTCGTCCAGAAACGAATTCTTGGTCAGCAGCGTCAGCGTGGCAAAGGCCGAGATTGTCAGCGCGATGGTCGGCAGGGCGATGTGCCAGAAATAGTCGGCCACTTTGCCCAGCAGGCTGAGGTCTTCCCAATTATCCGAGGTCAGCCCTCTGAGCGGGAAGATCTGCCAGTAAGACCCGCCCGCAAACAAAACCAGCAGCAGGATCGCGAACAGGAAGCCCGGAATGGCATAGGCCACGATGATGGCAGCGCTGGTCCAGGTGTCAAAGCGTGAACCATCCTTGACCGCCTTGCGGATGCCCAGCGGGATCGAGACCAGATAAGCGATCAGCGTCGACCAAAGGCCGAGCGAGATCGAGACCGGCATCTTTTCCAGCACCAGGTCAATCACCGAGACCGAGCGGAAGTAGCTTTCACCGAAATCCAGCGTCAGATAGTTGCCCATCATGTTCAGGAACCGCTCGATCGGCGGTTTGTCGAACCCGAACTCTTTCTCCAGTTCGGCGATGAATTCCGGCGGCAACCCGCGGGCGCCCACGTATTTGTCATCGAAGACGCCGCCGCCGGGTTCGGCACCGGCCCCGGCATCGCCCGATCCGGCAAAACCCGCGAACACATCGCCCTGCCCTTCGATCTGGGCGATGATCTGTTCGATTGGCCCGCCAGGCACGAACTGCACCAGCGTGAAGTTGACGATCATGATGCCCAGAAGGGTCGGAATGACCAGCAACAGGCGTCTAAGGATATAGGCGCCCATATTACCGCAACGCGCCTGCCGCTTTCAGGGCCGCTTCCTTTTCGGGGTTGATCCACCACAGATCCAGATAACCCAGCGAATAGGGCGGCAGCTGTTCGGGATATTCATACATGTCGTAGTAGGCCGTCCAGTATTCCGCGATGTACCCGTCGGGGATGATGAAGAACTCGTACCGCAGGGCCCGGTCAAGCGCCATCAGCGCCGCGTCCTGCTCGGTCTGATTGGTCGTGGCGAAAGACGCCTCGATAATGGCGTCCACCAGGGGGCTGGCAAGTCCGGCCGGATTGAACAGGCTGAACGCGGCCTCTTTCGAGCCGTACATCTGGCTCAGCCCGCCGCCGGTGGACAGGAAAGCGCTGTAGCGGGTGGAATACACCATGTCGTAGTCACGTTCGCGGCTGCGCAGCGTGTATTGCGCCGGGTCGACCTTTTCCGCCGTCGCGTCCACGCCGATGGCCTGTAGGTTCTGCACGAAGGTCTCGATCATCGTGGCCGTCGAGGTCGGCAGGTTGGAGGGGTACGGGATGTTCACCCGCAAGGTTTGACCCTGGGCGTTGCGGCGCACGTTGCCCTCACCCACGGGCCATCCGGCCTCGTCCAGCAGCTTCGCGGCCTTGCGCAAGTTGCGCCGGTCGTTCAGCCGTGCCGGGTTCGATTGATGCACCGTTTCCACCGGCTGGGTGAGCAATTCCGACGGCACCACGTCCCCCAGCGACTTCAGAAACTCCAACTCGGGACCCTGCGGGACATCCTTCGCCTCGAGCGGGGTGCCTTCGATGAAGGAATCACGCGGCGAGTTCAGACCGTACAGGAGCGATTCATTGGCCCATTCGAAATTGAACGCCAGCGCCAGCGCCTTGCGCACATTCTTGTCGGCGAATTGCGGGCGCGCCAGATTGAACACGAAACCGGACGGATTCGGCGGACTGCCGTCGGGGATCGCATCCTTCACCACATAGCCCTGCGCGACCTTGGGAAAATCATACCCGGTCGCCCACAGCTTGGGGTCGCTTTCGATGCGGAATGTGTATTCGCCGGCCTTGAACGCCTCGAAGGCCGCGGTCTGATCCGCAAAATACTCGACCCGGATGCTGTCATAGTTGAACCGCCCCTTGTTGAACGGCAGGTCCTTGCCCCAATAGTCGTCGCGCCGCTTGTAGACGATGCGCCGGTTGATGTCGTAACTGTCCAGCTTGTATGGTCCCGACCCCACGGCGACCTCAAGCCGCGGCTCGTCCAGGCGACGCGACGGGTCGGCCTCGAACCAGGCCTTCGAAAACACCGGGGTGGACCCCACCGTCTCGATCCGGCTGCGGGCGGTCAATTCAGGATTGAAGGTGAATTTCACCGTGTGGGTGTCCAGAGCTTCGGCGCCAGTGACCATGCGGCCCACGGCCTGCGCATAGGATGGCAGGCCCTGCTCGATGAACAGGCGGTGGCTGTAGACGACGTCCTCGGCCGTGACCGGTGTGCCGTCCCAGAAGGTCGCCTCGGGGCGCAGATGGAAGATGACCCAGTTGCGGTCGGCGTCATATTCCAGGCTTTCGGCCAGCACACCGTAATACTGGCCAATGCTGTCATCCGAACTGTCGATCAACCGGTCGTATTGCAACGTGGTCAACGCACCGGCCCGCCCCTTGCGGGAATAGGGGTTGAGCGAATCAAACGTCCCCGACGCCGCCAGCGACAGCTCGCCCCCCTTGGGCGCATCGGGGTTCACATAGTTCAGATGCGCATAGTCGGCCGGATAGTCCAGATTGCCGAAATACGAATACCCGTGGCTGCGGATGATGTCGTCCTCATCTGCCACGCCCGGCACTGTCTGCAGCGCCATGATCGCCGCCGAAAGCCCCAACGCTGACGCCCAATGCCGAATACTCAGTACACGCGCGCCAGGTAAAACGGGTTTCATGCAGGTCATCCTTCGCGTTCGTCTCGGTTCCATGTCTGTCCACGCTAGCTAACGGGCCAGCGATGGCAGTTGCAAGTTTAGACTGCGTGAGCGCTTTGTGAAGATTTGTTGAGACGAAAAAAGCCGCTGCACATCGGCAGCGGCTTTCGCAAGTCACGGACCCTGACCAATCAGCCGCCGATCGTCTGCAGATAGGCGATCAGATCGGCACGGTCTTCAGGTTTTTTCAGGCCCGCAAAGCTCATCGAAGTGCCTTGGATATAGCCTTTCGGGTTGGCCAGGAAGGCATCCAGTTCCTCGGGCGTCCAGTTGCCGCCATGCGACTGCATCGCGGCGGAATACCCGCCGAACCCTTCGGCCGATGCGATCGGACGGTTCACGACCGCGTACAGGTACGGGCCGGTGCCGTTCGCGCCCTTCTCGAGCTTATGGCAGGCCGAGCATTTGCGGAACACCTTGGCTCCCTTTTCAGGATCGGCCGCGGCCAGCAGATCGGCAAAGACCACTTCTTCGCCGTCAGCGCTTTCGCCGGCGCTTTCCGTTTCGATCACATAGGCGGCCATTTCACCATGCGCGTCCGTGCTATACAGAACGTCAGCCCCCCATTTCGCCAGGAGGAAGAAAAGAAAGGCACCGAACAGGCCGGCTGCGGCCTTGGTAACTGTCATCGTGTCAAACATTGATCGCGAGTCCATTTCAGCTGTCTGCGGGGTGTCTAAGGCTTCCCCTTGCAAGAGGCAAGGTATAGACACCGCGACCAAACGCCCAATTCTGTAACTTGTTGCACGGAATCGACCAAATGACCAATCGCATCGCATTTCAGGGCGAACCCGGCGCCTACAGCCACGAAGCCTGCCGCATGGCCCGCCCCGACATGGAGCCCCTGCCCTGCCGCACCTTCGAGGACGTGATCGAATCGGTCCGGTCGGGCCAGGCCGATCTGGCGATGCTGCCGGTCGAGAACACCACCTATGGCCGCGTCGCCGACATCCACCGTTTGCTGCCGCACAGCGGGCTGCACATTATCGACGAAGCCTTCGTGCGTGTGCACATCAACCTTCTGGCGGTCCCCGGCGCAACGCTTGAAGACATTACCGAGGCGCATTCACACCTGGTCCTGCTGCCGCAATGCGCGGGCTTTCTGCAGGAACACGGCATCCGGGGCCGGGTCAGCCCCGACAATGCCCGCGCCGCGCGCGAGGTTGCCGAGGCCGGAGACAAACACTCGGCAGCCCTTGCCAGCGAACTGGCGGGCGAGATCTATGGGCTGAACGTTCTGGCTCGGCATATCGAGGACAATGACGACAACACCACCCGGTTCCTTGTCATGTCGCGCGAAGTGGACGAGACGCGCCGGGGTGCGCATGGCATGATCACCAGCTTCGTCTTCCAGGTCCGCAACATCCCGGCGGCGCTGTACAAGGCGCTTGGCGGGTTCGCGACGAACGGCATCAACATGACCAAGCTGGAAAGCTACATGGTCGACGGTTCCTTCACGGCGACGCAATTCTATGCCGACATCGTCGGCCATCCCGACGACCGCAACGTGCAGTTGGCGATGGACGAGTTGCAGCATTTCACCACGAATGTCGAAATACTGGGGGTCTATCCCGCCGCGCGGCCTCGGGGCTAGCGACTTGCGGCCGGGCGCCGTCAGCCCCCGTGCGCGTACCGGGTTTCCATTTCGCGGGCGAAATCACCCAGCCGCAACTGGAACTGGCGGCGAAACCGAGTTTTTCCCAGCTTGAACGATTGCAGCAACAGCCGTGCGGGCAAAGTCTGGGCGGCCAGCGACATTTCGATGGACAACCTCGTGTGCCGCTGCGACAGCGGCAGCAACTCGACCGTGGTCAGGCTGGTCATGCCCTTACCCGCGGCCACGAACCGCATCAGCGACGGGCGTTCGAACTCGGCCAGTTCGACCGACATGCGGCGCGTTCGACCGCGCACCTTGAATTCGGCATCCCAACAGGCGCCGACCCCGGGGGAAGGCGTATCGAAGGTCCGCCGCACCTCGATCCCGCGCCGCAGGGCCATGCGTTCGAAACGCCCGAAATCCGCGACCATCTCGAAAACGTCCGAGATGGGGGCCTGAATGTCTTCCTGTGCCGAAAACTGCATGTACGCCTTGATCGTTCGGTATTTTTGCCAGTGTCTCGCTAGTCCAGGGTATCCGCAAGCCAGTTGCGCAGAAGAAAATGCGCGATCGCGCCTTTTCGCGCCGGCATCAACCGCGGGTGTTCCCCGGCAAAGGCCTGCATCATGTCAGCGCGCGACACCCAGATCGCGTCTTCGATCTCGACCGGATCGATCGTCAGCCGCTGCGACAGGGCCTGCGCCGCGCATCCAAACATCAGCGAAGCTGGAAACGGCCAGGGCTGGCTGGCCAGGTAGCTGACCGCACCGACCGGCACGCCGGCTTCTTCCATGACCTCGCGTCGCACGGCGGCCTCGAGCGTTTCGCCCGGTTCGACGAATCCGGCCAACAGTGAATACATCCCCTCGGGCCAGCCGGGCGAGCGCCCCATCAGCACTGCGTCGCCAAAGGTGACCAGCATGATAACCACCGGATCAGTGCGCGGGAAGTGCTGGGCGCCGCATTCGGGGCAGGCCCGCTGCCAACCGCCCTGTGCCGGGGCGCTGCGGGTTCCGCACCGGGCGCAAAACCGATGGGTTTCGTGCCAGCCGATCACCGCCTTCGCCGTCGCGGCGATTTCGGCATCGCGGGGCGACAGACGGGTCATGATGCGACGCAGCTCGGCAAAGACATGACCGGTGGGCAGGTTCGGATGCTGCTGCTCGGAGCGATCGACAAAGGCCCCGACTCCAGACAAGTCCAGCCCGTCGGCCGGCCAATCGGATATGTCGGCGGCAAACAAGGGCGCGCCCGCGTCGGACTTCCCCATGAAAACGGGCTGTTCGACGGCACCCCCGGGGCCGCTCTGCACCAGAGCGTGGGTCATCGGCACCCAGGCCAGCTGATCCAGATCGCCGCCCTGCACCAAGATCTTGCCCCGCCACAGCAACAGGCAGCGCGACATCGGGTCCCTGCGGGCCGCCTCCAGTTCTTCGCCGTTGGCACGAATATCAGCGGCACGGTTCAGCCCCGATCCGCCGAATGTAACCTGCTCTGCCCGTTTCATGTCCATGCTCCTGCGATTGGCTCAAGGGCTGCCACGACTGTCGGCCCAGCGCAATGCCCAAGCCAAGGCCGCCGTTCGGCACCGCCTGCAAAAAAGACACATGGATGCCCGACAAATAAACGGATATTCTACCTTTCGGCGAACATGCATTTAAAACAACGCACAAAAGCAGAGCAGTTGAAAACAAAAACCTTGGCGCACCAAGCGCATGGCCAAGCGATCCAATCCGTCCTTCGCATCCTGGCGACGACGGACCTGCACATGAATCTGACCAGCTTCGACTATTACGCCGACCAGCCGGACCAGGCCATCGGGCTGACCCGCACGGCCAGCCTGATCCGCGTCGCCCGGCAAGAGGCCCGGCAGTCGGGCGCCGAAGTGCTGCTGTTCGACAACGGCGACGCGCTGCAAGGCACGTTGCTGGGTGATTGGGCCGCCGACCAGCCCGGCCCTCAGCATCCGCTGTTGTCGGCTTTCGAGAAACTGGGCTATGACGCAATCGCGCTTGGCAACCACGATTTCAGCTTCGGGCTGCCCGTTCTGGAAGCCATCGTCGAACACGCGCCGTTTCCGGTGCTGTGCGGCAATCTCCGGCGCATTGGACGGGCGCAGTCCTGGCAGCCCTGGGTCGTACTAACACGTCGGATGCGGGTTGGCGGCCAAGAGGTTCCGCTGCGCGTCGGCGTTTTTTCGATCCTGCCGCCGCAGACGGCCCGGTGGGAAGCGCACCATCTGGACGGGCAGGTCGAGGTCGCCGATTCGATTTCCACCGCCCGGACCTGCATTGCCGAACTGCGCGACCGCGGCTGTGACCTAGTGATTGCCCTTGCCCATTCCGGCCTTGGTGACGCCGAACCTGCCCCCATGTCCGAAAACGTGGTGATCCAGCTGGCGGCTCTGGCCGGCGTGGATGCCATCGTGGCCGGGCACACGCACATGCTGTTTCCCGCAGACGTCCCGGACCCGGTGGCCAGCATGGACCTGCAAAACGGTCTGATCCACGGCAAGCCCGTGGTCATGCCCGGAACCGCCGGAACGCATCTGGGCGTGATCGACCTGACGCTGGAGCGAGATGCGACAAGGTGGAAAATCGTCGCGAAATCCGGCCGACTTCGCTCTGTTCAGCCTGCGCAGCCGGATGCGGGGCCTGTGCCCGAAGACCCCGAGATGATGCAAGTGTTCCAAACCGGACACGCACGGACACGCCGCCGTGCGGCATCGCCGGTCGGGCGGACGGAGCAGGCCATGCACAGCTATTTCACTTTCTGCGGGCTGGATCGCGGCCTGACCTTGGTCGCCGCCGCCCAGGCCGCAGCGCTGCGGCCGGTTCTGAAAGAGTCGAAGTTGGAAAACCTTCCGCTGCTGTCGAGCGTAGCACCCTCCAAATTCGGGGGTCGGGCCGGGCCACGCCATTTCACCGATGTTCCGCGGGGCGACGTGTTCCTGCGCCACGTGTCGGATCTGCATGTGTTTCCCAATGAGTTGCGGGCGGTCGTCGTTACCGGTGCGCAGTTGCGGGATTGGCTGGAAATGTCGGCAGCAGTCTACCGGCAAATCGACGGCGCCCGCGAAGCAGACCTGATAGACCCGCAGGCGACCGGGCACAATTTTGACGTTCTGCACGGGGTGACATACGAAATCGATCCGTCATGCCCGCCGCGTTTCGACCTTGGCGGACACCGGACCGGTAACGAGAATGGGCGGATACGAAACCTTTGCCACCACGGCACCCCGGTCACGCCGGACCAGGCCTTTGTCGTGGCCGTCAACAACTATCGGGCCAATGGCGGTGGCAATTTCCCGATCCCGCGCGAATGTCCGGCGATCCAGTTGCCACGTATCAGCATCGGCACGGTCGTCCGGGATTACCTGTCCGGAGCGCTGGAACGCGATCCGCTCGAAGATGCCCCGGCCAGCTTTTCCCTGACCGGTTTCCACGGGCGTGCGGCCGTGCTGCGCACCGGACCGGGCGCCGCGAAATACCTGGATGAACTGGCCGCTTTCAACCCCGAGCCGCTTGGGTTGGACGATCAGGGCTTTCTCCGGATCCGGCTGTGGCCGTGACGGGTTGCCAAGCGGACCCGTGATGCCTATATCGGCGGTCGAGAGGTTGGCGCGGGCAAGCGCCTCGCCAACCTGGTCAGGTCCGGAAGGAAGCAGCCACAACGAGCCCCGCTTGGGTCGCTGTCCAACCTCTCACTTGTTGCCGCCATGGTACATAATTTTCCGAATATTCCCTGAAGCAGGGCCGCCGGGCCGATCGTCAGGCAACCAGCTGCGGCCAGATTGCGCGGCTGCGCCGGGCAAAGGCGCCGATATGGCCGACCTCGCGCAGGCCGAAGGCGGCCGGGGCCAACAAATGGCGCCGCGCCGCAGGCCCGTACAGCTCGGCCAGCCGCCAGACCGCCGGCGGCGGAACCGTCTGATCATCCTCCAGGGCGATGACGTCAACCGGGGCCGTCGTTCGGCCCCAGTCGACCTGGGGAAGCGTGTCGCCCAGTTCCGGCAGATAGCTGTCGGGTGACGTACACCACTTGCGCCACTGCCAATAGACACCGGATGGCAGATCGGACCCGAACCCAAGCATCCGCCCCGGCAGATAGCCCAGCAGACGCACCAGAGGCGGCACATGGCCATACCAGAACAGGGCCGCCAACCCCTTGTAGGGCCAGGGATGATCGGCCAGGGTCACCAGCCCCGAACACACGCAGATCATCCGGTCGATCCGTTCGATCCCGGGTTGAAGCGGCCCCAGCATCCCGCCGACCGAATGACCGATGACCCAAAGCCTGGCATCGGGATAGCGCCGCCGCATCTCGGCCTGCGCCGCCGGCATGTCCTTCAGCGCCCAATCGGCCATCGTGGCATCCGAGTCTTTCAGGCGCCGTTTCAAAGATGTCCCGAAATCGCGATAGTCATAGGTCAGGCAGGCCATGCCCCGCTCGGCGGCCAGCCAGCGCGCGAAATGCTGGTAATAGTCCCGCGGCACGCCCGTCGCCCCGTTCAGTACGACGGCGACGTCCGGCCGAGCCATTGGCGCATAAAGCCGCGCCGACAGGTTTGCCTCGCCCGCCGAAAACTCGAAATCTTCGGCGCTCACCGTCTGCTGCGAATCCAACATCCAAGCCTCCAAATGCTCTGGACCGATTGGTCTAATCATTTCATCTGGACCGATTGGTCCAGTCCTGTCAAGATGCGCGCAAGATGACCCAACGTCCGCAAAACACCCGCGATCGCCTGACCCAGACCGCCGCCCGACTGTTCCAGCGCTCGGGCTACAACGGTGTCGGCCTGACCGAGATTCTGACCGAGGCCCGCGCGCCCAAGGGCTCGCTGTATCACCATTTTCCAAAGGGAAAGCAGGATCTTGCCTTGGCCGCGGCCAGCTGGGCCTCGGACGGGATGCGCGACATGATCGCGGCGGCGTTCAACGACGCGCAGGATTTCCGCGCCGGGGTCAGCACCTTGTGCCACAAGATCGCGAAACTGTTCGACACCTCGCCCCAGTGGGAGACCTGCCCGATCGCCGCCACCCTGTTCGAAAGCCCCAACAACCGAACCTTCCGCGACCATGCCGACCGGCTGTACAAAAGCTGGATCGAGGATGTGCGCGGCCACGCGAAACGGTTGGGCGTCGCGCATCCTGACATGGCCGCAGACACCCTGTTCATCGTGATGCAGGGCGGCTGGCAACTGGCGCGCGCGCGTAGGGATTCGAATGTACTGCGCCGGTTGCCCGAGCATGTCCCTTGGGACCGGTTCCAACCGCGCGACTGAATGTGGCTTGACTCGGCCCGACCCTGACCGCTAGCGATTGGGTGATGGTTCCCGCGCCTTCGGCCGGGATGAAAAGGGAACACGGTGCGGTCCATCCGGGCCAATGCCGCGACTGCCCCCGCAACTGTAGGCGGAGAGCGATGCCGAGATACCACTGACCGCAAGGTTGGGAAGGTCGGCAAAGCAACGACCCGCAAGTCAGGAGACCTGCCATCAAACGTAAAACCGAAACTCGGACGGGGTGTCCGGGCAGGGTCTGGCCGTGAAACCGGCCGTCTGCTCCGCCCTGCCCAACGCGCGGAGGGCGCATCATGATCTGGAAGACCAACACACACGAATTTTCCGCAACCATCTGCCAACGCACGGGCAGGACCTGCCCTGCGCTGGCGCATCTGGCCCGGTCGGTCGCGCAGGCGGTTGCTGCGGCTGGCGCGGCAACCTCGCCCGAATTCCGGGTGGAAGGCACCAGCGAACTGGCCCATTGCACGCCGGGATGCCTCGCCCGCTTTGATGCCCGTGCCGACCTGATCCGGGTGTATTGCGGCGCACGCGCAGGGGCAGATACGCAAAGCCTGGACGCCTATGCCGACCTGATGTTCAATGATCTGGCCGATGCCTGCCCGGCGCAGGGGCTGGACACGTCACCCTGCGCGATGCTGCAGGCGGTCGCGCTGGATCCCACCACCCCGGCGGAACACGCCTTGCCGGCAGTCATCTGACGGTCAGTCCGGGGTAGCAACCCGAGCCGGCGCCACGGCCCAGAGCAACTGCGCCTCGGTTTCCACGGCGCAGGGGCGAACGGCCCGCAGGCGTTTGAGCGCCGGTTCCGGGGCTTCGCCACATTCGATCATCAGGCGCAGAACGGCCATGCCGGATCGTCCACAGCCCCCCCGGCAATGCACCAGAACTCGCCCGCCACCGCTCAGCGCATGGCGGGCGGCGGCGCTGACCGGCGGCCACTGGCCGTCAAATTCATCCCCCGGCGCCGAAAAATCGGCGACCGGCAGATGCGCCCAGCGGCTAGCACGCCCTTGGATGTCCGATCCGAAATCGCCCGCCCCCACGGCGACCATCTCGGCCAGAGTCGTCATCGAGATCACAAGACCCGGCGCCCAGCCCCCGATCAGGTCCAGGTCGCCGCAGTAGTCGCCGCCTCCGCCGGGTATCGAGGTCAGGGCAAGCGAACCGCCCCCGACCTGCAGGGCATGAACAACCAGATTGGACATCGAAACCACCCCTCGGGAAACGCATCACTGAAAACTATTGGTCCAGTATGGCCCAACCAGCGCCACCGCCAAAGCGAAAAACCTGCACCGGCGCTGTGGACGCGGGGCACCGGGAACTCTACCCTGCATCGTCAGTACGAATCCGTCAGAGCAGACATGACCACACAGTCCAGCCCCGCCTATCAGGTTCTCGCACGAAAATACCGCCCGGAAACCTTTGCCGACCTGGTCGGTCAGGATGCCATGGTGCGCACGCTGAAAAACGCGTTCGAGGCGGACCGGATCGCGCAGGCCTTCATCATGACCGGCATCCGCGGTACCGGCAAGACGACCACGGCGCGGATCATCGCCAAGGGCATGAACTGCATCGGCCCCGACGGCAATGGCGGCCCAACGACCGAACCCTGCGGCCAGTGCGAGCACTGCGTGGCCATAATGGAAGGCCGCCACGTGGACGTGCTGGAAATGGACGCCGCCAGCCGCACCGGCGTGGGCGATATCCGCGAGATCATCGACAGCGTGCGCTATCGCGCCGCCAGCGCGCGGTACAAGATCTACATCATCGACGAAGTCCACATGCTGTCGACCAGCGCGTTCAACGCGCTGCTGAAGACGCTGGAGGAACCGCCCGAGCATGTGAAGTTCATCTTTGCCACGACCGAGATCCGCAAGGTTCCGGTCACCGTGCTGTCGCGCTGCCAACGGTTCGACCTGCGCCGGATCGAGCCCGAAGTGATGATCGGCCTGCTGCGCAAGATCGCCACCGCCGAGGGCGCGGAAATCTCGGATGACGCGCTGGCTCTGATCACCCGCGCCGCCGAAGGCTCGGCCCGGGATGCGACCTCGCTGCTGGATCAGGCGATCAGCCATGGCGCCGGCGAAACCACCGCCGATCAGGTGCGCGCGATGCTGGGGCTGGCCGACCGGGGCCGCGTTCTTGACCTGATGGACATGATCCTGCGTGGCGATGCGGCCGGGGCCCTGACCGAACTGGGCGCGCAATATGCCGAGGGCGCCGACCCGCTGGCGGTGCTGCGCGATCTGGCCGAAATCACCCATTGGGTCTCGGTGGTGAAGATCACCCCCGACGCGGCAGAAGACCCGACCGTCTCGCCCGATGAACGCACCCGCGGCCAACAGATGGCCGAGGCGTTGCCGATGCGGGTGCTGACCCGGATGTGGCAGATGCTGCTTAAGGCGCTCGAGGAGGTCTCGGCCGCCCCCAACGCGATGATGGCCGCGGAAATGGCGGTGATCCGTCTGACCCATGTGGCCGATCTGCCCAGCCCGGAAGAGTTGATCAAGCGCCTTCAGGACAGCCCTCCGCCGCCCATCGGCGGGCCGGGGGGCGGCGTTCCGGTTGCCGGAAACAGCGCCCCGCCCGTGACCGCGACGGCCTCGGCCCATGCGCCAGCCCCGCGTGGCGTGGGCGGCGCGCCGACGGCGGCGTTGGCCCAGGATGTGCAGACCGCGCTGGCGCGTTATCCAACTTTCGAGCATGTGGTCGAACTGATCCGCGCCAACCGCGACGTAAAACTGCTGGTCGAGGTTGAAAACGGCGTCCGCCTCGTCTCGTACCAGCCGGGACGGATCGAATTCACGCCCACCGAAAAGGCCCCCACCGACCTGGCCGCGCGGCTCGGGTCCGCGCTGCAGCGCTGGACCGGCAATCGCTGGGCGGTCTCGATCGTCTCGGACGGGGACGCGCCCACCATCGCCGAACTGCGCGACGCGGCCGAGCTGGCGCTGAAGGCCAAGGCCGAAGAACACACTTTGGTTCAGGCGGTTCTGACACAATTCCCCAAGGCCCGCATCACCCGGATCGAAACCCCTCAGGACCGCGCGGCCAAGGTCGAAACCGAAGCCCTGCCCGAGGTCGAGGACGAATGGGATCCATTCGAGGAAGACTAATCACCCGTGCAGAAGGCGCGCTGCCCTTGTGAAGGACGCAGACGGCCCGTATTTAGGCCGCAATTCGAATGACAGGAGACATACAGATGCTCAAAGGACTCGGCGGTCTGGGCGACATGGCCAAGATGATGAAATCCGCGCAGGAACTGCAGACCAAGATGGCGCAGATGCAGGAAGATCTGAACACCATCATGGTCGTCGGCGAATCCGGCGCGGGCTTGGTCAAGGCCACGGCCTCGGCCAAGGGCGAGCTGAAAGGTCTGGACATCGACCCGTCGATCTTCAACAGCGACGACAAAGAAGTGGTCGAGGACCTGATCCTGGCCGCCATCAAGGATGCGCAGACCAAGGCGGCCGAGCGGTCGCAGGAAGAAATGACCAAGCTGACCGAAAGCATGGGTCTGCCGGCGGACATCAAGCTGCCGTTCTAATCTTCGCCCCTCAAACCCCCGCCGCCAAAGCCACGCAGGAAAGGCCATGAGTTCGAACAGTGACATCGACGCCCTGATCGACCTGATGGCCAAGCTGCCGGGGCTGGGGCCGCGCTCGGCCCGGCGGGCGGTGCTGCACCTGATCCGCAAACGCGCCCTGCTGCTGACGCCGTTGTCGGACGCCATGCAGCAGGTCGCCGCCACCGCGCGCGAATGCCTGAACTGCGGCAACGTGGGCACCACCGACATCTGCGACATCTGCAATTCCGAAGACCGCGCCACCGGAGAGCTGTGCGTGGTCGAAGACGTGGCCGACCTGTGGGCGATGGAACGCGCAGGGGTATTCAAAGGCCGCTACCATGTGCTGGGCGGAACGCTCTCGGCACTGGACGGCGTCGGCCCGGATGACCTGCGCATCCCCCGCCTGCTTGACCGGGTGACTGCCGAAAACATCACCGAAGTGATCCTGGCCCTGAACGCCACCGTCGACGGGCAGACCACGGCCCACTACATCGCAGATCAGCTGGAAGGACAGGTCCGCCTGACCTCGCTGGCGCAGGGCGTGCCGATCGGGGGCGAGTTGGATTATCTGGATGACGGGACGATCACCGCAGCGCTGCGGGCGCGGAAGGAACTGTAAAGCTTCGAAATCCGTGCGCTTTCTTCGTGGGCGATGACCCGACGTTACGTCATCTGGATTTTTATCCATCACCACCACTAGACGACCGGTCTATTAACTGCCATCTCGTGACCCATGAGCACGCAACGCAAGGATACCCGGAAACAGATTCTGGCCGTTGGCCGCCGGCTGACCGCCGAGCGTGGGTTTGTCGGCGTCGGCCTGAACGACCTACTGAAAGAGGCCGGAGTCCCCAAGGGCTCGTTCTACCATTACTTCGCCTCGAAAGAGGATTATGGCTGCGCGCTTCTAGAAAGTTTTGCCGACGATTACCGACAAGGGCTGGCGGACACGCTGAACAACCCCTCGCTGAACGCGCATGATCGATTCCTTGCCTATTTCCAGGGCTGGATCCGCAAACAGACCGGGCAAAACCCCGAAGAGCGCTGCCTGGTCGTCAAGCTTGCGGCCGAGGTTTCGGACCTGTCAGACAGCATGAGCGGTGTTCTGCAAAACGCCGTGGACGGCATCGTCGAGGCCCTGACCCAGACCCTGCGCGACGGCATCGCCGAAGGTTCGGTGGCCCGGCTCGAGGACCCGGCACTGACTGCGCGCGCGATCTATCACCAGTGGCTCGGCGCCAGCCTGGTCGCTGGCCTCTCCGGATCGGTCGAGCCGCTGGAATCGGCCATGAAATCAACCGCATCCGCGATACGCCCCATGTAAAAAATTTTGACCATATACTAGACGACCGGTCTATTAGAAAGCCGAAAACAGGAGCCTGCCCATGAAAATTCTCTACAAAACATCCGCAACGGCCACCGGTGGCCGGTCGGGGGTGACCGCGCTGGATGACGGCTCGTTGTCGATTCCGATGGTGCGTCCGGGTTCTCAGGCCGACGGCCACAACCCCGAACAGCTTTTTGCCCTTGGCTATGCCGCCTGTTTCGACAGCGCCATGGATTTGATGGCGAAATCGCTGGGGCTGGATGCAACCGGCGCCAGCACCACGGTGGCGGTCAGTTTGGGGCAGCGGTCGGATGGTGGCTATGGGCTGGACCTCGACATCACCGCGCATCTGCCCGGGCTGTCCGATGAAGGCGCCCGCAAGCTGGTCGAGGCGACGCATCAGGTCTGCCCATATTCCCGCGCCACACGCGGAAATATCGACTTGCGCCTGCATGTCGGTACCAACGCGTGATCACGCACTCAACGCAATCCAAAGGACCGACACGACATGTCTGACACCAGGAACCGCCAGATCGTTCTGGCCGAGCGCCCCAAGGGCGAACCCGACACCAATACGCTGCGCATGGTCGAAACGGATATCCCCGAACCGGCCGAGGGGCAGATGCTGCTGCGCACGGTTTACCTGTCGCTGGACCCCTATATGCGCGGACGCATGAGCGACGCCCCCTCCTATGCACCGCCGGTCGAGATCGGCGGGGTCATGGTGGGCGGCACCGTGGCGCGCGTGGTCTCCTCGAAGATCGACGGGTTTTCCGAAGGTGACTGGGTGCTCAGCTTCAATGGCTGGCAGGACTATGCTCTGTCGGACGGCGAGGGCGTGCTGAACCTCGGCCAGACGCCCTCCCATCCGTCCTGGGCGCTTGGGGTGCTCGGCATGCCGGGCTTTACGGCCTGGGCCGGCCTGACGCAGATCGGCGCGCCGAAACCCGGTGAGACCATCGTGGTCGCCGCGGCGACCGGGCCGGTCGGGGCCACGGTCGGCCAGATCGGCAAGATTCTGGGCTGCCGCGTCGTTGGTGTGGCCGGTGGCTCCGAGAAATGCGCCCATGCGGTGGACGAGCTGGGTTTCGACGCCTGCATCGACCACAAGGCCCCTGATTTCGCCGAGCAGCTCGGCCAGGCCGTTCCGGACGGCATCGACATCTATTTCGAGAATGTCGGCGGCAAGGTGCTGGACGCGGTGATCCCAAACCTCAACCCCAAAAGCCGCATCCCTGTGTGCGGGCTGGTATCGCAATACAACGCCACCGCGCTGCCCGAAGGGCCGGACCGGATGAACTGGTTTCTGGGTCAGGTCCTGCGCAAGCGGATCACGGTGCAGGGGTTCATCATCTTCGAGGATTTCGGCCACCTCTACCCCGACTTCGCGGCTCAGATGGGTGACTGGGTCAATTCCGGCCGCGTCAAGTACCGCGAGGAAATGATCGACGGGCTGGAAAACGCCCCCAAGGCGCTGATCGGCCTGCTGCGGGGCGAGAATTTCGGCAAACGCGTGATCCGCGTTGCGCAAGACTGACAGCTTCAGACAAGCCAAACGAAAGGAAAAGCAATGAAGATCCTCATGGTTCTGACGTCTTATGACCAACTCGGCGACACGGGCCGCAAGACCGGCTTTTGGCTGGAAGAGTTCGCGGCCCCCTATTACGTGTTTAAGGATGCCGGGGCCGAGATCGTGTTGGCCTCGCCCAAGGGCGGGCAACCGCCCATCGACCCGGCCAGCGACGAAGACGCCGCGCAGACCGATGCCACCCGGCGTTTTGCGGCAGACACGGACGCGCAGGCCCAGCTGGCATCGACCCGGCGCCTGTCGGAAATCGACGCCGAAGGCTTTGACGCAATCTTCTATCCGGGCGGCCACGGCCCGCTGTGGGACTTGGCCGAAGACGCGGACAGCAAGCGCCTGATCGAAACCTTCGTCGCGACGGATCGCCCGGTCGGCGCCGTCTGCCACGCGCCTGCGGTCTTCAAGCACACCACCGCCCAAGACGGGAAGCCGCTGGTCTCGGGACGCCGCGTCACCGGGTTCTCGAATTCCGAAGAGGCGGCCGTGGGACTGACCGACATCGTACCCTTCCTGGTCGAGGACATGTTGAAGGCCAATGGCGGGCATTACGAAAAAGCCGACGATTGGGCCCCGTTGACGGTGAGCGACGGGCGCCTCGTCACGGGCCAGAACCCGGCCTCGTCCGTGGGGGCTGCCCAAGCCGTCCTGACCCTGTTGAACGGAAACTGACCGGAGCACCGCCCCTGCGGCAGATGCGCTGCGGGGGCGGGCATTCGTCGGGCAACCCTGCCTTAGCCGTGCTGCGGGACCGTCGGACCGGGCGCTGCTGCCGAGCGGCTCTCGGGCGCGAATTCCTGCGGTCGTTGTGCGGCGAAGGCGTGTTGGGGCGTTGCGCGAATATCTGCCCAGTCCGGCGCACGCGAAAAGCCCGGCGTTCTGAGAACCAGACACAATGCCGAACTGCCCTCGGCATGGATCAGCCCGGCGCGCTGTAACCGTTCAAGGGCCTGCTCGACGGCTTTGGCGTCGTACCTGCCCATCAACCGCTTGTGCAACAGATCGACCCCCATGATCGTCGGGCACAGGTCCAGAATGGATCGTTCGACCTCGGACAGCGTATGGGTGACCGGGCGTTCGGGACGACGGGAATCCACGACACGATCGCCATCGAAATAAAGCGCCGCCGCGCTGGCCTGCCAATCCTTCAGGCTGTGCAGCACCGGCTGCGCGCGCTGATCTGCCGGGGCTGAACCGTCCTCGAGAATGTCGAAATGATAGGCGTGATCCCACAAATCTTCGGCCGGAACCGCATAGACATGCGCATAGGGCTTTGCCGGCGCGACCTTGATGCCAAAGGCTTCGGGGCGTTCGAAATAGGGGCTGAAACGATCCGCCCGCACCGGCCCGACCGAACCCGGCGGCTGCAGGTGCGCAAGCAACGGGATCAGACGGGACAGGTTGTGGAACGTCTCAGCGGTCTCGCAGGGAAAGCCGTACAGAAAGCACCATTCGACGAACACGCCCGCCTCGGCGCACAGCTTGAGCGTCTGGATGTTCTGAATCCCGGAAACGCCCTTTTTCATGTGCATCAGGGTTGCCGTGTCAAACGTCTCGATCCCCGGCTGGACCTTGCGTATGCCGGCATCAGCCAAGGCTGCTATCACTGACGGGGACAGGTTCGACTTCACCTCGTAATGCATCAGAAACGGGCGTTCGTCGCGCGCAAGCCGCGGGATCAACGTCTTGAGATAGCGATGGTCCAGAATGTTGTCGACGACCACGATGTCGGGCCCATACAGGTCGGCCAGGTGGCGGAACTCGGCAAGCGCCCGGTCCGGGGACTTGCTGCGATACGCCATCGTCTGACCGTTCAGGCCGCAGAACGTGCAATGGTGCTTGGCGCCCCACCAGCACCCGCGTGACGTCTCGATCGTGGCCGAAGGCGTCAGGATGTCGGACAATCCCGGTGTCTGTTCGAACCGATCGAAGAACGCGCTGAAATCCGGGATCGGCAAGGCATCGAGATTTGCCGTCAGACGTGGCGGCTGCCCGGGGCGGTCATACCGCAGGTCCGAGCGCGTCAACATCCCGCGAACGGCGGGCAGGTCGCGCCGGGTTCGCACCTCGTTGAGAAATTCGGCAAAGGCTTGCTCGCCTTCGCCCTGGCACACGGCATCCAGTTCGGGGTGTGCCCGCAAAAGCGCCTTGCCCAGCGACCCCTCGCAATTGGCACCCCCCATGACGATCACCAGGTCGTCGGATCGTTTTCTGAGGGCTCGCACAAGCGCGACCGACGCCATCACCTGCTGGAACGACGATGTGATCCCGACCACGGTCGGAGCGCATGCCATCACCTCGTCGGCGCACCGCTCCACAAAATCCCGCGTCAGTTTTCTGGCTGCCAACGCGCTTTGCACATAGGTCAGCCACTCGACCCCCTCGACATGGTCGCCCAGGACATCCAGCAGATAGGCCATCGCATCCGGCTCGGGGCGCGGATAGACCAGATCACTGAACAACCACTCTCCCAAGAGGGCCTGATAGACCTTGCCGTCCGACAGCAGGAAATAGTCGTCAAGGCCGATGGTTTCGGCAAAGTCGAAGCTGAAGTATTTTTCCGTGGTCGCGACCCCGGCGTCCCTGGCCATGGTCGCCAGCAGCGATATCCCCAGCGCGGGATGCTGCAGCGACGAAAACGGCATCGACACCAGGCACAGACGATGAAGCGCCGCAGGTTGCGACGTCACACGACCCGGCGGCGTCTCGCTCATGCGGGATTACGCGCAGCGGGGGCGAAGCACACCGTCGGATGTCTGTTCGTAGGCCGCCTTGATGTCCTGCATCGCGGTCTTCAGATCCGATTCTCCGGCAAAGACCGAACTGATGGCGCCCAGAAGCTTGCGCGCGTGATCGTCCTGATCCAGCGTGATACCAAGACGGTCCACGACCTCTTCGGGGTTCTTGATGAACGCGTTGCGAAACGCCTCGTCCAGCACCCCGCGCCCGATGATGGTCTGGACGTCTTCCAAAGTCAGTCCGCGAGTATGGTGATCGGTCATTTCTGTCCCCAATTTCTTAAAACCATGGGGAACTCGTATAGTGTTATTGGAGAAAATTCAATGGTTAAGCACCATGCGCCCTCCTCCGATCCCAGTGGCGACTGCGCCGCTGATGTAAGGTCGGCCGTACGGATCGGGCTGGATTAATCCGGGCGGACCAGACATACTCGCGTCCGACCGGGGGGAGCCTTCGAGAATGCGGAGTCGAGTACAGATCGAGCCGACCGAGCGCCGAATGTGTTCGGTTCTTTTTGCTGACATCGTGCGTTCGACCATGATCATCGGCGATCTGGACCCCGAAGATGCGGTCAGCCATCTGGGGCCGGTGATCGAACAGATCATGACCATCTGCGAAAAGCACGGCGCGACCACACTGTTCACAGGGGACGGCGCGCTGGCGGTCTTCGGCTCGCCCCAGGCCGACGAGGACCACGCCGCAAAGGCGATTGCCAGCGCGCAGGAGATCATCCGCCAGATCGCCGGGAAGGGAGATCAGAGCCCCGACGTCCGCATCGGAATCCACGCCGGCGAACTGCTGGTCAGCGATCTGCAGCACACCCAGGGACACGAGCAGGCCTTTCTCGGGCCGGTCATGAACATCTCGAGCAAAATCGAGGCCGCAGCCCGCAAGAACGTGGTGACGGTCTCGGAAACGGTCATCCAAAGCGTCGGTACCCTGTTCGACCATGAACCTGCCGGCGAATTACAGATCGACGGACGCAACAAGACGCTGAAACTGTTCGAGATCAAGGCCCGAAACGAACAACGGTCCCGGTGGGCATCGCTGGCGCGTCGCGACCGCTCGCCCCTGGTCGGGCGCGAGGCCGAAATGGCCCGGCTGCGCGAAGCTTGGTCCAGGGCCTGCCAGGGTGAAGGCAACTCGGTCCTGCTGCTTGGCGCGGCGGGGGTCGGAAAGTCGCGCCTGACCCACGAACTTGTGGAAAACATCGCGCCCGAGGCGTTCGACCTATGGGAGTTCAATTGCTTCTCGCTGGATCAGACGGCCGCCTATCTGCCAATCATCCGCGCCTTGAACGCCCGCATGAAACTCTCCGACTGCCAATCCGACACCGAGTTGGAAGCGAAGCTTTCAAAGGGGATCGGCAACACCAGATTCCTGGACAAACACACCAGACAGGCCCTGTTTTCGATCTTTCGCCGCGCCCGGACCGAAGTCGAACAGGCCGCCGGCGACCCGTCGCGCCGGCGCCGCAAGCTGAACGACATCCTGTCTAGGATGATCCTGTCGACCCGGAAAGAGAAGCCGCTTCTTCTGTTGTTCGAGGATCTTCACTGGGCGGACCAGGGCACATTGGACGTGGTTCAGGAGTTGCTTTCAAGCATCTCCTTCCTGCGGGTTCTCGTAGTGCTCACTTCGCGCAACGCGACGCCCTTCACAAGCGATCAGAAAGGCAGGCTGCAGCTGCTTCCGGTCCCCCCGCTCGGCGAGGACGACTGCCGGGAATTGATTTCGCGCCTGTTGGGGCCACGAGGCGACGACGGCCGCTTGCGCGACTTCGTCGACACCATGAGCGGTCGCACCCCGTTGTTCGTCGAGGAATTCGCCCACCATCTGCGAAACCGTCTGGACCGGACACAAGGCAACGAAAGCCTGCACCGCGACCTTTCCGATCTGGAAGTACCGGCCCGCGTCCAGCCTCTCATCGCGTCCCGGATCGACACGCTGGACAGTGAGAACAAAAAGGCGCTGCAGGTTGCCGCAGTCGGCGGTCTTCGCTGGACATGGAGTACGCTGACCGAAACGCTTCAACGACTGGGCTTTGAAGCCCGGCCTCGGCTGACGGCCCTGATCGAAGGCGGTTTTCTGGAAACCTACGGCCCTGCGGAAAACCAGCAGATCCGGTTCAGTCACGCGCTGGTGCAGAAAGTCAGCTATCGCAGCATTCCGCGACTGCGCCGATCGCGCCTGCACCGGGCCATCTTTGAGGCCCTGCACGCCGGTGCAGACACCGATGATCTGGAAATCGCCCAGGCCATCGCCCGCCATGCCGATCAGGGTGAGCTGTGGCAGGAAGCAACCGAAGCCTATCTGCGCTGCGGCGAGCTTGCCAGCCGACTGTTCTCGTTCGAGGCGGCGGTTTCGTATTTCGACAACGCGCTGCGTTGCGTCGGCAGGCTGAAGGCCGAGACCGGATCTCAGAACGTGTACGAGCTTGAGCTGCGGGTTCGCCGGGGCCTGCGCGTCTCGCTGGTGGCCAGCGGTAATTTCCGCCGCATTCTCGAGATCTCGCACGAGGCAGAGAAATTGTGCGATGACGCGGGGGACAGGGTCTCGAAGATCACGTCGCAGATCGATCAGGGGATCATGACGACGATCCTGTTCGATATTCGTGACGCGCGCCGAATTTCGCAACGCGCTCTGGACAGCGCGACCGAACTGGGCGATGCCCGGCTGCAGGCCAACGCGGCCTTTGCCTTGGCGCAGGCCGCCTGGTTCCACGGGGATTACGAAAGCGCGAAAGCGGCGATCGACCATCATGCCGGTCTTTTCAAGAATGAGTTCCGCACCGTCGAAACCGGAACGACCGGATCGATTTCAGTGCTGGGAATCGCAACGCGGGCAAACGCCCTGAGCATGATGGGCCAATTCGACAAGGCCGAGGACGACATCCACGAAGCGCTGGAAATCGCGGGCGAGACAGGCAAGGTGTATGACCGCAGCTTCGCCCTGATCGCGCGCGGGATCAATTGCTGGAAAGCAGAAAACGACGCGCGTGCGGCAGAGGCATTGCGCACGGCACTAAAGATTTCCATTGAGGCCGGGATCGATGTTTTGAGTTGCTTTGCAGCAGCGCCGCTCGCCCGTGTGCTGGCCCGAAACAGAGACTTCGCGAATGCGCGGCTTGTCCTGACCAAAAGCCTCGGCCTTGCACGGGAAATGCAGATGGAAGCATTCGTCGCCTGGCTGTTGAGTGCCGAGATTCGGGTTTTGCAGGAAGACGGTCAAGGCGGCGAAGCCGAAGAGGTTGCCGCTGAACTGGCTGACCTTTGCCGACAGAACGGATATTTCGGATGCGACCCAACCTTGCTTCCTTGACGTGGTTTAACCAGTGTCCTGCGCTCCACATGGTGATCCTCCACTGAAGTGGTCCACCGCTATGTTTGGGATAACTGAGGATGGAGTTCACACCGTTCTTGGTCCGGTGAATGCTGACGTCAGACAGCCGGGTCGATCGATGGGCCTCTAGCCGCCACTGGCTATCCAGACTGCCAGAAGCACGGCCATCAGAGCGACATGCCGCGAGCCGTTTCCGAGAAGGCCGAGGCGGCGCTCCCGTCCGTGTTCCGCGCGACCGAGATCGAGGAATAAACCCGGCAGTGCATCGCGACCTTTAGGAGGCGATTCTGGTGGCACCGGGTATTGCACGGCAGGTCCAGGTCTCGGCGAGACAGGTCTGCCCGTGCTTTGCCCCGAGATGCACCACGTGGATTTGTTGCCCCGAGTCGCGGTTCGACCAATACCAGCACTGAAGCGCAGCGCTCAAAGTGGCAGATTTCTGTTTTATTTCATAGGCTTGAAATGGTACCCGGGGGCGAAATCGAACCACCGACACGAGGACTTTCAATCAAGTTTCCAGACTTAATTTCAATAGGTTATATCAAAATGCATCACTTTGTGTATAACTTCTGAATATCGCAGAGGCGAATTTAGGTTAAGGTATTGAAAATTAAATTAATAATCCTGGGCCAAAGAAAGATTTGAATACTTGTTCAGTCGCCCATCCTGCCTCCATCAGTCCACCGAGAACATTCACCTAACAATACTCCCATAACTGCTTTGATTTCAGTTACTGCTTTCGGCCCGCATCAGAAAACGATCCGGGTTCTTAGACCGAACAATGTAATGTTATCCTGATCAGGGTTCAGAAGTGGGTTGGATATGAATTGTATCGACGGTGTGATCTGCAGTCCGGGTGAGATTGAAAAGCGATAGAATGCTTCAAGCGTGAACTGATCGCCGTCTATGCCTCTTGCCTCAGCCCAGTTCAGACCCAGCCCTGCCAAATCGGTATTGCGACCGTAATAGCCGACACCGGCAGAAATGGACCGATCATATAGTGCTGCCGTCCCTTTTGAAGCCCCAGCCCGAAAGAATGGCATCCACTTATTGTCAACAAACCATGCGGCAGAAAACGCGGCGCCGTAGTCTTCTGGACGGCTACCATCATCAGCCGCATCCGCATGCCAGAGTGTCAGATGGATATTGTCGAAGTAGATGCGGTCAAAGCCCGAAGTGTAGCCGATTTCGAGTGATTTGAATAAATTTCCATCGCTGAACACATCAAAGTTTGGATCAGACGGGTCGGCATTTGCGTCTGAGACGCTCGCGACGGCGTAAAGGTTATCGCTCAGCTTTATCCCACCGGCAAGGCCAATGCCTTGGTTGGGCGTGTTAATCGTCGGGTTGGTGTTGAAGGACAGGTTTTGGAAACCACTATAGGGGCTTACCAACCCGTAAATATCCACAAAGTCGGTTACATCAATCTGCCCGACTTGCAGCGTCCACGAACCGTTCTCGGCCCTTTGGGTCCAGAACAGGTTGGTCAACAACAAACCATTATCGTTGAAGGCTGTCCCTGTGATCGAAAGCGCTCCGCCATCCAGCCCAAGAAACTGTGGGGCAACATCGGTATAGCTGTGCCGGTCTTCGATCTTGAATGTCAGAGAACCCCGTTCAGTTGCCTGCCAACTGCCGTAGAAACGAGCGATTCCACTTGCGGCTTCACCAGTTCCCAAATCAGCGTTCGTGGTTTGGCCCAATGCCAGGTAGTCCAAGTTGAACCGGAACCCACCCTCAGCAAGCCGGTCTTTCCACTGAAACCAGCCCGGCGCGATATTGCGCGGAAAATCGGAACGATATTGTGGGTCGGTCAGCCCATCTCCGGGCTCCAGATCAGCTTCGACCGAAGAAGGCCCGGACAGTCCTTGCGCCGAGGCAGCGCCAGCAACCGCAACACTCAATGCGACAACGAGAAGTCTAATCATTCCGACGCCTTTGCCCCGCCGGTCTTGCGATGACCCGCTGCTAGGATGCGACCAGCAATCGATGCCGCCCAATCATTTGTTGTTGGCGTGCTGGCCATCAGATCTCGCATCGTTTCAGTCTGCGAGACCTCCAAAACATAGCTGGAGGTCATTGGCACATTGCCGTCTACGATGCGGAAAGTATGGTTTGTTTCTTCAATTGACAGTTTGCCTGTCAGCCGCACCGGTTCGTGCATAGTGCTGGGGCTCCAGTCGTCAACTACTCGCGCCCGGATCATCTGATTGGCGTTTGGCGGTGGGGTATGGCTACACATGCCGCGTACGGGAACGAGGTAGACGACAGTGGTCCCGTCCGCTTCGACAGGCGCTGGGATAGCGTAACCCGCCAATGTAACGATTTGTCCATCAAGCTTCGGATTAGCCGCTGTTGCTGCTTTCTTGCGCCGGTCGGCAACGATCCAGCGTTGGTCGATCAGCCAATCTGCATCAATCCCGTCTTCAGACAGTTCCTCAAGTGCCGCATTGATTTTTGCGGCACCGTCGGCCATCTGAGCCTCGCTGAGAGTGGCGTCGTTCAGCAGCTCTCTGTTTCGGACGATCGTCCGCAAGGATTCGATCTGTTGATAGTTTAAGTCCTCAAAAGGATCCTCATAGGTTTGCGCCGACGGATCGATCAGATCCTCCCAAGCGATCTGCTCAGCCGTAGCGGGCGTGGCGAGCGGAACAAACAGCGTCAGAAAGCTCATAGTCAGCAAACGATGCATCTCTTTCTCCAAAAATGTTTCGCTGGGCGGCCGAGGTAAAAAAAGCCGCGGAAGATCATCAGTTCAGCGTGTTTTTATAAATAACGCCGTCCTTCATGATCAGTCTTATTGTCGGGATGTCACGGGGACGCGGCTCGGCGTCGTACCATTTCTCGTTTCCGCCGATCACACCTATGTCTTCGAGGGGATTTCCATCGACAATCAGGATGTCGGCGTATGCGCCTTCTTTGATAACGCCAAGTGGACCCTCAAGATACGGATTTGCCTTGCCGGAAAACGCCATGAGCTCGCCAGCCGAGGATGTCGCGGCAACCAGCATTGCGTGATTGCCGAAAAGCTCAGCGTGAAACCACTTCTCGTAGTCGAGTTGCGTCCTTAGCAACTCGCCCGTCGCGAACACGACATCAGTCTGGAAAGCCATCTTCGGTCGGATCGCCTTGACGTTCTCGACAAAGTCCTTGGCTAGGTCGGTCGCGAGCGCCAGCTTTGCCTGGTTCTCCGGGCTCTGCAGCCCAGGGTTTTGTTCGAGATACGGTGATATTCCGGTCATCTGCGACACAAGGAATACGTCATTATCCTTCATCAGCTGCAAGGTCTCACGGCTCGCAAAAAAACCATGCTCGATACTTCGCACACCGGCATTTACAGCTCGACGGATCCCCTCGTCGGAGAAGACATGTACGGCGACATAAGTATCCCAGTCGGCCGCTGCGCGAACTGCAGTTTCGATCTCTTCAGGAAGAAACTGAAGCGTATGCAGGGGATCAAGAATCGACGCAACGCCGCCCCCCGCCATAAGTTTGATTTGGGTTGCTCCTTGGGACAGGTTTTGCCGGACCGCTGCGAGGACGGCATCTTCGCCGTCAGCCACCGTCGTGATGCCGAGACGTTGCGCGTTGCTGTCATCAGGATAAGGCGGCAGGTTCGGGTTCCGTTGCGAGCCGAAGCGCAGATCGCCGTGGCCGGATGTCTGCGACACGAATGCGCCGCTCGGGTAAATCCTCGGTCCTTCGACGAGGCCGGCATCGACCGTCTTCTTCAGGCCAGAGCCGCCACCGCCCATCTCACGAACGGTTGTAAAGCCACTGTAGAGATATTCGTTGGCCATATGTGCGGCGCGCGGGCCGATCTCGTCCCACATGCCACTCTCCATACCAGCGACACCGCCGGGCATATTCATGTAAAGATGAGTGTGCGCGTCGATCAGGCCGGGCATGAGGGTGCGGCCTTCACAATCAATGACTTCGGCACCCACGGCCGAGAGCGACGCATCCCCGATGAACGCGATAAGATTGTCTTTGATCAACACGTTGCGGCCTTCGGCAAGGCTGTCCGCGACACCGTCGAACACGGCGCAATTAGTGAACAAAAGCTGTCGCGGCTCATCTTGAGCGATCGCGCCTGAGGCGAGTGCAAACGACAGTACGACAATGAGAGGTTTTCGCATTGCGGTCCCCTGCAAATTTTCTGTTGAGCTTCTTTTGACCGCGGGGCGGCCGAGGTAGAAACCGCCCCGCGCGATCCAGATCAGATGATCATGGATAGACTTGCGGCTCACGAACCGCCGGGCGGTACATAATACTATCGCTCTCGACCAGCGTGTTCTTGTAGGCGCGACCATCCTTCATCACGAGTTGCAGCTTGCTCTCATCGAGGATCAGGTTGATGTCTTTCAAAGGATTACCGTCCCAGATCAGGATGTCGGCATAGCTGTCCGGCGCGATCCGGCCGAGGTGATAGGTCGGATAGGGATCTTTGGGCCCGGACCATTTCAGCACGATACCCGCGTTGCCCGTGTAGTGCTTCAGCGCCTGTGCCGGGCTGAACCCGACCGACGTGGGGCACACGATGTCCTCCTTGATCTTCTCAACCAGGCCGGGGCTGAACATGTCCGAGCCTCCAATGATGAACATGCCATAGTCGTTCATCCACTTGGACATGGCGCGTACGCCTTCGCCAACCGCCACGCCCTTGAGTTTCTGCTCGTGCGTGAAGAAGGCCGGCATGCTCTCGTAGGAGCCGAAGGTATTCACGCTGACATAACACTGGAAACTCCAGACGATGTCTTTCGTTTCGTTGTATTTCGCCACCATGCGCTTGACCATGTCCTCCGAGATCAGGAAGCCATGCTCGAACGAGCGGGTGCCGAGCCGCAGGTGCCGGTCGTAGCTCTCGTCGTGATAGGCATGCACGGCGACATAGGTGCCATTGTCCTTGGCGATCTCGACGGCCCGGGCGACCTCGTCCTCGGCAAGCCCGAGGATCTCGAGCGGATCGAATTCGCTGGCCACGCCGCCGCCGCCCATGACCTTGAGAAACGCCGCGCCCCGCCGGAAGTTCAGGCGCGCCGCGCGGGTCACATCATCGACCCCATCGGTCACCCATGTATTCGACGTCAGCTGCCCCATGTCCTGACCGTTCTCAAGCGTGGCCGGCGGCACGTTGCGCCCCGCCCAGTCGCTGTGACCGCCGGTTTGGCCGATGGCGCCGCCCGACGAGTAGACACGCGGCCCCCGGACCAGGCCCATGTCGATGGCCTTGGCGATATCCAAAGGATCGCCGGCGATGTCCCGAATCGTGGTGATCCCCTTCATCAGCATGTGATCGTTCATGTACTGAAGCGCGATGGCGCCGCCCGCCGCATCGTCCCAGCGGGTCTGATAGGCGGCGGTCCCCTCCGGCGGGTTCAGCATCACGTGCTGGTGCATATCGATGAAACCGGGCGTCATCGTCTTGCCACCGACATCGACGACAAATGCGTTCGGCGCATCGATGGGGTCGGTCGAAACCTGCGTGATCGCGTTACCTTCCACCAGCACGTTCGCCCCCATGATCAAATCGGGGCTGAAACCGTCGAACACGTTTGCATTGGTGAACAGAATCGGCGGCGGCGTATTTTCCTGCGAAGCCGCAGGTGACGCGATCGCCAGCACTGCAACGACCGCCGTTGCGGTTATTGTCTTGGACATGATTTGTCGGACTCCCCTGGTCTTGTTTCGGCATGTGGGAGCCTCGGCCGATCATCGATTACTTTTTTGAGTGTCTCGCGCACAGAAAAATCATAGGCGGCAATGTTAGCTCCTCGCACGAAAAGCGTACTAGGCCTGAAAGAGGCCGCCTAACAGTTTTTCGGTTTCAGGATGAAATGGTAAATTTGAGGTCGCAAAATGGTAAATGCCTTGCGATACTACGTCGTGTGCGCTCTGATGATGGCGGAAGGTATTGGTCGCAGTCGTAAAACTTAGGTACGCGCTGAACTTCGCGATTGCCTGCGAAGACGCTGGCTGTGACCCAATGAAACTCCTGCAAGCTGTCGATATCGACGAACGTATGATACAAGAACCGGAGCTGATGATCGCGGAGCACCAGCTCTGGACAATCGCAAGCGAAGCCGCGACGAGCACCGGAAAATTCGACATCGGCTTTGATGCCGGATCCGTTTCCAGCGTGCAGATGCATGGCGCCCTGCGGCAACTTTATGATCAGAAAACACTTTTCGAACGCTTGGTCACCTTCTGCAAAATGGCGAAGCTGGAATACAGCAGAGCCGATTTCTTTGTTCGACCGGTCTGGAATGGTCTGGTTTTCGGCCGCAACGCCATTGCCGGTGATCGCGAGCAGGTCCGGCAGGTTGAACTCTATGTCCTTCAACTCATGCTAGAAACCATCCGGAGTGCACTGGGACCGTCCTGGGCTCCGAAGCGGCTGAACCTACAGTCGGATCATCACCCCGACCTCGAATGGCTGGCCCAATCCGCGGAAGCAAGACTTCGGTTTACTCAGCCGGTCACGGAAATCCACATCGAACGCGGGGAAATGGTTTCAGAGGCGGTCATTTTGCCCGATCCTGACACACATGATCAGATGGTTCCCACGACGCGCGCCATTGCCGCGCTGGTCTGCACCTACCTCTACGATCCACGCTTGTCACTACAATTCATCGCACGGTTGCTTGGCCTAAGTGACCGTCACCTGCAGCGCGATCTTCAAAAAGAAGGGACCAGCTTTTCCGAAATTCTGTCCCGGGAACGGACAAAAGCCGCAATAGACATGCTGAAGGTGCCGGAGTTAACGATATTTGAGATATCGAAATCCTTGGGTTACTCCAACCAGGCGCATTTCACGCGAGCTTTCATCAGAAGCACAGGAATGACACCATCTCAATTCAGGAGAGGCGTCTAAACTCAAAACATCTCTGCAACCAAGATCTGAAATTTCATTGGTTGGCAATGAGCTACGATTTTTTTTGGGCTGAATGCAGTAGTTGAGCGTGCACCGAATGCGGGCTCCGCATGCTCGATGTTGGAGCTGCAATTTGGCTCTTAGGAAAAACTTTACCTTGGGAGCTTTTTCTGCCCTCAAGCCGATCAAACATACAACGCGTTTCCACAACTGGTGCTGACGAAGGGAGTAATTGGAAACAAAGGCAGACACCCGTCTACCGCAAACAATTGACCTGTTCGTCCGCATCTTGCTCGTTCGCCAATCTGACGCGCAATGTCAGATGACAAACAGCCATGCCCCCACATGACTGGAGCCACAACGCACCTCAGCAAAACCTGTTGCCCGCTGGTCCAAGAAATCCGAAGCCTTCTACAACAAACGCTGGTTTGTCGTTTACGGAGAGGGCAAGGCATGGCCGAGTATGTTGTTTTATAACGGGTTTCGACCGAACGGCAGGGGCGATCCGGCCTCGGGCTGGAAGCGCGGCGGACTATGGTGGAACAATTCCTGACACCCGCTGATCAGGTCATAGCCGAGTGTCTGACCGCGAGGGTTATGTGTCCAGCCGCATGGCCAGTGACACCACTGCGGGAGGAAAGAAACCGACCAAGGCGACAGCTTCTCGCTGGTTCAACTTGATGACTACTGTCGCTGAGACTGTAGGTGATTATTTGGGTTCACAAGGACGGGGACTAGCTTTGGTGGACGACCTCTTGAAGTGACGCACCTTCTTTCGAGAGGAAGACGGAACCCATCGAACGTGGGCGTGACGTGGTAATTTGCCAAAAGCCCTGTGAGGCTTGGTCAAACAAGTCAAAGAAGGGCGTTCCACTGAGGTGGAACGAACTACACCCCAAGGCGAAAGACTTCTTGTCTACTGAAGCCACGCTACAGTCTCTCAGTCCTTTGTACCGAGACTACACGTTGGCACTGATCGCCGGAGATGACCTAAGCAAGCGGCGCGACACCCCACTTTGGGCGGAACGAAGCGAAACCGCCAAGAAGGGGTAGCCCCGATCAAGTACGGGACGCAGACGGATAAGATTGCGTACCAGCGAGCTTCGGAGCTCTTCGAAGCGGCAGATGCCGCTGAACGCATGGCCCGTACCGCCGTCGCCACCACCAATTCAGCAAATGGTCAGACTGTAGAGCGTGTTGTGAAAAGGGAGGACCTCGGGTTCCCGTCCGCAGCAGCACTTCAGGACTACATCACCGAACTTATGGGGGCTCAGGAGTATTGCTGCGAACTGACCGGGCTTCCGTTGGAATTGGATGAAGTGAATGGTGACCCTGCGATGTTCGCTTCCTTGGATCGCATCGACAGCAGTGGGCACTACGAGCCCGGCAATCTCCAAGTTGTTTGTCGCTTCGCGAATTTTTGGAAGGGCGCTCAGGATAACGCTGAGTTCAAGCGGCTGATCGACGTGCTAAGGTCTACTGAGGTTGGCTGAGACCTCCCCAGAGCGACACTCTACTGTCCAGCAAATAGCTCTGTTGTTGACCCTGATCCAAAACACTGTGGGGCAAACGCTGTGTTGGGTTTTCTGTGGCCAACACATTGATTCCAAACACTGTGTTCGACACAGCTTTCTCAGCCATCAATCCCCACAGTAACGCACTACAAAACTGTGCGATGAGTGTGCAACGCACAAAGTGAAAACTGTGAGATGGATAGTCTATTGATTTTGCTTTGAAAAATGGTGCCCGGGGGCGGAATCGAACCACCGACACGAGGATTTTCAATCCACTGCTCTACCCCTGAGCTACCCGGGCACGGGAACGGCGTTTGCCGTTGGGTGCAGGCCTTCTATGACTTGCCAAACGCCGTGTCCAGAGGCTTTTTCAGATTTTTTCAGTGTGGGCGATCCTTGATTTCGACAGCATCCTGAATCTCACCATCAAGGTCTTCCTCGCGCTGCGAAGGAACCGCATAGGAGCCGTTCAGCCACTTGGCCAGATCAATGTCCGCGCAGCGTTTCGAACAAAATGGACGAAACCGTTGGACCGTATCTTCTCCGCAGATCGGACAGCTCATTTCAGGACCTCCGACAATGGAATGCGGCCACGTTTGCGCTGCAACTCGAAATGCCCCAGCGGTGTCCAGCCGGCAAGAACGGTTTCTTCGCTGTCTGCCTTGAAAGCAGCACGGAGTGCGGATTCGAATCCGCGCCGGTCTTTCTTGGGCATCGGCGCAAGGTCCAGCGTGATCTGCCCGCCCAGCCCCCGCACGCGCAGGGCACGCGGCAGTTCCTTGGCGCAGGCGAAATTGGCCTTTGTTCCCGCCGCCAGCGAGCTATCCGAACCGGTGTTCACGTCCACGGCCACCAACGCCCGGGTGGGCTCGATATACATATGCGCCCCACCCATCAAGGGATGGGATGCGCCGCGTGCGGTGTCCAAAGCCTCGAGTACGCCATGGTCCGCGAACCCGCCCGCCTGGGTCGAGACCTCGGCCGGCTCCACCCATTCGCGCCAAGCGAGGACATGCGGTCCGTCGCCCTCAGACAGCGTTTCCAACGCGATTCCGGTGTCGTTCACGACCTGCTCGGCCAGCGCTCGCATGGCGGCGATGTCTTCAGCGATTTCACCGGCATCCGCGCCTTGGCAACCGGAGCGCAGGATCAGACCGAAGGGGCTGCCGTCCATCTGCTCATGCGCGATCACCAGCAGCCGGTCGCGCTCCTCGTCATCGCGGATCGAGCGGGAGATGTTCAGCCCGGGCGCATCCGGCGTGACGATGGCATAGCGGCTTTTGAACAGGATCCGGTTTGTCACCGGCAGGGCCTTGCCCGGCTCGGCATAACCCGTGACCTGCACCAGCAGCATTTCGCCCGGCGCCAACCCTTTGACCTGCCGAAGGAAAGCCGGACCATCCGGGGTGCTCAGGAACATTCCGCCCTGCCCCTTGACTGGCCGCTCGGCCCGGGCCCGATAGATAGTCCCAGGGGCAGGCGCATCGGCGGCGATCAGGAAATCATCCAGTTTGCCATCCACCATCAACGCGGCGGCTTCGCGGCCCTGAATGTGATCCAGGATGATCGTTCGACCTTTCATGATGCCTCGCGATACAGAGGGTAGCCGATGCCTTGCAACAGCCCGGCGGTTTCCGCCAGGGGCAGCCCGACGATCCCGGTGAACGAACCCGAGATCCATGGAATGAACGCACCCGCGGGACCCTGAATGGCATAGCCACCCGCCTTGCCCTGCCAATCGCCGGTGGCGAGATAGGCGTTGATTTCCACGTCCGAAAGACGCTTGACCTTGACTTGGCTGACAACGTCGCGTTGCAGCACCCGATCACCGCGACGCACCGCGACCGAGGTGATCACTCGGTGGCGACGTCCCGACAGGGCAAGCAGGAACTCGGCGGCCTGGCCGGCATCTTCGGGCTTGCCCAGTATGCGTCGGCCCAGCGCAACCGTCGTGTCGGCGCACAAGACGATATCGTCCGGGTTCGCCTGCACGGCATGCACCTTCTCGCGGGCAATACGCGCGCAATACCGCAAGGGCAATTCCCCCTTGCGCGGCGTCTCGTCGATGTCGGGGGCAGCAATCGTATCGGGCTGCACGCCAAGCTGCGCCAGCAGGTCCAGCCGTCTGGGGCTGCCCGATCCCAGGATGAACGCCATTGCGGCAGGCGTTACTTGAAGCGGTAGTTGATCCGACCCTTGGTCAGATCATAGGGGGTCATCTCGACCTGAACACGGTCGCCGGCCAGAACGCGGATGCGGTTCTTGCGCATCTTGCCTGCCGTATGTGCGATGATTTCATGGCCGTTTTCCAGCTCGACCCGAAACGTCGCATTGGGCAGGAGTTCCTTCACGACACCGGGAAATTCGAGCGTATCTTCCTTGGCCATGTTGTCTCCATTGTTGCGTTGTCCCGCGGAATCCGCAGGTGTGCGCTTAAATGGTCCCCTTTTGCCAATTTTTCAAGGGCGGAATCGCCTAAAGGCGCGACAATGTGACCGATTGGACGCGGGGATCCTGTTCCGACCAGTGTGACCGGTTCAGAACCCCGCCATCAGCCCGCACATGGGCGATCGCGTCCAGATCGACCTCGGCATAGGTCCAGCCCGGCTGGTTCAGAGCGCCTTCCGCCAGAACGCCGGTCTCGGGGAAACCCACGTCGGGAGGGCCGAACACACCGCCCATGCCGGTGTTCTTGTCGACCGCCTCAGACCAGTCATTGTCGCCGACCAGCGAGGCCATCGCGGTCACACATTGGTTTTCCAACGCCCGCGCCATCGCACCGATGCGAACGCGCCAATAGCCCGACAGGGCTTCGGTGCAGGACGGCACCAGGATCAGGTCCGCCTCGGACAGGGCGCGGCCGAGTAGAGGAAACTCGCTGTCATAGCAGATCAGAATGCCGATCTTGCCCAACGCCGTGTCGAACAGTTTCAGCGGCCCTCCCGGCGCGATTTTCCAAGGGGTGCGCTCGAACCGGGTCATGATCTGCTTGTCCTGGTGGTCGTGGCCACCGGCGGGCGCGTAGAACGCGGCCCGGTTCACGGGGCGGCCCTGCCCTGCATTCACCGGTGCGGACGCGCCCAGAATGTACGCATTGTACTCGACAGCAAGGCGCCGGTGCAGGGTGTGGACTTCCTCCATCCGGTCGGAAATGGCCTGGATCGAGCGCTCCAGGTCGCCGGCCACCTCGGCACCGTCCAGAGTTGACAGCTCCATTGCACCGTATTCCGGGAACACCAGCAACTGCGCGCCCTGCCCCGCGGCCTGCGCAACCCAGTCGGCCAGCTTGTCTTCATACTGCGCCCAGCTATCCAGCCAGCTGAGAGGGTATGCGGCGGTGGCAAGTCTCATCCTGCGGGTCCTGTCCAACGAATTCGCACGAACTCTATGGGCGGGATTGCCGGGTGTACAGGTCCTTCGGCAGGGCGAAAGGTCCCGGATCGAGTCGCGATCCGATTGAAATCTGACGATACTTCTCTAACCTGCGGGTCTGAACCCTGTTTGCCCGGAGATTCCGACCATGACCCGCGTCATCGCGCTCGTTCTTGCCGCCTTCACCGCCGCCTCCGCTTGGTCACAGCAGTTGATAGACAAGGGGTTCGTCGAAGGCTGGAACATCATGATGGATCCCAATCTGGGTAACGGCTGCCTGATCCAAACGGTGTATCAGGACCTGTCGGTGGTGCGTCTGGGCTATGACGCGCTGGACAATCGGGGCTATTTCACCGTTTTCCACAAGGGTTGGGGCGACATCGAGCCCGGCAAATCCTATCCGATTCGGTTCGATTTGGATGGCAAGAGCTTTGACGCCACCGCCATCGGCTTCAAGCAGGATCGGGTGCCCGGTGCGACCGTGTTCTTCACCGACCGGAACTTTGTTACCGCCATCGCCCGGAACAAGACGATGACGGTCTACAATCCGGCGGGCGAGCGGGTTTTGGCGATCGACCTGAAAGGCACCGCCAAGGCACTGGACTATGCCCGCGACTGCCAGAACAAGAAGCTCTAGCGAATCGGATCGAACACCGCGTCCGATGCGGTACAGTCCCGGATCACGTCCCGCCCGCAGGGCACCGGGTCCAGTTCGCGCGACAGGCAGATGCGTACTTCTTCGATGTATCCGCTGTTGCAGGTGACGGTGATCATGTCGGGTTCCAGCCCCGGGTTGGCTTTGACAAAGGCCTCCTCGACCACGCGCGCCGGCAGTTTGACCGGCTTGTCCAGCTTGCGGAACACCGCGGGGCGGTTGATGCGCTCATAGGCCTGCCGCGACAGCGCGTAATAGTCTGCCGCGGACAGGCCCGAACAGGTGCCGTGTTTCTTCCACTGATGCCAGGCAAGGCCGGAACTGCCCTGAATATCCTGCATTTCACGGGTCTTCCCGCGAGAGGGCGGCGCTTTGGGCGTGGGGCAATACGACGGCCAGCCTTGGTGATATTGCGGCCACAGCCCGTGCAGGATCCAGCCGTGATCGTGGCGCGCATCGCATTGGTCGGACCCGCGCGCGTCACCCTCGCGGGCGCACCAGTTGGGCGACCAACTCAGCGACAACACGTAATAGTCGAATTCCCCTGCCTTCTCGCCCTCGGCTAGCGCGGCCACCGCACTGAATGCCCACAGAACCACCCAACGCATTCGCCTCTTCCCTTCCGGCTTTTGCGCGACTATATACGCCCCGAGTTCCCCGACAACGGAAACCTGCCCCAAGACCTCGGGGCCGCCGAATTCCGGCGACGGGACAGATGTATTCAAAGGAGACGGGCTCATGGCAAAACCCCTGATGGCCAAGGCGACCGCCGTGTGGCTGGTGGACAATACCACGATCAGCTTCAAGCAGATCGCGGATTTCGTGGGCATGCACGAGCTGGAAATTCAGGGCATCGCCGATGGCGATGTGGCCGCCGGCGTCAAAGGGTTCGACCCGATCGCCAACAACCAGCTGACCCAGGACGAGATCGACAAGGCCGAGAAGGATCCGCTGCACAAGCTGAAGCTAAAGTTCAACCCGGCCGCAGCCGGCGAGGAAAAACGCCGCGGGCCTCGCTACACCCCGCTGTCCAAGCGGCAGGACCGTCCCAACGCGATCCTGTGGCTGGTCAAGTTCCACCCCGAACTTTCCGACGGCCAGATCTCGAAACTGGTAGGCACCACCAAGCCGACGATCCAGTCGATCCGCGAGCGCACCCACTGGAACATCGCCAACATGCAGCCGATCGATCCGGTGGCTCTGGGCCTGTGCAAACAGTCCGAACTGGATGCAGCCGTTCAGAAGGCCGCTGCGAAGAAGGCCGCTGAAGGTGGCGTGATGAGCGATGACGAGCGCCGCAAGCTGGTCTCGACCGAACAGTCGCTGGAGATGGACGCCGCGCCCAAGATCCCCACGGCAATCGAGGGGCTGGAAACCTTCTCGTTGTCCGATGACGACGAAGAAGAAAAGGACGCGGAACCGATCGTCGATGCCGACAGCTTCTTCAACCTGCCCAAGGGCGGTGCCGAAGAAGACGATGAGGATGACCATCGCAACTAATCAGATTTGGGCCCCGACCGCGCAGGTACGGGGCCTTTTTCATCGGAACGGATTATGCTGAACATACTGTCCAAAGTCGTCGGGCCGCACCGGGCGGTCTCGATCTACGCATTCATGAAAACCAAGGGACTAGTCATTCTCGGTGGCGTCAGCGTCATCGGAGTGGCGGCGGCCCTGCTGTTGCTGAGCGGTGATGGCAGGCATGAACACGAGGCCTTCCTGACCGTGCCGGTCCTGTCGGCGACGCCGATCAACGGTGACCTGAAGAACGGGGTGATTGCTTCGGTGCGCCTGCCGGATGGGTCTGCCGCTTCGATCACGGCGACCGAGGCCCCGATCGCGCAGACCGTCGGCACGACCGCCTGCATTGAAAAGCGCGTCTACATGGATAGCGGCGAACCGCGATACCGGTTCAAGCTGCCGAAATATTGCGCGGGCAGTTGATCGGCCGGCGGGCTACGCCACCCGGACCGTCGCCGGGTGGCATGCGTTTCACAGCATCTGGAACAGGAAACCTGCCGCGATCGCGCCGCTGATGCCAAGGCCCAGGTAGGCCGCAAAGACACGTGCTTTGACCAGCGACCACACCGCAGCCATGGCCGGGATCGAGCTGACCGCGCCCGCGATCATGAACGACATGGCCGCGCCGGCGCTCATCCCCTGTTCCATCAGCCCGGCCAGCAGCGGCGGCGCGACATACGAGTTCAGATAGGCGGGCATGCCCACGAAGGCCGCGATTACGATCGGAACCACGCCCTCGCCCCCGACCGCGCGCGCGATCAGGTCCGCCGGAACATAGCTGACCAGCAGCGCCTCGAGCACATAGGCAAAGGCCATCCATTTCAGAAGGAACAGGGCATTCTGCACGAATTCGGCCCGGAACCGGGCGCGGCGCTCGGGCACCTGCCAGAACTTCCACACGGGCTTCTCGTTTTGCTTCGGGGCGCAGCCACAGCATCCGGCCGGCTCGTACCGGCGCAACGGCCGGGCGAACGCCCCGCGACGCATCAGAAAGCGCACGGCAAAGCCTCCGAACAGGCCCAAGGCCACCGCGGCCGCGGCCTTGCCGATGGCAAAGGGCCAGCCCAGCGCACCGGCGGTGATCAGCAGGGTCGGCGGGTCGATCAGAGGCGAGCTGAGCCAGAACGCCATCACCGCCGACAACGGCGCGCCAAGGGCCAGCAGGCCGGCGATGAACGGAATCACCTCGCAGGAACAGAACGGCGCCAGCCCGCCGAACAGGGCGGCCAGAAAGATCATCCGAGCTTCGCGCCCCTCAAAGGCGCGGGCCACCATCGTTTCCGCTCCCGTGGCCTTGAGATACGAAAGCAACAGAACCGCAAACAGGATGTACTGACCGGTATGCGCCAGCGCCCTTCCCGCGAAGCTGACGACAGCGACCCAGTTGCCCGGGTCCAGCACGGCAACCAAGGCAAGGATCGCCGCAATCGGCGCCCAAGGGGTCTTGAGATAGTCGGTCAGGCGCTTGCCAGCCGCCTTTGGGGTCTGCGTCAACTCAGCCATCGTTGGCGGCCTTTCCTTGCTGGTCCGCGCAGCATTCGCTGAGAATGAACTGCGCGAGGTTCTTCAGTTCGTGGAAACAGGCCCGGTTGATCGTGCTGCGCCCCACTTTTTCCTGTTCGACCACGCCGCCGGCGGCCAGAAACCGAAGGTGATGGGCCAGGGTCGACGGGGCGATGCCGGTCCGGCTCTGGATTTCTCCGACGCTCAGCCCGTCTTCGCCGGCGCGCACCAAGGTCTTGAGCACCTGCAATCGGGCTTCGGACCCCATGGCCGAAAACCCTACTGCCGCTTTTTCCCACATGCTCTACCCTCCATTAAACTAAATTTCTAGTTTTTTAGAATTATTTACAGGGACATGTCAATGCCGGAAGAGGGTGATCAAGGATAAGTCCAGATTGCCCGCACCTTAGGTCCACCCTATAACGAGGTATGGGGATTTCGGTTGACACCTTCTTTCTGAAGCCGGACGGGCAAGGCACGCTGCAGGCGCAGATCCAGCAGATGATCGCCGAGGGCATCCTGTCGGGGCGATTTCACGTGGGCGAAAAGCTGCCCTCGTCACGCAAGCTGGCCGCACATCTGGGCGTCAGCCGCATCACCGTGACGCTGGCCTATACCGAGCTGCTGGCGAATGACTATCTGACGGCCAGGGGGCGATCGGGCTACTATGTGTCCGAGAACGCGCCGGTTCCGCCGAAATACACGCCGGTCCAGCGCGGCGCCGAGACTGTCGACTGGGACAGGGCGCTGGCCCGCCGGTTTTCGGACGGCGACGTTCTGACCAAACCGCAGGACTGGCGGGACTACCGCTATCCGTTCATCTACGGTCAGCCCGACCGCACCCTGTTCGACCATGCCAACTGGCGGCTGTGCGCGGTGCGAGCACTGGGGCACAAGGATTTCGACTCACTGACCGGCGACTATGTGGATCAGGACGACCCGCTGCTGGTCGAATTCATCGCCCGCCACACGCTGCCCCGCCGTGGCATCGCGGCCCGGCCCGAGGAAATCCTGATCACGCTGGGCGCGCAGAACGCGCTGTGGCTAACCTCGCGCATCCTTCTGGGACACGGGCGCAAGGCAGCGATCGAAGATCCCAGCTATTACGCGCTGCATGAATTGCTGCGCTGCTCGGATGCCACCATGGCGGCGCTGCGCGTCGATCAGGACGGGCTGCCGCCCGACGCCATCCCCGATGACACCGATGTCATCTACACCACGCCCAGCCACCAATGCCCCACCACGGCGACCATGCCCGTGGCGCGGCGCCACGACCTGCTGGAACGCGCCCGCGCGCTGGACGCAATGATCGTCGAAGACGACTATGAATTCGAGATGGCCTTTCTAGGCGCCCCCTCCCCGGCGCTCAAGTCCTTGGACAAGGACGGCCGCGTGATCTATGTCGGCAGTTTCTCCAAATCGCTGTTTCCGGGTCTGCGGCTGGGCTACATGGTCGGGTCCGAGGCCTTCATCCGCGAGGCTCGCGCCCTTCGGTCGCTGGTGTTCCGGCATCCGCCGGGCCACATCCAGCGCACCGCGGCCTATTTCCTGTCGCTGGGGCACTATGACGCCCAGATCCGCCGCATGTCCAAAGCCCTGTTGCACCGCCGGCAGACCATGGAAGAGGCCATCGAGCGGCACGGGCTGACCGTCGCCGGACGCGGGGTGTTCGGCGGTTCGTCGATGTGGATGCGGGCCCCCGACCATGTCGATACCGCCGAACTGGCGCGGCAGTTGCAGAAACAGGGTGTTCACATCGAACCCGGCGCGCCGTTTTTTTCCGGCCCGAACCGTCCGCGCAACTTCTACAGGCTGGGCTATTCCTCGATTTCGTCCGACCGCATTCCCGACGGGATCGCCAGGATCGCCGGGGCGATTCAGGCAACCTGACCGCCCTCTGGACCTAAGCCGATTGCCCGACTGGCCCTAACCCGGTGGCCGGCATTGCGCCAAAACCTATGGCGACCCAGGCGGCGCGCCTGCCTGTTTTCACCCCTGTTCGGAGATCGCCCAGATGAAAATGACCACGGAAGAGGCCTTTGTAAAAACGCTGCAAATGCACGGGATCGAACATGCGTTCGGGATCATCGGTTCGGCCATGATGCCGATCTCGGACCTGTTCCCCAAGGCCGGAATCATGTTCTGGGACTGCGCTCACGAAGGATCGGCTGGCATGATGGCCGACGGCTACACCCGCGCAACCGGCAAGATGTCGATGATGATTGCGCAGAACGGCCCCGGCATCACCAACTTCGTCACTGCCGTGAAGACCGCCTACTGGAACCACACACCGCTGCTGCTGGTCACGCCGCAGGCCGCGAACAAGACCATCGGTCAGGGTGGCTTTCAGGAAGTCGAGCAGATGAAACTGTTCGAGGACATGGTCGCCTATCAGGAAGAGGTCCGCGACCCGTCGCGCGTGGCCGAGGTTCTGAACCGCGTGATCATGAAGGCCAAGCGCGCCAGCGCCCCGGCCCAGATCAACATCCCGCGCGACATGTGGACCCAGGTGATCGACATCGAGCTTCCCGCCATCGTCGAGTTCGAGCGCCCCTCGGGCGGTGAAACCGCCGTGGCCCAGGCGGCCGAGCTGCTGTCGAAGGCGAAGAACCCCGTTATCCTGAACGGTGCCGGCGTGGTTCTGTCCAAGGGCGGGATCGAAGCCTCGAAGGCGCTGGCCGAGCGTCTGGATGCCCCGGTCTGCGTCGGCTACCAGCACAACGACGCCTTCCCCGGCAGCCACCCGCTGTTCGCCGGCCCGCTGGGCTACAACGGGTCCAAGGCTGCAATGGAGCTGATCAAGGAGGCCGACGTTGTGCTGTGCCTCGGCACCCGCCTGAACCCGTTCTCGACCCTGCCGGGCTATGGCATGGAATACTGGCCAGCCGACGCCAAGATCATCCAAGTTGACATCAACCCCGACCGAATCGGCCTGACCAAGACGGTCACCGTGGGCATCGTGGGTGACGCGGCCAAGGTGGCGACCGGCATCCTGAACCAGCTGAGCGACACCGCGGGCGACGAAGGTCGCGCCGAACGCAAGGCGAAGATCGCCGAAAAGAAATCGCGCTGGGCCCAGCAGCTGACCAGCATGGACCACGAGGACGACGACCCGGGCACCACCTGGAACGAGCGCGCCCGTGCCGCCAAGCCCGACTGGATGAGCCCCCGCATGGCCTGGCGCGCCATTCAGGCCGCCCTGCCGAAAGAGGCGATCATCAGCTCGGACATCGGCAACAACTGCGCCATCGGCAACGCCTATCCGTCCTTCGAGGCGGGCCGCAAATACCTCGCGCCGGGCCTGTTCGGCCCCTGCGGATATGGCCTGCCGGCCATCGTCGGCGCCAAGATCGGCTGCCCGGACGTGCCGGTCGTGGGCTTTGCCGGTGACGGCGCATTCGGCATCGCGGTGAACGAACTGACCGCGATCGGCCGCGAGGAATGGCCCGCCATCACCCAAATCGTTTTCCGCAACTACCAGTGGGGCGCCGAAAAGCGGAACTCGACCCTGTGGTTCGACGACAATTTCGTGGGGACCGAGTTGGACACCAAGGTCTCGTATGCCGGCATCGCGCAGGCCTGCGGCCTGAAGGGCGTGGTGGCCCGCACCATGGATGAACTGACCGCAGCCTTGGCACAAGCGATCGAAGATCAGAAAAACGGCATCACCACCCTGATCGAAGCCTTGATCAACCAGGAACTGGGCGAACCGTTCCGCCGCGATGCGATGAAAAAGCCGGTGGCGGTGGCCGGCATCAGCCGTGACGACATGCGGCCGCAGACCGGCGCCTGACGCGAGCGGGCGCCTGAAACCCGATCATCGCCCGGGCCACGGGCGGTGATCCGCACGTCGACGCACCGGCCTGAACGGCGCAAGCCTCTGGATCGGGACGGGGAATTGCCTAGAGTAGCGTCAAGATAGAACCGCCTGCGCGACATTGGCGGCCATGAGCCACAGGGAAACACATGAGCCAACCAAAGCTGGATACGTCACCCGAAGTTTCGGACGAGGTCCGCAAGACCACCTGCTACATGTGCGCCTGCCGCTGCGGGATCAACGTGCACCTCAAGGATGGCAAGGTCGCCTATATCGAGGGCAACCGCGACCACCCCGTGAACAAGGGCGTGCTGTGCGCCAAGGGCAGCGCGGGGATCATGCAGGTGAACGCCCCGTCCCGGCTGCGCAAACCGCTGCGTCGCGTCGGGCCGCGTGGCTCGGGTGAATTCCGCGAAATCGAGTGGGACGAAGCGCTCAGCACCGCCGTCGGCTGGCTGCACGAACTGCACGAAACCGCCCCTCAGAAACTGGCGTTCTTCACGGGTCGCGACCAAAGCCAAAGCTTCACCTCGTTCTGGGCCCAGAATTTCGGCACACCAAACTATGCCGCGCATGGTGGGTTCTGTTCGGTCAACATGGCGGCAGGCGGAATCTATACGATGGGGGGGGCTTTCTGGGAATTCGGACAGCCCGACTGGGACCATACCAAGCTGTTCATGCTGTTCGGGGTGGCCGAGGACCACGACAGCAACCCCATCAAGATGGGGATCGGCAAGATCAAGGCGCGCGGCGCACGCGTGATCGGCGTGAACCCGGTCCGCTCGGGGTACAACGCGGTTGCCGACGACTGGGTGGGGATAACTCCGGGCACCGACGGGCTTTTCATCCTGTCGCTGATCCATGTGCTGATGAAAGCCGGCAAGATCGATTTGGACTATCTTAGCCGCTATACCAACGCACCCGTTCTGGTGAATGCCCAGGAAGGCCCGGAAAAGGGTCTGTTTCTGCGCGACGCCGACGGCAAGCCGCTTGTGATCGACCGCATTACCGGGCAGCCTGCGGCATTCGACAAACCCGGCGTGCGCCCCGACCTGTCGGCGCAATACACACGCGATGGCGTCACCCACAGGCCGGTCTTCCACCTGATGGCCGAACGTTACCTCAGCGACGAATACGCGCCGGAAGCCGTTGCCGACACATGCGGCATCCCGGCCCAACGCATCCGGGCCATCGCCGCCGAACTGGCCCGCGTCGCCTTTGACGAGGCGTTCGAGCTGGACCAAGAATGGACCGACTTCCGCGGCGAGACGCACAGCAAAATGGTGGGGCGGCCGGTCAGTTTCCATGCCATGCGCGGCATTTCGGCCCATGCCAACGGGTTTCAGACCTGTCGTGCGCTGCACAGCCTGCAGATCCTGCTGGGCACGGTCGAAGTTCCCGGCGGCTTCCGGTTCAAACCGCCCTATCCCAAACCCGTCGAGGCCCACCCTACACCACATGGCGATCGCCGCCCCGGCCGACCGCTGGATGGTCCGCATCTTGGCTTTCCCCGCGGCCCCGAGGACCTTCTGCTGGACGACTGCGGCACGCCGCAGCGCATCGACAAGGCCTTCACTTGGGAAAACCCCATGTCAGCCCACGGGCTAATGCACATGGTGATATCGAATGCGGCGGCGGGTGATCCCTACAAGATCGACACGTTGTTCATGTACATGGCGAACATGTCGTGGAACTCGACCATGAACACCAGCGGCGTGATCGAGATGCTGACCCGCCGGAACGAAGACGGCAAATATGCCATCCCGCGCATCATCTACTCCGATGCCTATTCCTCGGAAATGGTAGCTTATGCCGACCTGATCCTGCCCGACACCACATATCTCGAGCGTCACGACTGCATTTCGCTGCTCGACCGCCCGATCTGCGAGGCCGACGCCGCCGCCGACGCGATCCGCTGGCCGGTCATCGAACCCGACCGCGACGTGCGTGGCTTTCAATCGGTTCTGATCGAACTGGCCAACCGCATGAAACTTCCGGGCTTCACCAACGAGGATGGAAGCCCGAAATGGACCGACTATGCCGACTACATGGTCAACCACCAGCGCAAACCAGGCATCGGCCCGCTGGCCGGCTTCCGCGGCGCCGATGGCTCGCAGGTGGGGCGCGGCGATGTGAACCCCGACCAGCTGAACCGCTACATCGAAAACGGTGGGTTTTTCGTCGAGCACATTCCCGATGCGGCGCTCTACTACAAACCCTGGAACACTGCGTATCAGGACTGGGCGGTGGGAATGGGCCTGTATGACAGCCCTCAACCCTACCTGTTCCAACTCTATTCCGAGCCGATGCGCAAATTCCAGCTGGCCGCTGAAGGTCACGGCGACCGCCAGCCGCCCGACCACCTGCGCGACCAGATCAGACACAAAATGGATCCACTGCCCATCTGGTACGAAACCGACCAGACCGGCAACGATGGCTATACCATCAACGCCCTGACCCAGCGCCCGATGGCAATGTATCACAGCTGGGGCAGCCAGAACGCGTGGCTGCGCCAACTGCATGGACGCAACCCGCTTTTTGTCCCCACCAAACTGATGCGGGAGCACGGGCTGAAAGACGGCGACTGGGCTCGCGTCACCTCCCCACACGGCGAAATCACTGTGCCGGTCATGGAGATGGCCGCGCTCAACGAAAACACCGTCTGGACATGGAACGCCATCGGCAAACGCAAGGGCGCCTGGGCCCTGCAGCCCGACGCGCCCGAGGCGAACAAGGGCTTCCTGCTCAACCACCTGATCCACGAACTGCTGCCGCCCAAGGGCGACGGCCTGCGCTGGGCAAATTCCGACCCGATCACGGGACAGGCCGCCTGGTTTGACCTGAAGGTCAAGATCGAAAAAGCCGAAACACCGGCAGACGCCCAAAGCCAACCGGAATTCCCGCCAATCAAATCTCCGGTCGGCACCGGCCCCAAGGATCTTGCGTGGAAGGTCGGCGAATGACCCTGCCCCGTCCTTCATCTGGCCCGAAATATCCCGGGGGTGAATTGAGCCGCCAGGCTCAAGAGGGGGCTGGCACCCTCACCTCTCCCGGCCCGGAACACGAGCAGACACTATGACCCAACTCCCCCAATCCACCGAACGAAAGATGGGCCTGGTCATCGACCTGGACACCTGCGTGGGCTGTCATGCCTGCGTGATCTCCTGCAAGGGCTGGAACACCGAGAATTACGGCGCCCCCCTGTCCGATCAGGACGCCTATGGAGCCGACCCCTCGGGCACATTTCTGAACCGGGTGCACTCCTACGAGGTTCAGCCGGCCGAAGGTGCCGCCCAGCTGGTCCATTTCCCGAAATCCTGCCTGCATTGCGAGGATGCCCCCTGCGTTACCGTCTGCCCCACCGGCGCCAGCTACAAGCGGGTCGAAGATGGGATCGTGCTGGTCAACGAAAGCGACTGCATCGGCTGCGGCCTGTGCGCCTGGGCCTGCCCATATGGCGCGCGCGAACTGGACGCCG